>JBBIOE010000197.1:0-15424 GCA_037443525.1 Archangiaceae bacterium | reverse complement strand
CCCACCGCGCCGCCGAGGGTGTGGCCGTAGGACGCCGCGCGGACGTAGCCGACCGCCTTGCCGTTCCGCCACACCGGCTCGGCGTGGAACAGGAGCGGCTCGGGATCGGTCACCAGGATCTGCAGGAGCCTCTTCTTGAGCGGGCCTTGCGCCTTCTTCGCCAGCACCGCCTCCTTCCCGAGGAAGCCGCCCGGCTTCTTGAGGTCCACCGCGAAGCCCAGGCCCACGTCGAGCACCGAGTCGGTGTTGTCGATGTCGTGGCCGTAGTCGCGGTAGCCCTTCTCCATGCGGCAGCTGGCCAGCGTCTTGAGGCCCGCGAGGCGCAGGCCCAACGGCTTCCCGGCCTCCATCAGCCGGTCGTACACGTGGGTCGCCTGCTCGGTGGGAACGTACAGCTCGTAGCCGAGCTCACCCAGGTAGGTGATGCGAATGCAGAGCGCGCGGGCGAAGCCGATGTCGATCTCCTTCGCCGAGCGGAACGGGAACGCCGCGTTCGACAGGTCGACCGACGTCACCTTCTGCATCAGCTCGCGCGACCTGGGGCCCTGCACGTTGATCTGCGCCCAGCCGCTCGTCACGTCGGTGACGTAGGCGTGCGCGTCGGCGCCGAAGTGGCGCTTCATCCACGTCTCCACGTGCCGGTGCGCGGTGTCGCTCGCCACCACCCAGTACTTGTCGTCGGAGAGCTTGGTGACGGTGAGATCGGCCTCCAGCGTGCCGCCCTGGTTGAGCCACTGGGTGTAGGTGATCTGCCCCGCCGCTCCGTCGACGTTGTTCGCGCTGATGAAGTTGAGCAGCCGCCCGGCGTCGCGCCCCTGCACCAGGAACTTCGCCATGAAGCTCATGTCCATGAGGATCACGCCGTTGCGCGTGGCCTCGTGCTCGGCCTTCCAGTGCGGGAACCACGCCGGCCGTTTGAACGACAGGGGGCCGGGATCGGGCTTGCCGTCGGGCGCGAACCAGTCGGCGCCCTCCCAGCCGGAGACGTCGCGGAAGTAGCCGCCCGCCGCCGCCAGCCGGTCGTAGATGGCCGACTTCTTCGCGCCGCGCGCGGTGGTCATCGAGCGGAACGGGTAGTGGCACTGGTACACCATGCCGAGCGACTCGACGGTGCGCGTCCTCCGGTACTCGGGGTTCGCCTGGTAGGTGTGCAGGCGATCGATGTTGATGCCGGTGATGTCCACGTCCGGCCGGCCGGTGGTGATCCAGTGCGCGAGCATGCGCCCCATGCCGCCGCCGGTGAGGATGCCGATGGAGTTCAGCCCCGCGCAGACGAAGTAGTTCTTCACCTCCGGCGCCTCGCCCACCACCGGCGCGAGATCGGGCGTGAAGCTCTCAGGGCCACAGAAGAACTTCTTCACCCCGATCTCCATCGAGCGGGGCACGCGCCTCATCGCCTTCTCGACGTAGGGCCCCATGCGATCCCAGTCGGGCGGGAGATCGCCGAAGGAGAAGTCCTCGGGCACGCCCCCCACCATCCACGGCGCGCAGATCGGCTCGAACAGGCCGATCATCAGGCCGCCGCCCTCCTCGCGGAAGTAGCCGTAGGAGCCCGGGTCCTCCAGCACCGGCCAGCTCGGGTCGATGTCCTTCATCGCCTCGGTGATGAGGTAGTAGTGCTCGGTCGACTGCAGCGGCACGTTGACGCCGTTCTTCGCGCCGAGCTGCCGCGCCCACATGCCGGTGCAGTTGACGACGTACTCGCACTCGATGTCGCCGTAGGGCGTGCGCACGCCCTTGACCTGCCCGTGCCTGGTGAGCACCTCCAGCACCGGGCACTGCTCGACGATGGTGGCGCCCTTCAACTTCGCGCCCCTGGCGAGCGACATGGTGAGGTCGACCGGGTTCGCGCGGCCGTCCTCCTTCACGTAGAAGCCGGCGAGGAGATCGTCGGTCTTCGCCAGCGGGAAGAGCTTCTTCACCTCGGCGGGCGAGATCTCGTGCACGTCGACACCGCAGTGGCGGTTGAAGGCCGAGACCCGGCGGTACTCCTCGAGGCGATCCTCGTCGGCGGCGACCTCGATGAAGCCCACCGGCTTGAAGCCCGTGGCGAGGCCCGTCTCGGCCTCGAGCCGCGCGTAGAGATCGCGGGTGTACTTGCGCATCTCGGTCGAGGTCTCGGAGGTCGAGCCGAAGCTGACGATGAGCCCGGCCGCGTGCCAGGTGGTGCCCGAGGTCAACCGATCGCGCTCCAGGAGCACCGTGTCTTTCCAGCCCAGGTGAGCCAGGTGGTACGCCGTGGAGGTGCCGATGACGCCGCCGCCGATGACGACGACGCGCGCGTGCTTGGGGAGAACGGGTTCGGACATGGCCGGCGGAATCTACTCGCGGGCCGGTGGGAACGAAGGACTTCGTGGCCAGGACGAGGGTCGGCCGGCGCGCTACCGCACCGCCCGCGGCCCGAGGGCCAGCCGCCTCAGCTCACCCAGGTGGTACGAGAGCTGGACGGGCAAGGGCCCGCCCCTCACGCCGGTGTAGGCGTAGGTCATTCGATCCGAGAGCCGCTCGGCGCAGCGCCTCGCGATGGCGGAGCCCGGGTTCTCTCTGATGCAGGCCTCGAGGTACATCGCGTCGAGCTGCCACAGCGCGGGCTCGGCCTCGGTCGAGGAGGCGACCGCGAGCAGGTAGAGCGCCTCGCCTCGGAAGGTGCCCGACGGCTCGCGATCGAGCGCTTCCTGCAGCATCGCGGCGGCCCGCATGTTGGGCACGAGGAAGCGATCGTCCGCGATCGGCAGCGCGGCGGCGCGGGTGGTGGCGATGAGCGCGCGGGCGCGGTCCACCAACTCCCGCGGCGGCGTCACCACCAGGTCCACCGGGTTTGCCCGCCAGGCCTCGAGGTCCAAGACCCACTGCCAGAGGTCGCGCCGGAAGAAGCCGGGGAAGTCGGTGCGCTCCACCTGCGGCTCGAGCAGCTCGAGCAGCGCGCTGGGGTTGCCCTCCGCGCGCACCAGCGTCACCACGGCGAGCCGGAGGGCCTTGCTCTGATCGGCGGCCTCGGAGTCGTTCAACGGCGGCACCGCCAGGGCCTGCGCCCACGCCGCCCGCGCCTTCGCGAACTGCCGCGTCACCGCGTACAGCCGCGCCCGCTCCTGGGTGTCGGTCGCGAGCTGCTCCACCACTCGGCCGAGGTCCTGGTAGTCCTGCTCCACGATGGTGCGGCTGTGGCACGCGAGGCACATCGACGTCAGCCCGGTGAGGCGAATCCGCGCCGCGTCCTTCTCGCCGCGCGCGAACTCCGCCCGGGCCCTGTCGATCTCGTCGCCGTAGATCGTCGCCAGCGAGCTCTCGCCCGGCAGGCCCGTTCGCATGAAGTGCCGCAGCGCCATCAGGCCCTCGATGGAGTGCCGAATCATTCGCTCGTTGGCGGGGTTTCGAAACGCGGACGGGCTGACGAGGTACGGCTGGAGGATCACCACCTGCAC
Organism: Archangiaceae bacterium; assembly: GCA_037443525.1. Taxonomy (GTDB): domain Bacteria; phylum Myxococcota; class Myxococcia; order Myxococcales; family Myxococcaceae; genus JBBIOE01. Next base: position 12,002 of record JBBIOE010000197.1, on the reverse strand, counting down.
CACGTTCGCGCGCATGCCGGCCTGCAGGCGGGCGCGCGCTCCGGCGTCGTTCGGCGCGGCGGCGAGCAGGAGCAGCGGGAGCCACGAGAGCGCCATGGTCGACTCCTTCGCGATCACACCGCTGCTTGCCTCGTGCCACGAGAAAGCGGCGGGTGAGCGCCACCTTCTTGCAGGCCGCCGAGCGATCGACCGCAACGCCTGCGCACGAGGCGGTCGTTGCGCATGGTCGTGGGCTGCGGCAGAAGCCTTGGCCGTGCCCAGCCTGAAGCCCTTCCGCGCCCCCGCGCTGGCGATCGCACTCGCCCTCGCCGCCCTGCCCCGCGCTCACGCCGAGGTGCCCGCCGACGCTGGGGTGGAGGTCGCGCCCGACGCCGGCGTGACGCTCGCGCTCGCCAAGGCACCAGCCGAGGCCCCGCCCCCGCCGCCGCCCGGGAGCGCGCGCTACCGCTACCTCGCGATCGTCGAGGACGACGGCGTCGGCTCGGGCCACTCCGGAGACTTCCTGGTGTTTCAGCTCGGCGGAGGCTGGTACGGCGTGGAGCCCTTCGCCGACCGCGCCTGGCTCCTGCAGTTCGGAGCGACGGTGGTGGCGCGCGGTGGCTGGCTCGCGAACCAGCACCCCTTCGCGGACTACCTGGGCGGGCGCGCGACGGGCGACGTCGAGCTCGGGCATCGCTTCCAGGCCGACCGGCCCTGGAGCACCTACCTCGGCCTGCGCGTCGCCGGCGATCTCGCGGTGCTGGCCCACCCGGGCCTCGCCCTCGGCAAGCTCAACACCATCAACGACTCGAGCGGCTTCGGCGGCGTGACGGCCGATGGCTTCGCGCGGCTCTCGGCGGGCGGCTCGTTCCTCGACGCGGGGCACTCCTTCGTGGTGTCGGCGTTCGGCGAGGAGCTGGGGCGCGCGGCGCGGGTGAACGGGAACGGCGTGGCCTTCACCGGCGGCGGGCTCGCGGTGCGCCTCGACTTCCCCACCGGCTTCCGCGCCACGGTGGAGGGCTTCTGGGGCGTCTCGCAACCTCGGGTGAACCCGGCGCTCAACCTCACCGATCAGACCTCGCGCGGCGAGGTGCGGGGCGACGTGCGCGTCTTCATCGGCTCGCACGTGTCGCTGGGCCTGACCGCCTCGCTCGGGCGCGACATCAACCACCTCGTCTACGGCGACACGCACGTCGCCTTCGACACCGCGAACGCTCCGGACTTCGCGGCGACCCTCAACCTGGGCATCGTGCCCGGAGGCGTGCAATGAGAGCCGCGCTCGCGCTGGTGGCGGTGGTGCTCCTCGTCGGCTGCGACCCGCAGAAGCCGGACTACGGCTTCGGGCGCATCACCAAGATGACCACGCCACCGGACGACCCAACGCTCGCGTGCGGCACCGTCATCTCCGCCGATAGGCACGGCGACGCGCGAAAGGCGTGCGCCTTCACCACCGGGGCGCGCGCGGCCGACACGCTGGGCATCGACCCGGCGGTGGCGTCGGCGATTCCGATTCGTCACGTGATCCTGGTGATGAAGGAGAACCGCAGCTTCGATCAGATCCTCGGCAAGCTGCACGATCGCGGGCAGCCGGGCACCGAGGCGATCCCCGCCGACTTCACCAACCCCGATCTCACCGGCGCCGCCGTCGCGCCGCACCGGGCGACCACGACCTGCACGCCGTTCGATCCCGGGCACCAGTCGCAGTCGATGCGGGCGGTGCTCAACGGCGGGAAGATGGACGGCTTCGTCGTGAACGCCGCGCACACCACCGGGAGCGATGGCCACTGGGCGATGGAGTACTTCGACGAGAGCGACCTGCCCTTCTACTACTTCCTGGCGAAGACCTTCGCGCTCAACGACCGGCACTTCGCGTCGATGGACACGGGGACCTACGCCAACCGCAACATGATGATGTTCGGCACCAACGCCGGCGTCTGGGACACCGGCATCGTCTACCCGCAGCCGAACCTGCCGTCGCTGATTCAGCTCTTGATGAACGCGCAGCTCACCTGGGGCGCGTACACGTTCGATCTGCCCTTCTCCGGCTCGCTCGCCATGACCATGAAGGACCCGGGCATGCACACGATGGAGGACCTCTACGAGGCGCTCGATCAGGGCACCTTGCCGAACGTGGCCTTCGTCGACGCGCGGGACAGCATCGACGACGATCACCCGCCGGCGGACATGCAGAAGGGCGAGGCCTGGACGAAGACGATCTACGACCACGCCGTGAAGAGCCCTCAGTGGGGCCGCACCGCGATCATCTGGACCTACGACGAGGCGGGCGGGCTCTTCGATCACGTGCCCCCGACCGAGAAGGCCTGCGCGGCGAGCCCGAGCGAGCCCTTCGTCGATCGCGGCGTGCGCGTGCCGTTCGTGATGGTGTCACCGTGGGCGAAGCGGAGCTTCGTCTCGCACACCGTTCAGGATCACTCGGCGATCACCCGCTTCATCGAGACGATCTTCGGGCTGCCGGCGCTCACCCCCCGCGACGCCAACGCCAGCGCGCTGATGGACCTGCTCGACTTCTCCTGCCCGCAGAACCTCGTCGTGCCGGCGGCCCCCGAGGCGGGGACCGGCGGGTGCGCGAACCCTCCGTGAGCAGGCCCCATTCGCGCTGAGCTCGTCGAAGCGCTCCACCCGCGGGGAGCGCCACCCCGGCCGCGCCCACGAGGTGAGTCGAACGCGCCCGAGCGCAGCTGCGCGGGTCGCCGCCTCGAGCTGAGCAAGGACTCGCGCTCGCCGCGGCGCGTCGTGATCGCGATCCCGCGCGGTTGTCGCGCGACCACGGCCCGGCACCGGCGATGCAGCGCGCCCGCGCGTCGTCCGCCCGAGGGAGATCGCCATGCACCGTTCACTCGTCGTCGCGTCGTGCCTCATCGTCTGCGCCACGCCCGCCTTCGCCCAGCGGCACGTGTTCATCAACCAACCCGGCACCGTCTCCGTGCCCTCGGACGCGAGCGGGAACCTGCAGGTGACGGCCCCCGTCGAGGAGGACGAGTGGAAGCGCGACGCGCGCCTGTTCGTCGGCCTGCGCACCGGAGTCGGCGTCCCGCCGGGCGGGGTCGGCATCTCGCCCAACATGGGCGCGGAGCTCGGCGTGGCGGCGCCCAAGGGCGTGGGCTTCGGGGTTCACTTCTTCGGCACCACCAACTCCGCGGCGGTGAAGCTGCTCGACGCCCCCGCCACAGACTGGGCGGTCGGCGCGGAGCTGGCGATGCGCTTCTACTTCCAGACCGTCGAGCCGCTGACGCTCTACCCGACCTTCGCGCTGGGGTTCCTCGCGGGCCCGGCGAAGGTGACCCGCGAGAACGTGGTGCTGCCCATCTTGAGCCCCGGCTTCGGCGCCCGCCTGCGCTTCGGCAACGTCTACGCCGCGTTCGAGTTCGGCCTCGCCAGCTTCACGGTCCCGTTCCTGAACCTGGGCCTGGGCTGGGAGATCGATCGCCCGGCCCCGCCGCCTTCGCCCATCGTGATGCGGCCGGTGCGGCCGTCGCCGTTCCCGGCCACTCCGCCGCCCGCGCCCGCGCCGAGGCCCCGGCCGGAGCCGGAGAACGACACCATCGAGGAGAGCCCCTACGTCGAGTGAGCCGGGGAGCGGAGCTCGGCACCCTTCGACTCCGCGCAGAGGGTCGGCGACCTGCGAAACCTGCCACCGTTCAGTCCGAGCCCTTCGGCTCCGCTCAGGACAGGCTGCGTCGAGGACCTCCTCTGAACCGATCCGATTCCGGACCTGCCGGCCCTCGACCCCGCTCGGGCTGAACGGAGTCGCTCGTTTCGATCAACCCTCTCGGCGCGCACGGAACGCCTACTCGAGCCGCACCTCGTCCCCGTCGGAGAGCCCATCGAGCACCTCGGCGTGCGTGAGCGAGGTCTGCCCGACCTTCACCGGCACCGTCTTCCCGCTCTTGAGCGTCGCGGTGTACTTGCCCTTGTTCTCAGCGAGGGCGGCGAGGGGCACGAGCAGCGCGTCCTTGGCGAGCACGGTGGAGATGTCGGCCCGCACGGTGCCGCCCGGGCGCAAGGGCGCTGCGCTCTTCTCCAGCTCGAGCACCACCCGAATCTCCTTCAGGGTCCCCTGCGGGCCGGAGCTGCCGGTGCGCTCGTTGCGCGTGGTCGCGAACTCGTCGCGGCTGACCACCTTTCCTTTCAGCGGCTGGTCCGGGAACATGGTCGCCACCACCACCGCGTCGTCGCCCACCCGCACCTGCGAGGCGTCGCGCTGCCGCACGTAGACCGAGGCCTTGAAGCGATCGAGCTCCGGAATCTCGAGCAGCTTGTCGCCCGGCCGAACCACCTTCCCCGGCGCCACCTTGGTCATCACCCAGTTGAGCCGCGTGTACGGCGCGTAGAGCACTCCGTCGGCGGGCGCGAAGACCTCGACCTTCGAGAGCTGTGCCTTGGTCTCGTCCACCTTGGCCTGCGCGGCCTTCACCTTGAGCCGCTCGACCTCCATCGCCGCCGCCTGCCGGCGCTCGAAGGTGGCGAGCTCCTTCTTCTCCAGCTCGAGCTGCAGCTCGGCGCGCGAGAGCTCTACCCGGGCCTTCTCGAGATCGAGCTTCGAGATCAGGTTCACGCCCTCGACCACGTTGAGCTTCGAGAGCTCCACCGCCAGGCCGGCGCGCTTGACCGCGAGCTGCCGGTTGATGCGCTCGTCCTCGTTCTGCTCCAGCACCTTCACCAGGCTCGCCTGGGTGATGAGGAGCTCGGCCTCGCGATCCTTGAGATCGGCCTCGAAGCTGCCGCCCGCGAACGCGAGCACGCGATCGCCCTTCTTCACCAGCGTGCCGTCGGGCAGCACCGACTCGACGGCGACCTGCCAGACGTTGCGGAACTCGGGCGCGAAGATGGGGTGGCTCTCGGCCGCCTCCAGCTCGCCGTAGAAGCTCGAAGAGAAGACCAGCTCGCCGCGCTTCACCGGCGCGAGGCTCCTGGCGGGCGCGACCTGTTCGCCACACCCGGCCAGCGCCACCACGCCCAGCACCGCCCTCCAACTCGCCCGGCTACTCATGTTGCAGCGCCTCCACGGGGCTCACCGACGCGGCGCGCAAGGCGGGCCAGAGCCCGAACACCAGCCCGACGCCGACGGAGAGGAAGAAGGACACCGCCATCGCCTGCCAGGCGAACGCGACCTTCAGGTGGAAGCCCGCGCCCACGCCGAAGGAGATGCCGGTGCCGAGCACCACGCCGATCAGCCCGCCCACCACGCAGACGATGATCGACTCGATGAGGAACTGGTTGCGAATGTCGCCGCGGCTCGCTCCGATGGCGCGGCGCAGGCCGATCTCCCCGATGCGCTCCATGATGTTGGCGAGCATGATGTTCATGACGCCGATGCCGCCGACGAGCAGCGAGATGGCGGCGATGGACGTGAGCACGATGTTCAAGACGGCCTGGGTGTTGCGCTTCTTCTCCAGGATCTCCTCGGGCGCGATGATCTCGAAGTCGTCGACGCCGCCGTGGAGCGCCTTGATCACCGGGCCGATGGTGCGCTTGGCGAGCAGGGTCTGATCGAGGCTCGCCACCTCGAGGGAGATGATGTCGATCTCCTTGTAGGCGTCGGCCGAGGCGATCTCCTCCAGCGCGGTGGCGAAGGGCACGATCACCGCGTGGTTGTACTGGCCGGGGTCGATGGGCAACTCCGCCCCGCCCTGCTTCGGCGCGAGCACGCCCACCACCTCGAAGTAGGCGTAGCCGAGGCGAACGCGCTTCCCCAGAACCGGCCCGCCGTAGGCCTTGGCGACCTCGGCGCCGAGCACCGCGACGCGCCGCTGGTAGCGATCGTCCAGGTCGAGCAGCGCCCGCCCTTGCGCCAGCGCGAGGCGGTGGAGGCGAAAGAGCCCCGGCTCGGCGGCGACGAGCTTCACCGCGTAGGTCGCCATGGGGAGATCGGACACGCCCACGTTCGACCAGCGGGCCCAGGTCGCGGCGCGGATGCCGTCCACGGTGCTCTGGAGCGCCTTGAGATCGTTGCGGTTCAAGCCCCGCGAGTCGTTCACCAGCTCGGCGATGCGCTCCTCGGAGACGTCCTTCGCCTTCACGTGCACGACGTTGCCGCCGAGGGCCTCGATGCTGGCGAGAATCTCCCGCTGAGCGCCCTCGCCGATGGACACCATGCCCACCACGGAGCCGACGCCGAGCACCATGCCGAGCAGCGCCAGCGAGGTCCGCAAGGGGTGGGTGCGGAACTGCACCAGGCTGCGCCTGAGCGCCTTGGTGGACCTCATCGCGGCGCCACCCTCACCCGCACCTCGGTGCCGGCGTTCAAGTCCTTGGGAGGCGTCGCGAACTCGGCCTTCACCTCGAAGGCCTTCTCGCGGCCGTTGGGCAGGTCCTCGTTCTCGAGCAAGAAGCCCAGCTCCTGCGGGAAGAAGCCGATGCTCTTCACCTCGGCGGAGTACTCCTCGGCCGACGCGACGGAGACGACGGTCACCTTCGCGCCCACCTTCACGCGCGAGAGCTGGTGCTCGGGCACGAAGAAGCGCACGGCGAGGGTCGAGTCCCTGCCGACCGAGAGCACCTTGGAGCCGGACTGGAGGCCGTCGGCCTTCTTCACCTTGCGGCGCTCGCGAGGGTTGAAGGCGTGGCGCACGACGCCGTCGTGGGGCGCGAGCAGCGTGAAGCGCCTCTCGTAGAAGGCGTAGCGATCGAGGTCGGCCCTGGCCTGCGTCACAGAGCCCTCGAGGTAGGCCCGCTCGGCGGCGCGCGACTGGCGGCGCGACGCCAGGCGCTGGGCCGATGCCTCGACCTCGAACTCCGCCAGCTGGTGGGCGAGGCGGTAGATCTGCGCCTGCTGCCTCGAGACGGCGCGCTCCTTCTCCAGGTTCAGGCCCGCGAGCCGCGACTCGATGGTCTTGCGCTGCCCCTCGAGGGTGAGCGAGTCGACGTCGCGGTCCGCGCCGATGCGTCCCTGCTGCTCGTCGGCCTGCGCGCGTCGGATGCGATCGTTGATCCAGTTGAGCGCGTCCTTGGCGCCGAACTCGAAGCGGGCCACCACGTCCCCCTTCTTCACGGTCTTCCCGTCCTCGACGAGCTCGAGCAGCTTGCAGTTGCCCCAACTGGAGCTCCACCCCGAGACGCGGAAGGTGAAGTCGGGCGCGTAGACGTCGGTGGCGCTGGCGGCGACGAGGAAGCCCTGGAAGGCCTCGCCCTGCTTCTCCTCGGCGGTGGTGGCGGCGAGGAGCGGCGCGAGCGCGAGGAGCACGAGTCCGGCGCGGCGCGCGTTCACGTCTGCACCCGCCCGTCGAGGATGCGGATGGTGCGATCGCCGAACGTCTCCGCCACCTTGGGATCGTGCGTGACGACGATCATCGTGGTGCCGAGCGTGCGGTGAATGGTGCTGAACAGCTCGATGATCGTCTCTTGCGCCTTGGTGTCGAGGGCGCCGGTGGGCTCGTCGGCGAGCAGCACCTCGGGGCGGTTCGACAGGGCGCGGGCGATGGCGACGCGCTGCCGCTCGCCGCCCGACAGCTCCATGGGCCGGTGGGTGACGCGGTGGGAGAGGCCGACGAGGCGCAACAGCTCGAGCGCCCGCTCGCGCTGCTCCTTCTCGGGCACGTCGCCGTACTCCATCGGCAGCTGCACGTTCTCGACGATGGTGAGGCCCTTGAGCAGGTGGAAGGCCTGGAAGACGAAGCCGAAGGTCTGGTTGCGGAAGCGCGAGAGCTCGTCGTCGTCGAGGCGGCTCAGGTCGCGCCCGCCGAGCCGGTAGGTCCCCGAGGTGGGCAGATCGAGGCAGCCGAGGATCTGCAGGAGCGTCGACTTCCCCGAGCCGGAGCGGCCCATGATGGCCACGCGCTCGCCGCGGGTGACGGTGAGGTCGACGCCGTGGAGCACGGGCACCTCGGCGCGATCGGTCTTGTAGACCTTGGTGATGCCGGTGAGCTCGAGGTGCGTCTCGGGGGCGCGCGCGTCGGCCGCGGGCTCCTCGACGAGGGAGAGGACCTCGGCGCTCACGGCTTCGTCCCCTGCCGCGCGTCCGCCAGGGTGCCCATGGCGGAGAGGAGGCGAGCCTGACCGACGCGAGCGCTCCGCACGACCCGCTGCGCGGCGCTGAGGGCCGAGTCGAGATCGCGCTGGAAGCGCACCACGTCGGCGAGGGTGGAGAGGCCGCTCTGGTACTTCTCGACCTGGGCCTTGAGCTTGAGCTCGGCGAGTTCGACCTGGCGGGTGGCGAGGACGTGCGAGCGCAGCGTGGTGTCGAGATCGTTCCAGGCGGTCTCGACCTCGAAGCGGGCGGCCTGCTCGACGCGGAGGAGCTCGGCCTGAGCCTGGTCGACGTCGATCTGCGCGCGCTCGTAGGACGCATTGACGGCGGCGCGATCGAGCGGCATCGAGAAGGTGAGGCCCAGCCGGCCCTCGGGCTGGGGCCTGGCGAAGACCTCGCTCCACGCCGACCCGAGGGCGGTGTCGAAGCCTCGGAGCGCCACGGCGGCGTTCACTCCGAGCGAGGGGAGAACCTGGTTCGCCCAGTACGCGCGACGGGCGGTGGCGAGGTCGAGGCGGAAGCGGCGCTCGACGACCTTGGGGTGCGTGGCGAGGGCCTGCTGCACGGCGGCGTCGCGCTGCGGCAGCCGATCTTTGGGGACGACGAGCGCGTCGGTGGCCTTGATGGGGTCCTCGGGGCGGGCGACGAGCAGCTCGCCGAGGCGCCGGCGGGCGTTGGCGAGATCCTCGTGAGCGCGCAAAAGGTCCTGGTCGAAGATGACGACGTTCTCCTCGACGACGTAGATCTCGCTCTCGGCGATGATGCCGCGGCGGATGTTCTCCTTGGTGTCCTCGTACTGGGACTGAGCGCGCTGGCGGCTGCGGATCTTCACCTCGACATCGGACTGGGCGAGGGCGAGATCCCAGTAGGCGGTCTCGAGGGCGACGATGGCGGCGTTGACCTGGTCTTTGAAGATCTCGGCCTGGATGGATGCGTTGAAGCGCGCCTCGATGAGCGGCAGCGACGCGCCGGCGGCCCACGCGTCCTTGAGCAAGGGCTGGGCGACGACGAGGCTCACGGAGGCGTTGTTCACGGGATCGCCGGAGCCCGGCAGCGCCTGGTCCAACTCCGCCTGGCCGGAGAGCTGCGTGCCGTAGGGCGAGCGCCAGGCGGCGCCGACGGCGGAGTCGAAGCGGCGCTCCTCGATGCCGACGGTGCCCGGCGGCGTGCGCGAGCCGGTGGAGGACGCGAAGAGCACCGGGGAGTACGGCTGCCAGGCGGCGAGGGCGAGGGCGGCGGAGCGGTCGCGATCGAAGCGCTTGGAGCGCAGGTCGAGGTTGTGCTCGAGGCCGAGGCGGACGGCGTCGGCGGCGGACAGCTCCGGCGGCGGCGGCGCGGCCCACACGCTGCCCGTCAGGGTGAGGACCACGAGAGCGCTCAACGGGAAGCGGCGGGGCATCGCGAGCGGGGCACCTTAACGTTCACCCTGCGCTGAGTCGAAGGGTGCCGAACTTCGGGTCCCTCGAACGGAGTCGACGGGTGCGGAATTCCCAACCCTCCCGTTCACCCGCCGAACCACCGTTCACCCTGAGCGAAGTCGAAGGGTGCCGAATTCCTCCCCTACTTCGCCGCCTCCTGCGTCGCCTTCTTCCCACCCGGCTGCCCCTTCAACTGAATGGGCTTCGGGGCGCGGTCGCCGGCGTTCCACCCGAAGTCCTCTTTCTTCGCCGAACCATCGAGCTGATTGGCGAAGGCCTCGAGGCTCTTGCGCTTGGCGGAGCCTGAACCGGACTCGACCTGCCGGCTGCGGGTGGCCGATCCCGGGTGCTGGAGCTCTTGAATGACCTTGGGGTCCAGGGGCGGAGGCGCCTCCTCCCCGTTCGTCTCACCGGACAGCGCATCGGCGGCGATGGCGAAGATCTTCAAGGTACCCTGCACCGGAGAGAGCGCGGAGGTGAAGATTCCGACGGCGGCGGCGCCAGGCAGGAGCCGCGCGAAGAGGAGCTTCATCATCGGGCGGCCTCCACGCGCTGGGCGGCGAGGGCTTCGAGGCGGCGGGAGAGGCCGAGGTCGCGGGTGACGGCGGAGAGAAACTCCTCGCGGGACAAGGACAGCACGACGCCCGGCTCGACGGCGCGGACGGTGGCGGTGCGGGGGACGTCACGGAGCAGCGCCACCTCTCCGAAGTGATCGCCGGGGCCGAGGGTGGCGACGGTCTTCCCTTCGTCTCCGAGCACCTCGAACTTCCCTTCGGAGACGAGGAAGCAGGCCTCGCCCTTCTGCCCGAGCTCGATGAGCACCTCTCCGGGAGTGACGGGCCGGGGCGCGAGGTGGAACGCGAGGGAGGAGAGGCGCTCGGCCGGCAGCGCGCCGAAGAAGGCGCTCTTCTTGAGGGCGGCGCTGGTGCGGATGACGCCGGAGAGCTGCGCGGCGCCGAGCTGGCCGGCGAGGCGGGCGAAGGCGTCGGTGCCGAGAGAGAGCACGGTGACGTCGTCCTCGGCCTTCACGGTGGCGGTGCGCTTGCCTTCGCCGAGCAGCGCGGCCTCTCCGAAGCAGTCGCCGGGGCCGAGGCGCGCGACCTCGCGAGAGAGCCCGCTGTCGGCCTCCACGTGCACGCTGACGTGGCCGGAGAGGATGGCGAAGAAGCGATCGCCGGTGGCGCCCTGGGCGACGAGGGTGGCGGCCTTGTGGAAGTGACGCTCCTCGCCGACGGCGGCGAGGGCCTGGCGCTCGGTGTCGGGCAGGCGCGCGAAGAGCGGGATGGTGGCGAGGTCGGTCTTGGCGGTCCCGGTGGGCGTCGCGACGCCGGCGTCGGTGGCCTTGGGCGGGCGCAGCGCGAGGAAGGCGCGGACCACGGCGGCGGCGAGGGCGATGAGGGAGAGCGGGAGGAGGAGCGCGAGGACGACGGCGCCGGCCTGGAGGATGAGCTTGGAGGCGCCTTCCTCGTCCACGCTGAGGGCGAGGAGGCGCAAGGTGGTCACGGCGCCCTTGGTGAAGACGAGGCGCACCACGAGGCCGAGCCAGCCCAAGGAGAAGAGCGTGGTCCAGACGAGGGAGGTCTCTCCGTCGAAGGTCTGGCTGGAGGCGACGCGGCGGAGGAGGCGGCGATCGATGTACGCGCGGGCGTGCTCCTGGAGGTCGACCTTGCCGGCGAGGGTGGCGAGGAGCTTGCCGGTGAGGGTCGGCGCGAAGGGGCAGAGCTCGGCGACGAGGACGACGCCGGCGCCGAAGGCGAGGCCGCGGGAGTACAGCGACGCGAGGAGGAAGGTGGCGCCGAGGCCGAGGAGGCCGGCGACGAGGGAGCCGGCGCGGGGGCCGCGGTTGAGGAGGACGCTGGCGCCGACGTCGGGGCCGAGGTGCGGGAAGCCGGAGGTGAGGCCGAGCTCGAGGTGGGAGACCGGCGCGCCCATGGCGAAGAGCGCGGCGCCCTGGAACCAGCGGCGGGCGGTGTGCGCGAGGACGGCGCCGGCGAGGGCGAGGAGGACGTCGCGAGTGGAGAGCGGCTCGAGCGGCGGCGGGGCGAGGGCGAAGAGGAAGAGCGTGACGAGGGAGAGGAGGCCGGCGATCGCGCCGAGCACGGGGATGGGGGCGCGGAGGAGGATGCGGGGGGCGGCAAGCCTGGCGATGAAGGCCTTGGGGCGCGCGGCGCGGTGGGCAGCGCCCGCGAGGACGCCGGCGTCGGAGAGCTTGGTGAGGAGATCGTCGAGGGCCGCGAGCGGCATCGAGCGGTAGGCCGCGTAGTGGGCCTCCATGACGGCGGCGAGGGTGCGCTGGCCGTCGAGGAGCGCCAGGAGGCTGGCCTGATCGGGCGCGACCTCGAGGGAGGCGCCGGTGGAGGGATCGTAGACACCGCCGGAGCCGTCGGAGCGCCGCTGGAACTTCGCGGTGGGGGAAAGGGCCGGTTTGGCCTCGTCGAGGGAGACGCCCATGGGGGAGAGGTTGTAGCAGGTCCGCTACGTGCGACTGAGACGTCAGGAGTGCTTGACGATGGGCGATGAGTAGAGGGAGAAGAGGGGTCACGCGGTGGTAGCTCAGTTGGTAGAGCACGAGCTTCCCAAGCTCGGGGTCGAGGGTTCGAATCCCTTCCGCCGCTCAG
>JBBIOE010000196.1:0-15523 GCA_037443525.1 Archangiaceae bacterium | reverse complement strand
AGTCCTTGGGTCTTGCTCATGCCTGCCTCCACGGACAGGCAGATCACGAACCCGTGCGGGCCTCAACCACCCGTGCTCAAAAACTGTCAGTCTCTGAGCCCTTCGGCTTCGCCCAGGACCGGCTGCGTCGAGGGCCGGCGAGTCTCCAGAATCCGATCGGTTCAGCCGAGGTCCTCGACTTCGCTCCGACTGAACGGTGCCCGGTTCCACATTCCGGTCGACCCCGTGAGCTCGTCGAAGCCCGTCCTCGCTCAGTGCACCTCGATGAGCGTGCCGCCGCCAGTTTCGTCGGCCGGCGGCGGTGTCCACGCCTCGAGGCGACGCAGGTGGTGGAGCCCGCCGGAGAGGTGCGCCTCTCGGGCCTTGGCCTTCACGTCGAAGAGGCCCTCCACGACGACGAACTGGCGATCGAGGCGCCTGGCCTGCTCGGCGCCGTCTTCGAGATCGACGGTCACTCGCACCGACTCGCTCGAGTCGAGGAGCGCGTGGAGCTCCTTGTAGCGGTAGAGCCGGCAGACGCCCTTGTCGCAGGCGAAGTACGCGCGCACCCGCACCCAGCGGTTGTCGAAGGTGTTGGGGTGGCGCTTCAAGTCCAGCAGCCCCACCTCGTCGGGCTCGATGAGCGGACGGAATGGGCGCGGCCTGGCCGGCTCGGCCGAGAGCGTCACGGCGAGGATGGCGAAGGCGAAGGGCACGCGAGCTCGAGAAGCGTAGCAGTCGGACGGTGGGCCGGAATTCGGCGCCCTTCGACGGGAGCGGGGGCGGCCCGTGGTAAGGAGCCGGTGTGGCTGGCGTGGAGGCGCAACGGGAGGCAGAGACCGAGCTGGTCCGGCGGCTCCTCGCGAAGGACGAGGCCGCCTTCCTTCAGCTGGTCGAGGCGCATCACGCGGGGCTGCTCCGCGTCGCCGCCAGCTTCGTCAAGACGCCGGCGGCCGCCGAGGAGGTGGTGCAGGAGACCTGGCAGGCCTTCCTGGAGGGCCTCGGCACCTTCGAGCAGCGCTCGTCGCTCAAGACCTTCCTGTACCGGGTGCTCGCCAACCAGGCGCGCACTCGCGCGGTGAAGGACCAGCGCACGACGCCGCTCTCCGAGCTCGAGGGTGAGGGCGACTCGCCGCTGGCCGATCGCTTCGGCACCGCCGGACACTGGTTGGCCCCGCCGACGCCCTGGGCCGCGGAGACGGCCGATGCCCTGCTGGAGCGGAAGCAGGCCGTGGAGTCGCTCCGGCTGGCGCTGGAGCGGTTGCCGGAGCGGCAGCGGGCGGTGGTGCAGCTGCGCGACGTCGAGGGGCTCTCGGCGGAGGAGGTCTGCGACATTCTGGGCGTCACCGCGGTGCACCAGCGCGTGCTGCTGCACCGCGCGCGCACCAGGCTGCGCGCCGAGCTCGAGGCGCATTTCCGCCGGTGAACCGCTTGGCGGCCAGCTACTCCGGCATGAGCGGCCGGCGGCGCCCTCCGTCCTCCTCCACGAGCAGCAGGTGCAGGCCCGAGCGCGCCGAGAGCCGAACGAAGCCCTCCTTGTGGGTGAAGGCGTCGAGCCCGGCGAACAGCGACTTCCCCGCCGAGCGGAGCGCCTGGAGGTAGGCCTCGAGGCCGTCGTCCAAGAAGCGCGGCGCCACCAGCACGGCGCCGCCGAGCTTCTCCGCGCCGGGGGCGGAGGCGACGGCCAGAACGCGGTCGACGAAGCGCTCGACCCGGGCGCGGTCTCCCTGCGTGGCCCGCTCGAAGAGGTGGGTGAGCCGCCCGTCCTCGCCGAAGGCGGCGACGTCGAAGGCGTGGGGCTCGCCGCCGGCGAGCGCGGCGTGGTGCAGCCGAACAGTTCGCACGAGGGAGAGCGGCTCGACCAGCGCCTTCCACCGGGAGGAGCGTCCGAACTGCTCGAACTGGGGCGGCAGGTCCACCAGGGCCCAGCGGGCGAGCGCGAAGGCAGGGTCCTGATCCACCAGGGCCTGGAGGGTGGAGTCGCCGCGGCGAAGCTGGCCGGCGGCCGCGTCGCGGGGCCGGAGCCTCAGGGCCTGGGCCTCGGCGAGCGTGTCCGAGCGCAGGGCGCCGTTCTCCCTCGGCGGGGGACGGACGACCTCCAGCTCGAGCTCGCGCAGCTGCTGGCGAAACGTCATCGAGGGGAAGACGGTGCGCCGCGGCTCGACGCTGGCGTGCGCGGTGCTGCCGGCGATCCATTCCTCCCAGCGGCGCGGCGGCGCGAGGCCCGGCCAGCCGGCGCCGAAGAGGTCGAGCACCCGGCGGCCTCGGCTGAAGAGGGCGAAGCCGAGCTGTGGCCCGCGGGAGAAGCGCAGCGCGCCGTCGAAGCCCTCGGCGCTCAGCGTCTCGGCGAGGCGGGGCAGGTCGGCATAGGCGGAGTCCAGCCCGGCCAGCCGAGGCTCAGGGGGCGAGAGCAGCGCGGCGAGCAGCACCACCACCCGCGGCTCCAGCCCGGCGGGCACGGCGTGCAGGGTCGCGTCCACCGACGGGGCGAGCCCTTCGAGGACGGCGTCGCCGGTGCGCCCGCTCTGGGCGTCGAAGGCGGCGTAGATGATGCCGTCGCACACCAGCAGGCAGGCGCCCGGCACCTCCACCGCTCCGCAGAAGGCCGGAGCGTGCAGGGGGCGCTCGAGGAGGCGCTCCAGCAGCGCTTCGGTGGCCTGGCGCGGGACCGGGGCGGCCGGCCAGGAGCGGACGGCGTTCGCCACCAGAACCGCGGCGGTGTTCCCCTCGACGGCGAGGGCGGGCACGTGCGCCAGCGTCGGGGGCGTGGTGGGTGTGCGGGGCGCTCGCGGGGCGCTCGGGGGCGCGCCTCCGGGCGTCTTCGAGCTCACGAGCGGCTGGAGCGCGGTGGCCATCTCCCTGGCGCTGGCGAAGCGCTCCTGGGGCCGCTTGGCGAGCGCGCGGAGCAGCACGGCGTCGAGCGCTGGGGGCACGCCCGCGACGCGCGCGCTGGGGGGCGCCGGCGCGCTCGTCTGCACGAGGTGAATGAGCTCGTAGAGGTTCTGGGCGTCGAAGGGCGGGCGGCCCACGGTGGCCTCGTAGAGGACGCCGCCCAGGGCGTAGAGGTCCGCCCGGCAGTCGACGGCCTGTCCGGCCAGCTGCTCGGGGGCGGCGTATTGGGGCGTGCCGAGGATCATGCCCACCTGGGTGTGCGCCACCGACGAGCCCTGGAGGCGGGCGATGCCGAAGTCGGCCACCTTGACGCGGCCGTCGCGGGTCACCAGCAGGTTGGCGGGCTTGATGTCGCGGTGGACGACCCCCGCCTCGTGCGCCGCGGCGAGCACGTCGAGGACCTGGAGGCCCAGCCGCGCCACCTGAGCCGCCTCGTACCGGTGACGCTGGCGGAGGAGCTCGTCGAGGGTCTTGGCCTCGAGCCACTCCATGGCGATGAAGGGCCAGCCGCCCTCGGTGCCGACGCGGTGGACGGTCACCGCGCCGGGGTGAGTCAAGGCGGCGGCGGCGCGCGCCTCCTGGAGGAAGCGCTGCACCAGGGCCTGCGCGTCCGCGGGGGCCATCGAGGCGAGGAGGCCGGCCTTGATGACCTTGATGGCCACGCGGCGCCCGAGCTCGAGGTCCTCGGCGCGGTAGACGGAGCCCATCGCGCCCTCGCCGACCTTCTCGAGGACCCGGTACGGGAAGGTGGGCGTGGGCGCGGCGGGCGGGAACACGAGAGCGCTCCTTCAGACGAGGTGCAGGCCCCAGTGCGCGCCGGCGGCGGCCATCATCAAGACGGCCATCGCCACCATCACCTTGTCGTGCATGCACATGCCCTTCTTCGCCTTGCACCCATCGATGGGACACATCGCTGCCATGGTTGTTGCTCCTTGGGGACCGCGGGTTTCCCTGCAGTCTCGGGACGGCCTCAGGCGTTACAGCCGCCGGCGGCGACGCGTTCGGTCGGGGCGGGCGGGCGCGATCGGGGGTAACGTTTGGCCGCGACGCGAGACAGGAGCTGGAGGCTCGGGCAAAGGGTCTTCAGAGGTGCGCAGATGCTGAGTTGCCGCGAGATCACGGAGCTGGCCACGGCCTACGCGGAGGGCGCGCTCTCGTTCGCGGACCGGTGGCGCTTCCGCGTGCACCTGGCGATGTGCGGGACCTGCCGGCGGTACGTGAAGCAGCTCGAGCTCACCAAGGCGGTGCTCGGCCGGGTGCCCCAGCCTCCGCCGGAGCCGAGCCCGGAGACCCGCGAGGCGCTGTTGAAGGCGTTCCGGGGCTGGCAGAAGCCGCCGTCAGGCTGAGCTCTCCTGACTCGTTGCATCCTCACCCACGCCGTTCGTCCCGAGCGGAGTCGAGGGACCCACCCCTCAACCGCGGCTCCAGAGGGCCCTCGACTTCGCTCGGGCAGAACGGTTGCGAGTCCAGAGGTGATGAATCTTCGGGGCTGAGCTCGACCAGTCGCGGCGGACCGGGGAGCGGCCCGGCAGTCGTTATGGCTTGGGGACGCACCACGAGCGCCCGTTGAGCCGGTAGGGCACCTCGAGCTCGGCGCAGACGTCGGCGAGGAGCTCTGGGGTGTAGAAGAGGTTCACCAGCCGGCCCACGCGATCGCCCTCGGCCTCGAGGGTGACCAGGCCCCGGACGAACTCGCCGTCGGCATGCGCGTACCAGAGGAGCACCAGCCACGAGCCGCGGTACTGCCGGGCCTCGGAGCGTGGCGGCTTGGGGAGCACGCCCTGCACCAGCGAGGGATCCATGCCCGTCACCGGATCGGCGACGGCCATGCGCTGGCTCCCGAAGAGCATGCCGGGGAGCACGGTCTTGCTGGCTTTGTCAGGGCCGTAGAGGGTGGTGGCGCCCAGGACCTCGACGGAGGAGGTGTCGAGCAGGAGCGACGTGAGCCGACCGACGTCGTGGGCGTTGAAGGCCGCGCAGAAGGCGTCGATGGCGGCGGGCCGGGGGGAGGCCGGCGCATCGCTCGTAGGCTCGGCGAGCTTGCCGCGGCCCCGGTGCAGCGCGGCCTTCACCGCGCCGGTGGTCGTGGAGAGGGCCTCCGCGATCTCCTCCAGCGACAGGCCGCACACGTCCTTGAGCACCACGGCGGCGCGCTCCTGAGGGGCGAGCTGGCTGAGCAGGGTGCCGGCGGCTTCCCGGGTGCCGACGAGATCGGGAGGGCCGGCGACCGCGGGGCCGGGCGGGAGCGCCTCCGACAGGCGCTGGTGCCGCGCGCGGTCGAGCCACAGGTTCGACGCCACCCGGAAGAGCCAGGCGCGCGGGTGCTCTGGGCCGCTCCCGTGCATCTGGCCGACGGTGACGTAGGCGCGGGCGAGCGTGTCCTGCACGAGATCCTCGGCGTCGAACGGGCTGCGGGTGAGGTGGCGGCAGTAGCGGTAGAGGTCGGGGCGCAAGGGCTCCACCACGTCGAGGAAGCGGCGCCAGGACGCCTGGAGGACGGAGGGAAGCTCGGGATCGGCGAAGGGAGTGGGGTTGGTCATGCCGGAGAGACGGGCGGGGGAGCGAGAAGGATACGTCGCGTCCCGGGCCACGCGCGCCTCGCTCGGAGGATTACGATGGCTTCAGCTTCTCGAGCGCCTCGGCGTTGGCGAGATCGCGAACGCCCCAGCGATGACGTACTCGCCGAATGTTGGTGCTGTGTCCCCCGCGTGAACTTTGGTCCGCTACCCGCAGTACCCATCCGACTGGCACGTCCCAATGGAACACGCCGCTCCCGTCGTGCAGCACCGGAACCCCGGCGTTCCGCAGCAGTATCCGCCCTGGCACCGGAGTCCCGACCCCGAGCCTCCGGAGCAGTCATTCGCTGACGCGCACGCCGGGTAGCACGTTCCCTGGGCGCTGTTCGTGTCGACCAGGTGGTGTTCACAAATGTAGTTCGGCCGGCACGAGCTCTGTCCGAAGCCGCTGCAGTTGGCGAGGCACACGCTCTGACCAGGAACCGCGAACGACGAGCACGAAGACCCCGAAGGGCATGCCGAGGCGCTGCAGTCCGCGGAGCAGTAGCCCCCCGAGTACTGGTTGCCGCTCTGCGCGAGGCATGCGGCCCCCGAGCATTCCGGCCACGCGGTACAGCACTGCCCGACAGGACCCGTGGGGAAGCCGTTGAGCGGGGAGGGCGCCTCACAGATGCCGGAGACGCACCGCAGGGTGGAGCTGCAGCTCGTGCCGCCACAGCACGCTTGGCAGAGGTCACCGCACGTGGTTCCACCGTCTGGGCTCACGCCGGCGTCGAAAGCGCTCCCCGCATCTGAGCCCCCAGCGCCTCCTGTTCCTCCACCCATTCCGCCCCCGGTGCCTCCACCCGTTCCCCCGCCGGTTCCTCCGATGTGGCAGGTCGAGGTGTTGCCGTCGCAGACGTAGGGGAACAGGCAGAAGCTCCCGGCGCAGCACGGCTGACCATCTCTCCCGCAGGGTGCCGCCCCGGCGTCTGTTGGGGATGCGCAGTACCCGTTGAAGCAGACGAGTGCGTTGAAGCACCCGTTGCCGGCGCAGCACGGGAGCCCCAGCGCTCCGCACGACCCGCCACCTCCTCCGCCGGTGCCCCCGCCAGCACCTCCGCCGCTCCCACTGCCGGGAGGCGCCAGCACGATCTGCGACGTGAACGCGGTGACCTGGGGAAAAGCATTCGCCGTCACGGTTCCGGGGGGCCAGTTGTTGAGGTCCGATTCGTACAGAATGGCCCCCGCGCCCCAGGCCTGGAGCGAGATTCGGTAGGTGTCGGGAAGGAGATTGCTCAGCGTCGTTCCCTGCACGCCGCTCGTCATGCAGTTGACGAACCGGCCGGCCGTGCCGAATACCAGTCGATTCTGCGAATCGACCAGGTCGATGCGGACCTGCGTTGCCCCGACGTAGGCGCAGCTCCGGTGCACCCCTCCTGACAGAAATGCCCACGCGAGCGGAAGACTCCCGACCGTCCACTGGAGCGTGTACGTGAGCTGCCCGGCGTACACGCCGGCGTCCAGGACGAGCGGAGGCCCGTGCATCTGGGCCCAGATGAATCCCGCATCGTCAGATGCGACGAGGTCGATGGTGTGCGGCCCGTCAGTCGAGGAGAGCCGAACGACAGGGCCTCCGCCGTCGTTGGAGAACGCAGCCGGGCAGGGGAACACGAGTGGTGTTCCCGCATCCATGCTGACGCTGACCGAGCTGATGCCGGCCTGGGCGCAATCCGGGCTCGCGAAGAGGCCGTTCGACGCGAAATTCCAGGAGACGTCGAATGTTGCGAGCGTGGACGCTCCCGCATCCACACCGCCATCCACCGGGCCCGCTCCCCCATCGGAGCCGGCATCCATCTCCCCGCCGCCGCTCCCTGTGGTGGACCCTCCTGTCGCACCGCCACCGGCGCCGCCGGTCGAGGTCCCTCCCGCGCCTGCTTGTCCGCCGCCCGTCGCGGCGCACTCACACGGGCCGTACCCGGAGCCATCCGCGAGGCAGGCCTGTCCGCCTGGGCAAGCACCGGGTCCGACACACGCGACGGACTGCCCAGGGACGCAGGCTTGTTTCGCGGGCTGGCCGCAGCCGCCGACGAGCAGGAGGACGAGAAGCGCACCGCACCCCACGATTGCGTGCTTGAGAGTCATGGCTGGAAGCCGATCCTCACCGATTCCTGCCGAGAAGACTCCGAGAAACGGCCTACGGTGATCCCGACTCCGAGAAACGGCCGCGGCGCTGGGCTCGTCTTCCGAATCGACCAACCGTGCCGTCTCCAACTGCATGTTGCAGCTCGAGGAGCCGCGGAACGCTCGGCGAGACCCGTGACGCCTGAGGGCACAGCGAGCACCTCCCGCCGCCACCTGGCACACTCCCGAACCGGTTCAAGGGAGGCCCCATGGCGGCAGGTCAGCGTTGGACCCGCGACGAGCTGCTGCTGGCGTTGCACCTGTACGAACGAATCCCCTTCGGCCAACAGCACAAGACGAACCCCGAGGTCATCGCCTTGGCACAGCGCCTGGACCGCACGCCGGACAGCGTGGCCATGAAGCTGGGCAACCTGACCTCGCTCGACTCCGAGGAGGCCGCGAGGGGCGTCCGCGGGCTCGTCGGCGCGAGCGAGTTCGACCGGGCCATCTGGGCCGAGTTCCACGAGCGTCCGGATGTCGTCGAGGAGGCCGAGCGGCTCTGGTTGGCCGAGACGGACGAGGCGGGCAGTCCGCCTGAACCTGACGAGCCGAAGCCCTGGGAGGGCCCAACCGAGGCCCCGGCGTCGGCGTCGCGAAGACTGGCCCAGTCCTACTTTCGTCGACTCGTCCTGACGAACTACGGCCGGCGCTGCGCCCTGACCGGTATCGCCGCGCCCGAGTTGCTAGTGGCAAGCCACATCGTGAGCTGGGCTGCGGCGCCAGAGTTGCGCGTGAACCCAGGCAATGGTCTGTGTCTGAACCGCCTCCACGACGGCGCGTTCGACGCGCACCTGGTGACCTTCGACGAGGACTTGCGGCTCGTGGTCGGCCACCGAGTGCGCGATCAGGTCCCCAGGCACGAGTACCAGCACCTCTTCGAGCGTTTCGAAGGCCGCGCGCTGACCCGCCCGCAGAAGCACGAGCTCTCGAAGGCGTTCCTTGAGCGCCACCGGACCGAGTTCTCCCGGCGCAACGCTGCGTGATTGTTGCGTAGGTCTCTTGCGTCCGCGCGTAGTGCTCCGATTCTGGTCGGTCAGCCCCCGGTCGGCTCTACTCAGGCTCGGGCACAGACTTCCGCACCAGCCGTGTGACGGTCTTGACTGCTCTCACGCGAGCGCACGCCTTAGCTCGCGCTTGTGAAACCTTCTGTTCCTTCAGCACCCATGGCCGGCGAGAGCCGGTTTCCCTGCTCAGGATGAACGGTGGATTCGCCTGGCCTGCCGCCGCTACGACGCCACCCGCTGCCCGACGCGCTGCCTTCGGCTCTTCTCCAGCACGTGCCGCAGGTACTTTCCGGTGTGGCTCTCCTTCACCTCCGCCACCGCCTCCGGCGTTCCTTCCGCCAGGATCCGCCCGCCGCCGTCCCCGCCCTCGGGGCCGAGATCGATCACCCAGTCCGCCGACTTGATGACGTCGAGGTTGTGCTCGATGACCAGCACGGTGTTCCCGGCGTCCACCAGGCGGTTCAACACCTTGAGCAGCTTGCGGATGTCCTCGAAGTGCAGGCCGGTGGTGGGCTCGTCGAGGATGTAGAGCGTCTTGCCCGTCGCCACCTTGGCCAGCTCGCGCGAGAGCTTGATGCGCTGGGCCTCGCCGCCGGACAGCGTGGGCGAGCTCTGCCCGAGCCTCAAGTACGAGAGGCCCACGTCGTCGAGGGTCCGTAAGACCCGCATGATGTCCCGGTGGACCTCGAAGTGGCCCATGGCCTCGCGCACCGAGAGCTCGAGGATCTCCGCCACGTTCTTGCCCTTGTAGCGGACGCGCAGGGTGGCGTCGTTGAAGCGCTTCCCGCCGCAGACCTCGCAGGGCACGTAGACGTCGGCGAGGAAGTGCATCTCCACCTGCTTCACGCCGTCGCCCTCGCAGGCCTCGCAGCGGCCGCCCTTGGTGTTGAAGCTGAAGCGCCCGGGCGTGTAGCCGTAGGTCCGCGCCTCCTGCGTCTGCGCCAGCACCTCGCGGATGGCGTCGAAGACCTTGGTGTACGTCGCCGGGTTCGAGCGCGGCGTGCGGCCGATGGGGCGCTGGTCGATGTCCACCACCTTGTCGAGCAGCTCCATGCCGCGGATGGCCTTGTGGCGGCCCGGCACCTCGCGCGTCTGGTAGATGGCCCGCGAGAGTGACGGGTAGAGGATGTCGTTCACCAGCGTCGACTTGCCCGCGCCGGAGACGCCGGTGATGGCCACCAGCTGCCCGAGGG
Source organism: Archangiaceae bacterium (assembly GCA_037443525.1). Classification (GTDB taxonomy): domain Bacteria; phylum Myxococcota; class Myxococcia; order Myxococcales; family Myxococcaceae; genus JBBIOE01. Next base: position 5,776 of record JBBIOE010000196.1, on the reverse strand, counting down.
GAATCTCCACGGTGAGATCCTTGAGGTTGTTCTCCTTCGCCCCCTCGATGACCAGCCGCTCCTTCTTGCGCGGCCGCCGCGTGGCGGGCACCTCGATCTCCTCGCGCCCGGAGAGGAAGGCGCCGGTCTGGCTCTTGGTGTTGGCCATCACCTGCTTGGGCGTGCCCTCGGCCACCACCTCGCCGCCCAGCTCGCCCGCGCCGGGGCCGAAGTCGACGATCCAATCCGACTCCTCCATCGTCTCCTCGTCGTGCTCGACCACGATGACCGAGTTGCCCAAGTCGCGCAGGCGCTTGAGGGTCGCGATGAGGCGCCCGTTGTCGCGCTGGTGCAGGCCGATGGACGGCTCGTCCAAGATGTAGATGACGCCGGTGAGCTCCGAGCCCATCTGCGAGGCGAGGCGAATGCGCTGGCTCTCTCCGCCGGACAGAGACGACGCCGCGCGATCGAGCGAGAGGTAGGTGAGCCCGACGTCGACCAGGAAGCCGAGGCGGCTCCGGATCTCCTTCAAGAGCTCGTGGGCGATGGTCGCCTCGTTCTTGGAGAGCGGCATCTTCCCCAAGAAGTCCACCGCCTCGGCGATGGTGAGCCGCGACACCTCGACCAGCGACTTCCCGTGCACCTTCACCGCGCGCGACTCGGGCCGCAGGCGCTCGCCGTTGCAGACGGGGCACGGTTTGTCCGAGAGGAACTTCATGTAGTACTGCCGGCTCGCCTCGGAGCTGGTCGTCTTGAAGCTGCGCATCAGCTTGTTGACGAGCCCCTCCCACTCCATCTTCCAGCGGGCCTCGCCCCACTTCACGGTGACGGCCTTGCCCTCGGCGCCGAAGAGGATGATGTCGCGCGAAGTCTTGGGCAGCTTGTTCCACGGCGTGTCGAGGTCGATGTCGAAGGCCTGCGAGAGCTGATCGACGAGGTCGGCGGTCCACCCCTCGCCGCGGGCCATGCCCGAGGCCCACACCTCGACCGCGCCGTCGCGAATGGAGCGCGTCTTGTCGGGGACGATGAGGTCCTCGTCCATCTCCGCGCGGGTGCCGAGGCCGGAGCACTCCTGGCACATGCCCAGCGGGTTGTTGAAGGAGAAGGACGCCGGCGTCAGCTCGGGGAACGAGAGCCCGCAGTGGTGGCAGGCGTTGAGCTCGCTCATGGTGCGGTCGGCGGTTCTCGCGGCGGTCTCGTCGGTGACGATGAGCACGCCCTTGCCCTCCTTGAGCGCGTTCTCCACCGAGTCGGTGAGGCGCGGGCCCAGGTCGGGCTTGAGCACCAGGCGATCGATGACCAGCTCGATGTCGTGCTTGAGCTTCTTGTCGAGGACGATCTTGTCCTCGAGCGAGTAGACCTTGCCGTCGATGCGCGCGCGGGAAAAGCCCCGCTTGAGGGCGTCGGCGAGCACGTCTTTGTATTCACCCTTCCGGTTCACCACGATCGGCGCGAGCAGCTGAAGCTTGGTGCCCGGCCCGGCCTTCATGATCTCTTCGACGATCTGCTGGGCGGACTGCTTGCCGACCTTGCGGCCGCAGGAGTGGCAGTGCTGCACGCCGATGCTGGCGAAGAGCACGCGCAGGTAGTCGTGCACCTCGGTGACGGTGCCCACGGTGGAGCGTGGGTTGTTCGACGCCGCCTTCTGCTCGATGGAGATGGTGGGAGAGAGCCCGCGCAGGGTGTCGTACTTGGGCTTCTCCATCTGCCCGAGGAACTGGCGCGCGTAGGCCGAGAGCGACTCGACGTAGCGCCGCTGGCCCTCGGCGTAGAGGGTGTCGAAGGCCAAGGACGACTTGCCCGAGCCGGAGACGCCGGTGAAGACCACCAGCTTCTTCTTCGGGATGTCGAGGTTGATGCCCTTGAGGTTGTGCTCGCGAGCGCCGCGAACGCTGAGGTATTCCGGTTCCGCCATGGCGAGGCGATCTAGCGGACCCGCCTGTCCGACGCTCGTAAAACTGAATGTTCGTTCAGGTGGCTAGGTCCGCTCCCAGTGGCCTTCGACCCAGACGTAGCCGTGGTGCTGGTGGTGCCAGCGGCCGGGGACCCACTGGAAGCCGTGGCGGCGCTGCTCCCAGTGGCCCGGGTACCAGACGTGGCGGCGGCCTTCCCAGCGCCAGTGGCCGGCAATCCAGAAGTGCTCGGGGGAGGGCGCCACGCCGATGACCTCTTGCTGCGGCGGCGGGGGCTCGACCGCGACCACCTCCGCGACCGGCTCGCTCACGCGGACGACGCAGGCGGAGAGGGAGAGGGTGGCGAGAAGGACGAGGGACTGTGCCAGGCGGGACATGTGCACCTCCGCCTTCATTCTGTCACCCGAGTGGCGAGTTCGCCGGGCCCACCGCGGCGAATTTTTCGCGGCGTCAGCGAGAGGCGCGCGGCCGAGGGGCTCTGGGCCGAACGGCCAGGGGAGCGAGCTGGAGCTCAGGCGCGCGCCGCGTCGCCCGACGCCTCCGCGGGGCCAGGAGCGATCGCGGCGATCGCCGACGGCGACGCGAAGACCAGCGCCGTCGCCGAGAGCAACAGGCACGCGCCGTTGACCTGGTGCCAGCCGGCGAGCCACACCGGCACGTGCAGCCAGATGGTGGCGAGGCCGAGGGAGAGCTGCAGGAGCGCGAAGGCGAGCACCGCCCAGCCGGCCCGCGCCGCCAAGGGCCCCATGCGCCGGGAGACGTGCCACGCCCACACCGCCACGCCCACCGTCGCCACCGCCAGCCACCGGTGGAGGAAGTGCACCGTCACCACGTTCTGGAAGGGGTTGGTCCAGCCGAAGGTGGCCTCCCAGGCGTTGGCGGGCACCAGCGCGCCGAACATCAGGGGGAAGGTGTCGCTCACCAGGCCTGCGTGGAGCCCGGCCATGAAGCCGCCCCAGACGACGGTGACCAGCACCAGCCCGAGCAGGAGGCGGGAGGGCCAGGTGGGCATGCTCTGGGGAGCGACGGGTCGAGGCGTCCAGTAGGACAGCGCGGTCCACAGCAGGCCCATCGCCACGAAGAGCGCGAACACCAGGTGCAGGGTGAGCCTCAGGTGGCTCACGTGCGGCACGTCCACCAGGCCGCTCTTCACCATGAACCAGCCCAGCGCTCCCTGGAAGCCGCCGGCCGCGAACCAGCCGAGCAGCACCCGCGCCTCCTTGGGCGTGACGATCTTCCGCCACATGAAGAAGGCCCAGGGCAGGAAGAAGAAGACGCCGATGAAGCGCCCCAGCAGGCGGTGGAACCACTCGATGAAGAAGATGCTCTTGAAGCCCTCGAGATCGATGGTCGCGTTGATCAGCTTCCCCTCGGGCGAGGCCTGGTAGGCGGCGAAGGCCTCGCTCCAGGCCGCGTCGGTCATCGGGGGGAGCGCGCCGGTGACGGGCTTCCACTCCACGATGGACAAGCCCGCGCGCATCAGCCGCGTGTAGCCGCCGACGCCGACCATCGCGATCACCAGCGCGGTGCAGGCGAAGAGCCAGAGGGCGACGGCGCGGCGGGGCGTCAAAGCGGACACGCGGCGCGCTTAGCTCACTTCGCGTCTGGCCGCACCTCGAGGGCCCGGGCCTTCTCTGCCCGCTTGGCGGAGAGCTCCACCCCCACCGCGTCGAGGCCGTGGCGGTTGGCCACCGCCAGCACCGTGCCCAGGCCGCAGAACGGGTCCACCACCGTGCGGCACTTGGTGTGCGCGAGGAGGAACTTCACCGACGCCTCGCAGGCCTCCACGCCCATCGCGCGCGCCCAGGGCATCTCTCCAAGACGCGGCAGCACGTCGGGCGAGGACTGAGACTTCTCCAGCAAGAGTCCCTTGGAGAAGCAGAGCAGGTGCGCCCACGCGGGCCGCCCGAAGGTGGTGGTGCCCGGCGGCGCGCGGCAGACGGCCTTGTGCCAGAGGCAGTGCGAGCCGGCCTCCTCGGCGCCTTTGTGCACGAGGTAGCCCTTGTCCACCCAGCGGCCGTCAAGCTTCACGTCGGTCTGGAAGAAGATGACCACCGCGTCGTCGGCCACCGCGCGGCAGAGCAGGGCGCTGGTGTCGATGAACCACCTCCGCCAGCCGTCGAAGCCGAGCTTGGGGATCTCGGACGAGTCCGGCAGCGAGGTGACGATGGCGTGCGTGGGCGGGAGGGACTGCGAGCGCACCCACTCCACGCCGTCGGTGCAGTGGATGACTCGGGAGGGAGACGGCATCGCGCCCGAGCTTTAGGTCAGGCGTGCTGCAGGCTCCAGATCGCCGCGTAGTTGAGCCCGGCGGCCGCGAGCACCAGGAGGTGGAAGATCTCGTGGTAGCCGAAGACGCTCGGCGCCGGGTTCGGCCAGCGCTTGGCGTAGACCACCGCGCCGACCATGTAGACGAAGGCGCCGCCGAGGAGCAGCTCCGTCCTGGGCCAGCCGATGTACGACGGCAGCGAGATCATGAGCGGTGCGGCGGCCCAGCCGAGCACGACGTAGAGGGCGGCGCGCAGCCCCCGGTGCCCGTGGCTGTTCGCCACTGCGTAGACGGTGCCCGCCACGGCGCCGACCCACATCGTGACGAGGCCTACCGTGGCGCCGTGCGGAGACACGAAGGCGGCCAGCGGCGTGTACGAGCCCGCGATGAGCCCGAAGATGCCGATGTGATCGGCCTTGCGGAGCCGGTTGCGCGCGGCGTGGCTCCAGGTGGGGCGGTGGTACAGCGCCGACAGGCCGAGCATGAGCGCCAGCGAGCTCGCGTAGACGAGGCCCGCGACGTAGCGCCAGCCCTCCACCGGGGCCATGGCGAACTGCGCGATGCCGAACAGCGAGGCGAAGAAGCCGAAGGTGTGGAACACGCCCCGGAGCCTCGGCTTCACCAGCGCCAGCGCCTGCTCGGTCTCGATGGGAAGTGACGACATTGAAGCGAGCATCGCCCGCGCACTGTCACCGCCGTGTCAGGCGCCGCGTCGTCACGTCTTTCAGAACAGCCAGCCCGCGCCGGCCGAGAGGAGGACGGCGTTGGGGAAGTACTTGGGCCCGGTGTTGAAGAGGCGCTCGTAGGCGGCGTCAGCGAACAGGTGCACCTGCCCGACGCGCACCTCGGCTCCGGCGGCGCCCCGCACGCTCACCGCCGGCGCGAAGAGGGTCGCGCCCCCGGCCAGGTAGGGGCGCACCCGGCCGAGCTCGACGGGGAAGTAGCGAAGCTCCGCCCGGAAGCCGGGGGTGGGGCCGACGAGCACCCCGATGGCGGCGCCGAGGCGGCGGCCGGTCAGCTCCGCCGAGACGCACGGCGCGAAGGAGCGGCCGGCGATGTCGACCTCGGCGCGCAGCGAGGCCAACAGGCCTCCGAAGGTGCGCTCCACCGTGAAGGTGCGGCCGGAGAGCGCCGGGTCCTTCGAGATGAGCTCGGCGATGGCCGGCCCCGCGGCGTCGAGCACCGAGTCGACGCTGCCGAAGAAGCCGGTGACGCGCCGGCCCACGCGGGAGATGGGCCGGGTCGTCTTGAGGTCGACGAGGGTGAGGTTCAGGAGGATGGCGTCGTCGACGCGCGAGAGATCTCCGGAGACGGTGCGGTCGGCGTTGAGCGCGCCAGCGACCTCGGTGAGGCAGCTGGTGCTCGACTCCTCCTCGCAGCCGAGGATCTGCTTCTGCTTCTCCACGCCGATGACCGCCGCGATGGCCGCTGGCCCGGTGACGTCGTAGGCGTTGAGCTCGTTCAGCTGGGACTCGATGTACCCCGACACCGCCGAGGCCGTGGCCTGCTCGACGCCGGAGCCCGCGGTGACGCCCACGAAGGCGAGCTTGAGGCGCGCTGGCGACGGTGGGCCCGCGGGCGCGGCGGCGGGAGCCGGGGCGCTCAGGGTCGGCAC
>JBBIOE010000195.1:0-15549 GCA_037443525.1 Archangiaceae bacterium | reverse complement strand
CCGCGCCCAAGGGCAGCCCGCCCGCGCCGCCGGAGCCGCCCAAGGAGGCGCCGCCCCCTCCCAAGCCGCCCCCGCCGCCCAAGCCCCGAGTGGAGGAGCCGCCGCCGCCGATGCTGCAGGCCGAGGAGGCGCCGCCCCCGCCCAAGCCGAAGAAGGTCGAGCCGCCCCCGCCTCCCCCGCCGCCGGAGGATCCGCAGGCGCTCTACGCCCAGCGCTCGCTGCACTTCGAGAACGACCCCCGCAACGAGCGCACCGACGGCGACCCCTCGCGGGTGGTGATGGGGGCCTCGACGCGGCCGCTCTCGGGCGTGGCCTTCTACAACGCGGTCGGCCGGCGCGACCTGGCCAACTCCTACGCCAACCGCTCCACCGGCAAGTTCCTCGCCGGGCTGGGCGGCCTGGCGCTGATGGCCGCTTCCGGCGCGGCGTACTACTTCACCTCCACCTCGCGCTGCGTGAGGGGCGAGTTCAGCTTCGGCAACGTCATCCCCGACACCTGCCTGCGGCGCGAGCTGCCCGACTTCACCTACCCCGCCATCGGCGGCGGCGTGGTGGGCCTGGGGCTGCTGGTGTGGGGCATCTTCGGGTCGGCGCACCCGGTGGACGGCACCGAGGCCCGCCGCCTGGTCGACGAGTACAACGCCAAGCTGCGCAAGGACCTGGGGCTCACCACCACGAGCGAGGCCCAGACGCCGGAGCCGGTGAGGGTGGCGCTGGTGCCCACCGCCAGTCCAGGCGGCGCGGGGCTGTTGCTGGTGGGCCAGTTCTGACGCTCGGATGCGTGGGGCGATCGCGATCGTCTTCGTGTCGGTCGCCCTCGCCGCGAGCGCCGAGGCGGCCGCGCCCTCCGCGGAGGAGCTGAAGGCCTCCGCCACCAGGGCCTTCCGCGCCAGGGACTACGACACGGCCTCCGCCACGTGGCGCCAGGCGCTCACGCTCGCCCCCAACGACGCGCCTACCTGGGCCGATCTCGGCCTGTGCGAGTACAAGCGCTCGAGGATGACGGAGTCGTTGGCGGCCTCGCGGCGTGCGGTGGCGCTCGGTGACCTGGCGGTGCGAAAGGCGGCCTACTTCAACCTGGCGCTGGCCGGCGCCGACGAGCAGGCGGGGAGACCGCCGCTGAACGAGAGCTGGGTGAAGGACCAACCGGTGCGGTGTGAGGAGCTCGCGACCGGCGAGTGCGGCCTGAAGGCCCGCGCGTGCGTCCTCACCGAGACCGGGCTCGGAGCGTACGGCGGCGGCCGCCGCACCTGGTCGCGGCTGGAGGTCTGCGCTTCGAAGGGCTGCGGCAGCCAGACTCTGGCGCCGAAGCTCGACGAGGCCGAGACCTGCCGCACCCCCAACCCATGGGGCTTCTGCACCTGCGCCGAGTCGACGAGCGGTTGCCTTCGGTCCGACTCGGGCGAGATACAGATGTGCGGCGTGGCCACCGGCCAGGTGCGCGAGTGCAAGGTGGTCGCGGTAGACCCCTGCCGGAAGCGCGCCGGGCTGGTGTGCGTCGAGGCCGAGGGAGTGAACGACGACGTCTTCGGCGAGCTGCGCGAGCGGAACCGAGGGGCGGCGGCCGACCCCCGGCGGCGGAGCGCGCAGGCGAAGCTCCGCACGACGGTGGAGGAGCTCGCCCTCCCCGCGGAGACGGCCGCGCCGAAGTGAAGGGCGGCCGGGAGGAAGGACGCGGCCGGGCCAGGTGTTATGGTCCGCCGCCGTTCACACCAGGAGCAGCCCCACCATGCGGAACTCGCCTCAGTACACCGGCTTCGAAGACTCCAACACCCGCCTCCTGGCCGAAGAGTCGGCGCGAGCCTTCATGGCCGGCGTCTACCGGTGGATGGTGCTCGGCCTGGCGGTGACCGCCGGCACGGCGCTCTACGTCGCGTCCAGCCCGGGCCTCTTCCAGTCGCTCTTGCCAATGATGCGGCCGCTGTTGCTCGTCAACCTGCTCCTGGTGTTGGGGCTCTCCTGGGCCGCGCCGCGCCTCAACGGGGCGCTCGCCGGCGCGCTCTTCCTCGTCTACGCGCTGCTCAACGGCGTGACCTTCTCGGTCCTCTTCTTCATCTACCAGCTCGGCTCCCTCGCCTCGGTCTTCTTCGTGACCGCGGCGACCTTCGGCGCGCTTTCGCTCTACGGCACCTTCACCAAGAAGGACCTCACGGCGTGGAGCACCTTCCTCTTCATGGGGCTCATCGGCGTGCTCCTCGCCGGGGTGGTGAACCTGTTCCTCCACTCGGAGATGGTGACCTTCGTCTCGAGCTGCGCGGGCGTGGTCGTCTTCGCCGGCCTCACCGCCTGGGACACGCAGAAGCTCCGCCGCTTCCACGCCTCGATGGGCTATTCGAGCGCGGCCTCGCTCTCCATCGCCGGGGCGCTGACCTTGTACCTCGACTTCATCAACCTGTTCCTCTCGCTGCTGAGGTTGATGGGCAAGCGGCGCTGAGCCTGGAGCGGATCGGGGGGGCGCCCATGTCCAAGACCACCAAGACCGTGCTCGTCGTGCTGGCGGTGCTGGCCGGGCTCGGGTGCTTGTGCAGCGGCGGGTGCATGGCGCTGGGGCTGGCGGGAGCGGGGGCCGTTGGAGGCGCGGACGACGCGCTGCACGAGCCCACCATCGCCCTGACCGGCTCGAGGACGAGCTGGGGCGGCTACTCCCTCCTCGCCCCGCCGGGCATGAGCCCGGCCATCGGACCCGACGGCCTGCAGTTGAAGCAGGCCGGCCTGCCGAGCGGGACGTGCTCCATCGTGCTGCTGCCGCAGGAGGCCGCCTCGGGCGCGCCCGACGCGCAGGCCCTCGCCATCGTGGGCCGGTACTTCGCCGGGACCGCCACCGGCTTCCGCGGCCAGTACACGGGCCCGGATCCGTACTCGGGCCAGGAGCGGGGGACCTCGGCGCGCGGCTTCGAGTGGGTCGAGCTCCCCGAGCTGTGGCCGACCGGCGAGAACGGCCAGATGCTCGACGCGCGGGTGCGCATCATGCTGGTGCTGCTGGGGGCGAAGGTGGCGCCCATCGTGGGCCTCGAGACGGGCGAGGCCCACTGCCTGATGAGCGGCCGCGACTCGCCGCACCAGTGGCTCCGGCTGTTCTACTCCCTCGAGTTCCCCGAGGCGGGCCTCTCGCCGGCGGACCCGGCCGCGCAGGTGGTGGGGAGGTGGTCGCTGGCCTCCTCGAGCGCCGCCGTCTCCAGGGAGTACCGGGCCGACGGCACCGCTCTCTTCGCCGCCGGGGCGAGGACGACGGTGGAGATCTCCAACACCCGGGTCCGGGAGACCGACCGCACCTTTGCCCGGGATGGGACGTGGCGGGTGAGCGGCGACCGGCTGGTGGTGAGCTCCGACGCCAGGCCGGCGGAGACCCGGTGGTTCCGCGTGGTGAAGGTGCGGAACACCAGCGCCCAGAGCGGGTGGCTGACGGAGCTGCGCGACTTCGACCTGGGCTCCGACGGGAAGCCCTACGAGTCCGGCTTGAGGAAGAGCGAGTAGCGCCGAGGCGGAACCTTCGGCGCGCCGGGGCGTCGAACCGTTCGCCGTGCTCTGCTCTCGCCGGGAGCGTCCCGTGCTTCGCCTCGTCGTCGCCGCCGTCTCGTTGTGCTCCAGCGCGGCCCTCGCGCTGCCTGACGGCGGCGTCGCGCCGGCCCGCCGCGTCGAGTCGCCGGTGAGCGTCTCCCGCGCCCGCGCCCTGCTCTACGGCGCCACCCCCGACGCCGGAGCCAGCCCCGCCTGCGACGAGGCGCGGGACGCCGACCGCCTGCGCTGCCTCCTCACCGCGCGCTTCGCCGCCGACGCCGACGCCGGCCGGGTGGCGGTGGAGCTCCTCGAGCGCGCCGGCGACGTGGTGGGGTTGCTCCCCGAGGAGGACTTCGAGGGCGGCTACCGCGGCATGATTCACCTCGTCCCCGCGCTCCCCGCCGGCCCGGAGCGCAAGCACCTGGAGTGGACCGCGCAGGCGCTCTTCGAGCTCGACCCCTTCTTCGCCCGCCTGCAGGCGTCGTCCCCCGAGCCGCTGCGCTACCGCTGGACCGGCCTCGAGCTCGTCTTCTTCCGCTCGGTGGGCAAGCGCACTCCGGCCGCCTTCGCCCAGGGGTGGGCGGTGTCCTACAACGTCAACGGCACGCTCAACGGCTCGCCGGAGCTGGTGCGCAGCCTGCTCTTCCATGAGCTGTTTCACCTGAACGACGCCGCGCACGGCCGCTGGTCCGAGGCGGCGCTGGGCCCGCTCTACGCCGCCATCCGCGCGCGCTGCGGCGCGAAGACCGCGTGCCTGTCACCCTACGCGCCGGATCCGCTCATCGTGCACGGCGGCACCTACTACTCCTTTCAGCCGGGCAACGACGTCGGCGAGTACGCCGCCGACCTCGGGTTGCGCTTCTTCAAGGAGCACCGCGCGGTGCTCGCCGGCTCGCCGCCCTCGCGCCCGTTCAAGTGCGGGCCCAAGGAGAACGCCGAAGCCTGGCGGCTGCTCTCCACCGAGTTCTTCGGGGGAGCCGACCTCACGCCGCCCTGTCCAGCGCCCCAGCCGCAGCGTTTGCGCGCTTCGCCGCGACCGCCGTAGCGAAAGCCCCGCGTCACGGGCGTGTCACGGTGCGTACGTGGTTGGACCGGAGGATGCAGCGCCGACCGGTGTGCGCGCGCCATTTCCACCCCCGGCGCTGACCCAGCGGCTGCCCCACCCGGCGCCCTTCCTCCAGAAGTACTCCGTCGCGCTGGTGCTCTTCGGGGTGGTGCTCACCGGCTACGAGCTGGTCGGACGGGCGACCGCGGGCGCGGGCGCGGGGCACGTCTTCATGACCGACCTCGACCAGCGCATTCCGTACCTGCCCTGGACGGTGTGGCTCTACCTGCCGCTGTTCGCCCTCTTCTTCCACCTCGCCATCTACTCGATTCGGCGCTGGGACGTGTTCCTCAAGGGCGTGGCGTCGATGGTGCTGGTGTCGCTGATGGCGTGGGCCGTCTTCCTGATGGTGCCGTCGAGCTACCCGCGGCCGCCGGTGGTCGACGACGGCACGCTCACCGGGCAGCTGCTCCTGCTCTTGCGGGCCATCGACCCGGCGACCAACACCTTCCCTTCGCTGCACGTGGGCATGACGCTGACGGTGGCGCTGGCCTGCCGGCGCGACGACCTGGTGCGCGGGAGGTGGATGCTGGTGCTGGCGGCGTTGCCCAGCCTCTCCATCCTCACCGTGAAGCAGCACTACCTCGTCGACCTCGTCGGGGGGCTGATCATCGGCGTCGCCTCGCACCTGGTGGTGTTCGGGCGGCCGGCGGCGGCGCAGCAGAGCTGACGGGCACGCCTACAGCGGCTTGGTGTGCCACAGCATCTGCGCGATGGAGAGGCAGTAGCAGGCGAAGCCGAGCACGAAGAGCACCAGGGAGACGCTGAGCCAGTGAGACTTCGCGTCGCGCAGCTCGAGCATGCGCTGGAGCGTCAGCGCCCGGTCGTCGCCGAGCTCCTGGGTGAGCCAGCGCAGGCGCAGGACGCCTCCGATGGCGGACGCCGCGGCCGCGAGGACCAGGAGGATGCCCAGCGAGATGCTGATGCGCGCGAGGTCGCTGGTCTGCGCGATGGTGCGGCCGGAGAAGCCGGTCACCGTCACCACGATGCCGGAGAGGGACAGCATCACCTGGGTGCGCAGCACCAGCACCGACAGCTGCCGCTCGATGAGGTCGAAGGCGCGCCCGAAGTCGTCGTGGGTGAGCGCGAGGATGCGGTGAATCTCGTCGGTGTGGGTGGGCGTCGACATGGCGGGGCCCCTTACCACCGCGCCTCGCCGCCTAGGTCGTCGGACGTCGCGAGAGCGCCGCCGCGTCCTCCGGGGTGTCCACGTCGAAGGCAGCCTTGGGCATCGAGACGGCAGCGACGAGCCCAGCGTGCGCCTCGAGCCAGGCGCCGGCCCCGCGCTCCGGCGGAAGCGAGGCCAGCGCCTCGAGGTGCGCGCCGCGAAAGAGCGCCGGCACGCCGAGCACTCCCGAGTACCGCGCCGCCACCACCTCGCCCGCCGTGTCGAGCAGCGCCTGGAGCTCCGAGACGCCGACGTCCGGTTGATCGACCAGCGTGACGAGCACGGCGTCGACGCGGCCGCGCAGCGCCAGGGCCCCCGCGCGCAGCGACGCGCCCGGGCCCGCCGCCCAGTCCCCGCACGAGACGCGCTCCACCGACAGGCCCAAGAGCGCCTCCTCCAGCGGCACTGCGCCCTCCACCACCACCACCGGCGCGCAGCCCGCCTCCAGCGCCACCCGCGCCGCGCGGTGCACCAGCGTCTCGCCCGCGACGGTGAGGAGCTGCTTCGGTCGGCCGAGGCGGGTGGAGGCTCCGGCGGCGAGGACGAGGGCGCCGGTCATGGCGTTCGGCACCCTTCGACGCAGCCTGTCCTGAGCGGAGCCGAAGGGCTCAGGGTGAACGAAGGGTCCACCGAGGGACAGCCGCGCTTCACTCGGGCCCTCGACGCCGCGCGGGCTGAACGGATCCGCCGGCGCCGGTCCCTCTCAGCTCGGCACCCTTCGACGCAGCCTGTCCTGAGCGAAGTCGAAGGGCTCGGGGCAAATGGCGGATTCGCCGGGTCCACGTTTGGCGCCGTCGACCCACGGGTGCTCACCACCTCACGCCCGCCGACATCGGCGCGCCGTCCTCTCCGAACAGCACCGCGTGCGCCTCGGCGAGCACCGCCAGCGCCACCGCCGCCGGGCCTTCGCCGCCCAGCTTGAGGCCCACCGGGGCGCGCAGGCGCTCGCGCGAGAGCTCCTTCGGCACCGTGGCCAGCACGTCGGCGGTGCGCTTCCTCGGGCCGAGCAGCCCGACGTACTTGGGAAGAGGAGAAGCGAGCACCGCCGCCAACACCTGCGCGTCGTAGAGCAGGTGATGCGACATCACCACCACCGCGCAGCCCTCCTCCAGCGGCAACCGGGGCAGGTCCTTCGGCGCCATCACCCGCACCGTCGCGCCGGGGAAGCGCGCCGCGCTCGCCTGGGCCGGCCGCCAGTCCACCACGTGCACGTCCCACCCCAGCGCCTGCGCCATCGCGTTCACCGGCAAGGCGTCGTGCCCCGCGCCGCACACCAGCAGCCGCGGCGACGGCCGGAGCACCTGTGTCACCTGGGGTCCCTCGGGCCCTCCGATGACGAGCGTGCGGCTCACCCGCTTCTCCACCACCTCGGCCAGCGCCGCCGCCAGCTCCGAGCCCGCGCGGAAGGGCTCGAGCAGTACGTCCACCTCGCCGCCGCAGCCCAGCGCCACCTCTCCGTCCACCGAGGTGTCGTAGGTGCGCACCTGCGGCGTGCCCTGCTCCACCAAGAAGGCCGCGCGGCGCACCACGTCGGCCTCCAGGCAGCCGCCGCTGACGCTGCCCGCCTGCCAGCCCGCGCCCGTCACCAGCATGCGCGCGCCCGGCTTGCGGTACGACGAGCCGCGCACCGCCAGGACGGTGGCCAACACCGGCGTCTCCCCCTGGGCCCACGCCGCGCGGGCCGCGAAGAGGATGTCCGCCGACTCGCTCACGACGGCACGGCCTCGAGCACCGGCTCGATGGCCTTGGGAATCGTCACCCGCTTCAGCGGCGCGTCGATGTCCTTCAGGCCGTGGCCCGTCACCAGCACCACCACCTCGGCGCTGGAGGGCAGCGCCTGGGGCCCCGCCTGCAGCTTCGCAAGGCCCGCCAGCGCCGCCGCCCCCGCCGGCTCGCCGAAGACGCCGGAGTACGAGAGCAATTGCGCCTGCGCCGAGAGGATCTCCTCGTCGCTCACCGTCACCGTCGCGCCCTTCGTCTCCACGATCGCCCGGCGCGCCCAGTGCGCGTTCGAGGGGCAGGTCACCGAGATGGAGTCCGCCACCGTGCGCGGATCCTTCGCGTCGGAGTAGGCGCCGGTCTGGACGTAGCGGTGAATGGCGTCGCTCCGCTCGGCCTGCACGCCGATGAGCTTGGGCACGCGGTCGATGATTCCGCAGCGGAAGAGGTCGAGGAAGCCCTTGTGCACCCCCGCCAGGATGACGCCGTCGCCCACCGACACCACCACCGCGTCGGGGGCCTCGAACGCGCGCTGCTCGGCGATCTCCAGCGCCACCGTCTTCTTCCCCTCGATGGTGAGCGGGTGGTACGCGGTGTTGCGGTTCAACCCTCCGCGCTTCTGCGTGTACTCGAGCGAGAGCCGGAAGGCGTCGTCGTACACGCCCTTCACCGGCACCACCCTGGCCCCCGCCAGCACCATCTGCACCAGCTTCGCCCGCGGCGCCGTCTCGGGCACGAAGATGAGCGCCTCCAGCCCCGCCGACGCGCACACCGCCGCCAGCGCCGAGGCCGCGTTGCCCGTCGAGGCCGCCACCACCTTCTTCTCCCCGAGCCGCCTCGCCTCGGCCGCCACCAGGAAGGACGCGCGGTCCTTGAGCGAGCCCGAGGGGTTCTGCCCGTCGTTCTTCACCGAGAGCTTCGGCAGGCCCAAGCGCGCGCCCAGCCTGGGCGCCGGAATCAAGGGCGTGTGGCCCACCACCAGCGGCGGGTGGAACTCGGCCTCCACCGCGCACAGCGACGAGAAGTCGGGCCGCGCGCGGTCGAAGCGGCGCCTCACCGCCTCGGCGTCGAACACCGCCTCCAGCACGCCCGGCAGCGGCATGCCCGGCCGGTAGCGCTCGCCACAGGTCGGGCAGAGGTAGCGCACCTTCTCGCGCGGGAGCTCGGTCTGGCAGTCGGTGCAGCGGTAGACGAAGTGGCTCATGGGCGCGGCGACTCTACACCGGCGCCCCTACGCCTCCATCGGCAGCACCAGCTCCACCCGGGTGCCCTGGTTCGGCTCGCTGGTGATGCGCACCTCGCCCCGGTGCGCCTCGACGATGCGCTTCACCAGCGTCAGCCCCAGGCCCGTGCCCTGAGCGCGGGTGGTGAAGAAGGGGTCGAAGACGTTCGCCATCGCCCGGGCGGGGATGCCGTGGCCGGTGTCCTCGAAGTGTACCGCCAGGCGCCCAGCCTGAAGCGCCTCCAGCCGCACCGTCAGGCGCCCGCCCTGGGGCATCGCCTGCACCGCGTTGGTGGCCAGGTTCACGAACACCTGCCGCATCTGCCGGGGGTCGACCGCCACCGGCCGCACCCCTCCCGGGTCCACCAGCTCGAAGCGCACCTGGTCGTGGCTCTTGCCCAGCACCGAGGCCACCGCGTCGCTCACCAGGGGCGCCAGCGCCACGCCGCCCGAGACGTCCGGCGCCGCCGGGCGGGCCAGGTCGAGCAGGTCGCGCACCAGGGCCTCGATGCGCTCCGACTCCTCCACCACCATGCGCAGCATCGCCTCCACGTCGGCGGAGAGCTTGCCCGCGAGCTTCACCGTGGCGAGGGCGTTGAAGATGACGCCCAGGGGGTTGCGCACCTCGTGGGCCACCGCCGCCGCCATCTCGCCCAGGGCGGCCAGGCGCTCGCGCTGCACCAGCTGCGCCTGGGCGCGCGAGAGGTCGTCGTAGCTCTTGCGCAGGTCCTCGAAGAGCCGGTTCGACTCGATGGCCGCGGCGAGGTGCGTGGCCATGGCGTGCAACAGGTCGAGCTCCTTCGCCTCGAAGGGCTGCGAGTGCGCCCGCACCGCGTTGATGGCGCCGATGACGTGCGAGCGGGAGACCATCGGCACGGTGGCGACGAGCGTGTGGTTGGTGCGCCGCATCAGCGCCTGGGTCGGGGGATCGAAGTCGTCGGCGTGCCACACCGTGGGCGTGCCGCCCTGGAGGGTCTCGCCAAGCCGAGTGCCCGCAAGCGGCACCCGCGCGTACGCCTGCGAGGCGTCGGTGGGCCCACCGAACGTGTGCACCAGCCGGGCGAAGCCTTCGTCCTGGTCCACCAGGAAGAGCGACACCGCCGAGCAGGAGGCCGTGCGGCACAGCAGCGGCGCCACCTGCGCGAAGAGCTCCGGCACGCTGCTCGCGCGCCCCGACAGCGTCGCCACCTCGTCGAGGGCGGTGAGCTCGGCGTTCCGGTGCTCCAGGTCGCGCACCACCTGGGCGGCGTCGAGGGCCGCGCCGACCTGCGAGCCGAACAGCCGCAGGGTGGCCTCGTCCTCGGGCTTGAGCCAGGGCGCGGCGAAGGACACCAGCACCGGCGGCCGGCCCCGCTCGTCGACCCGCAGCACCGCGCCGCTCGACAGCGGGGCGGGCGTCCCCACGGGCTCGGCGGCCCGGGTGGCCAGCGCCGCGGCGGGGACGTCGTCGACGAAGGCGAAGCCGTCCCGGAGCGCGGCGGCGCGGAGCGGCGCGGAGGGCCACTCGTCGGCGGCCACGTCGGCGCGGGGCGCGAGCACGCGCTCGAAGCGCACCCCTTGGGCGCCCAGAGAAGCGAGGCCGCGCCCGACGCGCTTGAGCACCGCGGTCTCGCCGATCTCCTGCTGCACCTGCGCCCCGAGCCGCGCCAGCGCGTGGAGGTTGCGCTGCCGGTCGACGCGCCCGGTGATGTCGTAGAACTGGGCGTAGGTGCTCCCGTCGGGCCGCGGCTTGATGTGAATCTCCACCGAGCGGCGGGCTCCGTCGGCGCGCACCAGGGTCAGCTCGTAGACGTCGGGGACGCGCTCGCCGAGCTTGCGCCGGCCGTACCGGGCGAGGATGCGCTCCACGTCCTCGGGCGCCACCAGGTCTTGGATGCCCAGGCCGACGGCCTGCTCGAGGCTCTGCCCCACCAGCTCGCAGAAGGCCGCGTTCGCGGTCACGAGGCGCGCCTCGCGGACGATGATCGTCGGCAGCGGGAGATGGTCGAGCGGGGAGGGCACGCGAGCGGAATTCCGAAGGGCGGAAGCCTGCCACGACGCCTTGACGGCGGCCACGCCCACCGGGCTGATCACCGAAAGCAGTCGAAGTCCCCCAGCGGACTTCCTATGGTCGCGCCCCATGAAGATCGTCAACCAAGCCGTCGTGGACCGCGCCGCGAAGCTGTGCCGCGAGAAGGGCGTGGTCATCCCCACGCTCGCGCAGATGCGTGACCCCAGCACCGTGCCGGAGAAGGTGAAGAAGAAGCTCCAGGGCGTCGGCCTGTGGGACGTGAACCCGCTCAACCTCTTCCGCATCACCTGGAAGAACGACGTGAAGAGCGGCCTGTTCGGCGGGGTGAACGCCTTCGAGCTGCCCCGGGCGCTCACCGGCGTCGACGCGCGCATCATCGGGCTGGTCGGCAAGTACTTCCCCACCGGCGCGCACAAGGTCGGCGCGGCCTTCGGGTGCCTGGTGCCCAGGCTCGTCACCGGCGGGTTCGACCCCACCTCGCAGAAGGCGGTCTGGCCCTCCACCGGCAACTACTGCCGCGGCGGGGCCTTCGACTGCGCGCTCCTGGGCGCCACGGCGGTGGCCATTCTCCCCGAGGGCATGAGCCGCGAGCGGTTCGAGTGGCTGAAGAAGATCGGCGCCGAGGTCATCGCCACGCCCGGCACCGAGAGCAACGTGAAGGAGATCTACGACAAGTGCTGGGAGATTCGGAAGACCCGGCCCACCGACGTCATCTTCAACCAGTTCGAGGAGTTCGGGAACCCGTCGTGGCACTACCACGTCACCGGGCCGGCGCTCTTCGAGGCCTTCGAGAAGGCGAAGGTGGGCAGCCAGCGCCTGGCGGGCTTCGTCTCCGCCACCGGCTCGGCGGGCACCATCGGCGCGGGTGACTTCTTGAAGAAGAAGGTCCCGGGCGTGCTGGTGGCGGCCAACGAGGCCCTGCAGTGCCCGACGCTCCTCAACAACGGCTTCGGCGACCACCGCATCGAGGGCATCGGCGACAAGCACGTGCCGTGGATTCACAACGTGCGCAACACCGACGCGGTCATCGCCATCGACGACGAAGACACCATGCGGCTCCTGCGGCTCTTCAACGAGCCGGCGGGGCAGCAGTGGCTCAAGAAGCAGGGCGTGGCGGCCGAGGTGGTGGAGAAGCTGCCGCTCCTGGGCATCTCCGGCATCTGCAACCTGCTGTCGGCCATCAAGCTCGCCAAGCACTACGAGCTGGGCAAGGACGACGTGGTGATGACGGTCTTCACCGACTCCGAGGAGCTCTACAAGTCGCGCCTCGAGGAGCT
This sequence comes from Archangiaceae bacterium, assembly GCA_037443525.1. Classification (GTDB taxonomy): domain Bacteria; phylum Myxococcota; class Myxococcia; order Myxococcales; family Myxococcaceae; genus JBBIOE01. Next base: position 3,549 of record JBBIOE010000195.1, on the reverse strand, counting down.
CACCCACGAGCGCGGCGCCTACGCCGAGGTGGACGCGGCCCGGGACATGGACCGCCGGCTGCACGGCCAGAAGACCGACTTCATGCGCGAGCTCAGCTACGTCGACCGCAAGGCGCTGCACCACCTCAAGTACTTCACCTGGGTGGAGCAGCAGGGGAAGACCAGCGACGAGCTGCGCGCCCTGTGGGACCCGGCCTTCTGGGACGCCCGCTACGAAGAGGCGAAGGGCTGGGACACGCTCATCGACGCCTTCAACGCCAAGACCGGCGTGCTCGCGTCGCTCTGAGGAAGTAGGAGCCCACGTCCATGGCCCACCTGGTCCCCTACCCGCTCGGCCGCCTCGCCTCCCGGGTGCTGACGGAGCTCGAGGGGACCGGGCCGGTGCTCGACCTGCCGCGCGCCAAGGTGGTGACCAGCGTGCAGGGCAGAGACGTCTCGGTGCCGCTGCACGGGCAAAGGGCCGCCACCCCGCTCGGCCCCGCCGCCGGGCCGCACACCCAGCTGGCGCAGAACATCGCCCTCGGCTTCCTGGGCGGCTGCCGCATCTTCGAGCTGAAGACGGTGCAGATCCTCGACACGCTGGAGCTTCCCCGGCCGTGCATCGACCTGCGCACCGTGGGCTTCAACGTGGAGTGGTCGCAGGAGCTGCGCCTCGAGGAGTCGCTCGAGGAGTACGTGAAGGCCTCGATGCTGCTCGAGCTGATGGTGGCCTCCGGGCACCTGAAGCTCGAGCCCGGCTTCGAGCGCTTCGCCTTCGACCTCTCGGTCGGGTACGACTTGAAGGGCATTCAGCACCAGCGGGTGCAGGCGTTCTTGAGCGGCATGCAGGACGCCACCGCGGTGGTGAATCGCCTGAGGAAGGAGCTCACCGGGCCCCTGGCGAAGTTCAAGGACTTCCCCTTCCGCACCCAGCTCTCCGACACGCTCACGCTCTCCACCTTCCACGGCTGCCCGCCGGGGGAGATCGAAGGCATCACCCGCTTCCTCATGGAGCACGACGGCCTGCACGTGGTGGTGAAGCTGAACCCCACGCTCAACGGCCCCCAGGAGGCGCGGCGGCTCTTCAACGAGGCGCTGGGCTACCGCTACAAGATCCCCGACGCGGCCTTCGCCAACGACCCGACCTTCGAGCAGGCGGTGGAGCTGATCAGCCGCCTGGAGGACACGGCGAAGAAGACCGGCCGGGGCCTGGGGGTGAAGTTCTCCAACACCCTGGTGGTGGAGAACGAGGGCGACTTCCTGCCCAAGGCGGAGAAGACCGCGTACCTCTCGGGGCAGCCGCTGCACGTGTTGGCGATGAACCTGGTGGCGAAGTTCCGCGGCGTCTTCGGCGACCGCCTGCCGGTCTCCTTCTCCGCGGGCATCGACAAGCAGAACTTCCCCGACGCGGTGGCGCTGGGGCTGGTGCCGGTGACGGTGTGCAGCGACTTGCTCCGCGCCGGCGGCTACGGGCGACTGCACGGCTACTTCCAGGAGCTCTTCACCCGCATGGATCAGCACGGCGCCACGAGCGTCGACGACTTCGTGGTGGCGGGCCACGGCCAGGGCGCGGCGGCGCTGGCGAAGGTGCCCGGCCTCGACGCGGCGACGAAGGCGGCCTGCCTCGAGGCGCTCTCGAGCAAGGGCTCGCTGCGGGCGGCGGCGGGGAAGCACTTCGACGCCTGGGTGAGCGCGGCGCGGCTGGAGAACACCAAGGCCTACGTCTCCACCCTCGCCGGCGCGGCGCGCTACGCGGCCGCGGCGAACTCGAAGGCCCCGAAGAAGGTGGGCTCGAAGCTGGTGCTCTTCGACTGCCTCACCTGCGACAAGTGCGTGCCGGTCTGCCCGAACCACGCCAACTTCACCTACGCCCTGCCGCCGGCGACGCTGCCGGTGGTGAAGCTCACCCGCGGCGCCGACGGAGCGTGGGCTCGCCACGAGGCGAAGCCGCTGGTCATCGAGAAGAAGCACCAGCTCGCCAACTACGCCGACTTCTGCAACGAGTGCGGCAACTGCGACGTCTTCTGCCCGGAGGACGGCGGGCCCTACGTCTTGAAGCCCCGCTTCTTCGGCAGCGAGAGCTCGTGGAGCCGCGCGCCCAAGGGCGACGGCTTCTTCCTCGGGAAGGACGGCACCGCCCGCGGGCGCTTCCAGGGCCGGGAGTTCCAGCTCGCGCCCGCGGGGAAGTCTTCGCGCTTCAGCGGCAAGGGCTTCGAGCTCGAGCTCGACGAGGCGGAGCCCGACGCGCCGCTCTCCGCGAAGGTCGACGCCGGGGTGGAGGTGGACTTGACCTACTTCCACATCCTCAAGTGGCTGCGCGACTCGATTCGGGCGCTGCCGCTCAACTACGTCAACGCCTGAGCGCGCTCGCGCTCACAACCCCAGCACCATCGCCGGCGTCGTGAGCGACGTGCCGCCGTCGGGGGTGGCGCGGCCCAGCGCCTGGCCCATCGAGTTGTTGCCCCAACACCAGACGCGCCCCGCGACCAGCGCGCAGGCGTGCTCGTTCCCGCAGACCAGCAGCGTCGCCGCCCCGGGCAGCGGCACCGGCACCGGCGTGGCCGATTGGACGCCTCCGGCCGGGTTGCCGAGCTGCCCGAAGGTGTTGATGCCCCAGCAGGACGTGCCGCCGTCGTTGCGCCTGGCGCAGGAGAACGTGTTCCCCGAGCAGACCCAGAGGGCACCGCCGTCGATCGGCACCGCTCCGGTGGCCGAGGTGGTGGTGATGCCCGTGTCCGAGCCGTTCTGGTTGTTGCTCCCCGAGCCCCAGCACTTGACCGCGCTCGACGTCAGAAGCGCGCAGGCGTGCTGCTCGCCCACGGCGACGCGGAAGGCCGTCGCGCCTCCGAGCGGGGTGAACACCGGGGAGGACAAGCCGCCGTCCACCGCCGGCACCACCAGCCCGCCGGTGTCCGGCGTCTGGCCCCAGCACCACAGGCCGCCGGCGGCGATCGCGCACGCGGCCCGGGCGCCCACCGAGACCTGGGTCGCGCCGGAGACGTTGGGGAGCGAAACCGGCGAGGAGGCGGTGGGGGCGAGGGTGTTGGAGGTCGCCTGCCCCCAGGTGTTGTCGCCCCAGCACTTCACCTGCGACTGGTAGGCGTCGACGAAGCAGGCCGTCCGGTCGCCGGCCGCCAGGCCCGTGACCCCGGCCCCGCCGAGGCTCGGGTAGACGGCCGTCAGGCTCGAGGCCGTGCTCGCGTTCCCCAGGGAGCTCTTCGCGTTGTCGCCCCAGCACGCCAGCGAGCCACCGCCGCCACCGATGCCCAGGGCGATGGCGCAGCCGAACCCGTTACCTACTGCCGGCTCGAGCGTCGGTGCGGCGACGACGGTGAGGCTGGCCGGAGCGGAGCGCCCGCTCGTCATGGTGCCGCGCCCCAGCTGCCCCTTGGAGTTGTCACCCCAGCACTCGGTGCCGCCATCCACGAGGCGCGCGCAGGTGGCGTTGAAGCCGGCCCAGACCCATGTCGCCAGGGGTCCGGCGTCGACGGCCGCGCTGCCGCCGGTCCCTCCGCCGGTCGCACCGCCGCCGGTCGCACCGCCGCCGGTCGCTCCGCCGCCGGTCGCACC
>JBBIOE010000194.1:0-15622 GCA_037443525.1 Archangiaceae bacterium | reverse complement strand
GGGGGCACCACCGGCGGCGGCACCGGCGGCACCCTGGGCGGCAACGGCGAGACCTGCCAGAGCGCCATCGTCGCCACCACCGGCACGGTGCGCGGCACCACCGTGGGCGCGGCCAACGATCTCGTCGGTGGCTCGGCGAGCTGCACGCCCACGCCCAGCACCGGCCCCGACCGCGTCTACACGGTCACCGTGCCCGCCGGTGAGCGCCTCGCCGCCCGCGTCACCCCGGACCTCACCACCGACGGCGGCCCGCAGTACGACCCCAGCCTCTACCTGGTGCAGGGCCCGGCCTCTGCTTGCGCCGAGAACGTCGACGCCGGCGTGACCGTCACCTGCCTCGCGGCCTCCGACGGCGGCGCGCCCAGGCTGGCGGTGAACGTGGGGTGGACCAACTCCGGCGCCAGCGCCGTCGACGTCTTCGTGGTGGTCGACTCGGCCGCCGACCCGGCCAGCCCGGACGTCACCGACACCGGCGCCTACGCGCTGGCCGTCAACGTGGCCCCGCCCGCGGGCGGCGACACCTGCGCCTCGGGCGTCGTCCCCCTCACCCCGGGCACGCCGATGCTCGTCCAGGAGCTCGCCTCCTTCGGCGACGACTACTCGGGCAACGGCACCGGCTGCAAGGGCGGCAGCGGCCCCGACCGCGCCTACTCGGTGAGCGTCCCCGCCGGCCAGCGCCTCACGGTGACGGCCACCCCTGGCTCCACCCTCGACGTGGCGCTCAACCTCTCCGCCTCCGCCGCCGACTGCGACGTCACCTGCATCGACGGAGTCGACGTGGGCTACCGGGGCGACCCGGAGACGCTGCTCTACGAAAACAGCACCAGCGCGGCGCAGACCGTCTACCTGGTGGTGGACAGCTTCGGCTCGTCCTCCGACACCTTCGACCTCGCCGTCACGCTGGGCCCTCCGCCGCCGGGCGACGTCTGCACCACCGCCGCCACGCTCACCGCCGGCACCCTGGCCAACCAGACGCTCGCCGGCACCGCCAACGACTACCAGAACGACGGCACCGAGGTGGGCTGCGTCGGCTCCACCAGCGGCCCGGACCGCGCCTACCTGCTCTCGGTGCCCGCCGCCCAGCGAGTGCGCGTCACCATCACCCCCGCCGGCGCCTTCGACCCGAGCGTGAACCTCCAGGCCGGCAGCAGCGCCGCGGTGTGCACCGCGACGCCGCGCACCTGCGTGGCCGGCAGCGACACCGGCACCTCCGGCGAGCCGGAGACGGTCAGCTTCTACAACGCCGGCGGCACGGCGCAGCAGCTCTACGCCATCGTCGACACCTACGGCGCCTCGAGCGCGCTCGACTACTCGGTGACGGTGGCCATCGACACCCCGCCCGCGGGCGACGTCTGCACCACCGCGGTGGCGCTCACCTCGGGCACGCCCCTCTCCGGCCAGAGCCTGCTGGGCATGGTGAACGACTACCCGGCGGGCACCGGCTGCGTGGGCACCGGCCACCCGGACCGGGTCTTCAGCGTCGACGTGCCGGCCGGCCAGCGCCTCACCACGGTGGTGACGCCCACCACCGACGGCGGCTACGACCCGGTCATCAACGTCGTCGCCGGGGCGGCGGCGGACTGCGACTCCTCCGCCCGCGCCTGCCTCGCCTCCAGCGACCAGGGCTACCGCAACGAGGCCGAGACCGCGGTGGCCAACAACCTGACCAGCGGCACCGAGAAGATGTTCGTCATCGTCTCCGCGTCGCCCTACTCGTCGTCGACGGCGAGCGACTTCTCGGTGAGCGCCACGGTGGGCCCGCCGCCGCCGGGCGAGGTGTGCGGCGCGCCGCTGGTGAAGACGCTGCCCTTGTCGCTCACCGCGGAGACGTCCTCCACCTTCACCGCCGACTACGACTTCACCGCCACCGGCTGCAGCAAGTCCTCCGGCGGCGACGTGGTGTACCAACTCGACGTGCCGGGCGGGAAGACGTTGACCGCGGTGGTGACGCCCAGCGCCGGCGACCCGGTGCTGAACCTCATCGCCAGCCCGGCCTCCAACTGCGTCCCCACCGCGACCTGCCTGGCCACCGCCGACCTGGGCGCCAGCGGCAGCGCGGAGACCCTCACCTACGCGAACCCGGGCGGCACCACCCAGACGGTGTTCCTGGTGGTGGCGGCCTACAGCTCGAGCTCGCCCATCACCTACGACCTGACGGCGTCGGTGCAGTAGCGCGCGCCGCCCAACCTCAGTTCGGCAGGTGGACCTTCTTCTCGGAGGGGAGGGCCTGGAGAAAGACCTCCATGCCGCCCTGCTCCAGCGAGGCGAGCTGCTCGCGCTCCTCGCCCGAGAGGTAGACGGTCTGGCTCAAGGGCTCGCGGCCCGGGCCGCCGTGCACGTTGCCCACGTTGAGGTCGCCGTCGGGGAGCCCGTGGGCCCGCGCGGCCAGCACCGCCGGCACGTCGCGGAAGAGCACCAGCGTGGGCACCGAGTCCGTGGCCAGCGCCTGGTAGTCGAGCGCCTCCGCCGGCGCGACCATCATCTTCACCTGTGGAGGCAGCGCCATGCCCATGGCCGCTCTGGCCAAGGGGTCTTGGGCGGCCTCGGCGTCGGCCACCACCAGGCGCAGCACCTTCAGGTGCGGCAACCACGCCTCGATGACCTGGCCGTGCACCAGGCGGCTGTCGATGCGGCTGAGGACAATCATGGAACGCCTCGTCGAGCTGTCGGCCGGTGAGGGCCCTTCCTACCGTGGGGGAGACTCCTGCCGCCCCTCAATCGCTCACTCCGCGTCGCCGGCGCAAGCGCTTCGGTGTCGCGGTGTGTCGTCGGGTGTGGGGAGAGGGAGGAGCTGCCCCTCTATCCCCGTCCCACTTCGGCCCGCACCAGGGCGGAGGCGCAGCAGATGCTCTTCTGCCCGTACGCGACCACGTCGGCGGCCAGCGCCGCCAGGGTGGAGCCTTGGGCGCGCAGGGCGTTGGCCTTGATCAGCAGGGGCAGGTTCACCCCGGTCACCACCTCGAGGGCGCCGTTGGCGCACAGGCTCAAGCTCTGGTTGCAGGGGGTGCCGCCGAGGAGATCGGCGAACACCAGCACGCCCTGCCCCTCGTCGACGGCCTTCACCGCCGCGCGGACGCGGGCGCGAATCGACTCACCGGGGGTGCCCGGCTCGATGGAGACGGCCATCGCGTGGGGGAGCTCGCCGACGATCTGACGCGCCGTCGAGAGCAGCTCCTCCGCGAGACGACCATGCGAGGCGACGACGAAACCGACCATCCGAAGAGACTCCTGCGCGAAGCTGTCGGGCGGCACCTAGCGCGCTCAGCCATTCGGCGCAACTCGCAGCGCGGGCAGCCGGCCGCGGCGCTCACCGCTTCGCGGGCATGGCCAGCGCCGGCACCCGGGGCGAGTCGGGCACCGGCACCTCCACCACGGTCTTCTTGCCCTTGCGCAGCACCTCGTAGCGGATGCGGTCGCCGGGCTTGAGGCCGCGGAGGTACTTGCCCACCTTGGCCGGATCGTCGGCGTCCACGTCGCCGACCTTGGTGATGAGGTCGCCGCCCAGCCACACGTCGTTGCCGCCCACGTCCGCGCGCACCGTGCCGCCGACGAGGCCGGCCTTGTCCGCCGCGCCGCCCTCCTGCACCTTCTCCACCAGGAAGGCGCCGGCCAGGGGCCAGTTGAAGACCTCCGCCACCTCCCTGGGCACGAAGCGCAAGGACACGCCGATCCACGGCAGGGCCTGCTCGAAGAGGCGCGTGCGCACGGCGTTGGAGGGCACGGCGAAGTTGAGGCCCACGCTCCCGCCGCTGGTGGACATGATGAAGCTGACGATGCCCGCCACCTCGCCGCTCTCGGTGAAGAGCGGCCCGCCGGAGTTGCCCTGGTTCACCGCCACGTCGGTCTGCACCAGCTCGTGGGGGACGAGCCCGCCGGGCGGGTTCTTGCGCAAGGCGCTCACCACCCCCACGGTGAGGGTGTGCTCGAGGCCGAGCGGTGCGCCGATGGCGAACACCCGCTGGCCGGGCCTCAAGGCCGCGGAGTCGGCCAGCGGCGCGACGAAGACCTTCTTGGGCACCTCCTGGGCGGCGAGCAGCGCCAGGTCCTCGGAGCGGGAGAGGGTGACGATGGTGGCGGGGCTTCTGGTGCCGTCCTTGAACTCCACCTCCACCAGCTCGGCCTCCTCGACCACGTGGGCGGCGGTGACGACGAAGCCCTTCTCGTGCACCAGCACGCCGGAGCCGGTGACGATGCCCACCTCCATCACCGCGTGGTTCTCGGTGCGCTGGGTCTTGCGGACGCCGGCGCGCACGGTGACGACGCTGGAGTCCACCCGGGCGAAGGTGTCTTCGAGCGGAGCGGCGGCGAGGGCGGTGAGGGCCCAGAGGGCGAGCATGCCCGGGAGTCTCGCACAGGCGAGAGTGCGGGCTACTCCTTCTCCACGTCTCGGTCCCAGAGCTGCACGCCTTTGCCCAGCGGCTGGCCCTTGAGCGTGTCCACCAGGGCCTGCGCCACCGCCACGCTGCGGTGCTTTCCGCCGGTGCAGCCGATGGCCACGGTGAGGTAGCTCTTCCCCTCCTTCTGGTACCTGGGGAGGAGGAAGGCGAGCAGGTCGGCGACGCGGGAGAGGAACTCCTGGGTCTCGGGCCGCTCGAGCACGTGCGCGGCCACCGCCGGGCTCTTCCCGGTGAGGGGCTTGAGCTCGGGGACGAAGTAGGGGTTCGGCAGGAAGCGCACGTCGAAGACCAGGTCGGCGTTGGGGGGCACGCCGTACTTGAAGCCGAAGGACATCACCGTCACCGCCAGCTGCCCCTCCGCGGCGCCGAAGCGGGCCATCACTTGGCGGCGGAGCTCGTGCACGGTGAGCGAGGAGGTGTCGATGAGGTGCTGCGCCTGCTCGCGCAGCTCGCCCAGGGCGCCCCGCTCGCGCTTGAGGCCGTCGGCGACGCTGCCGCTGGCGCCGGAGAGCGGGTGCCGGCGGCGCGTCTCCGAGTAGCGGCGGGTGAGCACCTCGTCGCTGGAGTCCAGGAAGAGCACCGCGACCTGGTGCCCGGCCCTTCGCGCCTCGTCGAGGACCCGCGGCGCGTCTTTCAAGAAGGTCTCCTCGCGAGCGTCGATGCCGAAGGCCAGCTTCTCGTGGAGGCTGCCCATCTCGGCGACCTTGAGCAGCAGGGGCGCCGGGAGGTTGTCGATGCAGAAGTAGCCGGCGTCCTCCAGCGCGCGGATGGCGGTGGACTTGCCGGAGCCGGACATGCCGGTGATGACCACGATGGAGCGGGTCGTCACTCGATGTCCTCCTCGTCCCAGCTGCCGAAGGGCGTGGGCCTGGGCGCGGGCTCGCGGGTCCTGGCGATGGCGGCCTCGAGGCGCTGGGCGAACTCCTGGGCGGAGTTGTGGCCGCGCAGCTTCAAGAGGTGGTTGCGCGCGGCGACCTCGACGATGGTGGTCATGTTGCGGCCCGGGCGCACCGGCACCACCGCGTGAGGCACGTCGACGCCCACCAGGTTCATCGAGTCCTCCTCCAGGCCGAGGCGGTCGTACTCGGCGTTGGGGTTCCACTCCACCAGCTCGATGATCAGCTCGATCTTCTTCCGGTCGCGCACCGCGGCGACGCCGAAGAGGTCCTTGATGTTGAGGATGCCGAGGCCGCGGATCTCCATGTGGTGCTGGATGAGGTCGTTCCCGTGGCCGTGCGCGTCCACGCCGCGGCGCAAGAGGTTCACGATGTCGTCGGCGACCAGCCGGTGGCCGCGCATCACCAGATCCAGGGCGATCTCCGACTTGCCGATGCCGGACTTGCCGAGCAACAGCACGCCCACGCCGAACACGTCGACGAGCACGCCGTGGAGCGAGCCGGTGTGGGTGAGGGCCTCCTCGAGGAAGGACTGCACCTGGGAGATGAAGGCCGAGGACGCGAGCGGCGTCTTCATCAAGGCGAGGCCGTGCTGCTCGCAGCCGTCGGCGAGCACCTGGGGCACGTCGAGGCCCTTGGTCACCACCAGGCACGACAGGTTGGCGGTGAAGAACTTGTCCATCACCCCGCGCTGCTGCTCCTCGGAGAGGGTGCGCAGGTAGGAGATCTCGGTGTTGCCGAAGACCTGCACGCGCTCGGGGTGGAGGTGCTCGGTGAAGCCGGTCAGCGCCAGGCCCGGCTTCTGGATGCGCGGGTGGGAGATCTTCCGCGAGAGCCCGGCGTGGCCCGCGACGAGCTCGAGCTTGAGCTCGTACTGCGAGTCCTCCAGCAGGCGGGAGATGGGAATGGTCGGCGTGGTGGAGGTGGCGATCATCGAGGGCTCGGCGCCAATTGTGTCCTGACGGCGGCACTTCCGCTATCAACGCCGCATGCCGAGGGAGCGCTGGGCGCGGATCGTCGTGTGGTCGTCCGTGGCCCTGGGGTTCCTGCTCCGCGCGCGCATCGTCTTCACCGACGACGGCATCTACTGGCCGGACGAGCTCTACCAGTCCTTCGAGCCCGCCCACCGGCTGGTGTTCGGCTACGGGGTGATTCCCTGGGAGTACATCGACGGCGCGCGCACCTGGGCGCTGCCGGGGCTGGTGGCGCTGGTGCTGAAGGTCTGTTCGGTGCTCGGGCTCGACCGGCCCACGCAGTACATCCCGGCGGTGAAGCTCTTGTTCGCCCTGGCCTCCTCGGCGGCGGGGCTCGCGGTCTACCGGCTCTCGCGGGTGAGCGGCGGGGGAGAGCGCTCGAGCGCGGCGGCGGCGGCGGCGTGGGCCCTGGCGGCGCCGGTCTTGTACTTCGCGCCCCGGGCGATGAGCGAGAACGCCTCGGCGGTGGCGGCGACCTTCGGGCTGGCGCTGGTGCTGGACCGCGAGGCGTCGAAGAAGGCGCTCACGGTGGGGGCGTCGCTGCTCGGGCTGGCGGTGCTGTTCCGGCTGCAGCTGGCGGTGCTGTGCGTGGGCGTGATGGTGGTGCTGACGTGGCGCCTTTGGCGGGCGAAGAAGGGTCTCGCTGAGCCCGGTCCGGCGACGGGGGACGCCTTCGGTCTCCGGGCGAGCCTCCTCGCGCTGGCGCTGGCGGGCTCGGAGCTCTTCAGCGATCCGCGCACCGGGCCGACGGAGTCGCTGTGGTCGCTGATGCGGCTTCTGGCGGCGGCGGCGCTGGTGGGCGCGGTGGTGTTCGGTTGGAAGCTGAGAAATCGTCGAGCCAATCCGTTCACCCTGAGCCCGTCGAAGGGTGCCGAGCTCGGTTCGCGGCCCCAGCCGTGGCACGTGCTTCTGGTGCTGGGCGTGTGGGCCGTGGCCTTCGGGCTCCTCGACGCGCTGACCTGGCACGACGTGCCGGGGGCGAAGGCCTTCGGGCTGTTCCACTCCGCGGTGGTGTACGTGCGCTTCAACCTCATCGAGGGCAAGGCGGCGGGCTGGGGCACGGCGCCCTGGGGCTTTTTCTTCCAGCACCTGTGGACGTCGATGCCGCTGCTCGCGGCGCTCTGTGGCGTGGCCTCGGTGGTGGCGCTCAAGCGGGCGCCGGGGCTGGTCGGCCTCGCAACGGCGTTCTTCGTCCTGCACGCGCTGGCGCCCCACAAGGAGCTGCGCTTCCTCGTGCCCCTGATTCCCCTGGCCTTCGCGGCGCTGGGCGTGGCGCTGGAGGAGCTGCCCCAAGGCAGCCGCGACGTGTTGGGCGTGCCGGCGGTGCTGGTGGCGGCGCTGCTCTCGGCCTTCGGCGCCTCGAAGCTCACCTTCGGCGACCTGGGCGCGTACCCGGGCCGCGAGAGCGTCTCCGCCTGGGACGACAACGGCCCGACCAACCGCCTGATGCTCGCCGCGAGCGGACGCGAGGACCTCTGCGGCCTGCGCATCGACTCCAACCACCTCGCGTGGACCGGCGGCTCGACCTACCTGCACAAGAAGGCGCCGCTCTACATGCCCGGCACGCCGCCGCAGCCGGGACACTTCAACTACGTCATCACCCGGCCGGGCAGCGGCGCCGAGGTCATCGCCCGGGACGACGGCCTCGAGCTGGTGCGGATTCCGGGCCTCGTCTGCCGGCCGGACGACGGGTACTCCTGGCGGCTGCCCTGAGCGGCGCGAAGCCGCATCTCCACGTAGACCGTTCGACGTCGTCGATGAACCGACGCGCTACTCCTCGACACCGCCGACGGGGAGCTCGCGTGCGCACTCATCCGACCGACTTCCCGCTCTCGCGATCACGTAGGTCGCGCGTCGCGCTTGCGCTCCGCTGTCCACCGCGCGCGAGTCCTGCGCGCTGATCAGCCGCAACGCCGGGCCTCTCACCGGAGAAGCCGCCGGGCACGTCGATTGCTCGTGGCCGCCGGCACCGCGCGAGTCGCCGCACCCATCGAACGCTCGCGCCTCACCGCAGCCGCTCGGACGCCGAGGGAGGAACCATGTCGTCTTCCAGGTGTACGTGCTGGCTGGCGGTGGCCTGCCTCGCCGCCAGCTGCATCCCGACCGTGACGAAGGACGAGCCGCTCACCGCGAGCGCCGCGACGCTGGCGCTCTTCGCGCCCGACAGCGCCGACCCGTGCCAGAGCGTGCTGCCCTTCCCCACCGACCTCGCCAAGGACCCCGTCACCGGCCGGCTCAACGTCCCCTACTGCACCACCGACACCGCGGATCAGGTCGCCATCAAGACCGGCCTGCGCACGCTCGACGGCTACTCGCTCGGCGTCACCCTCACCACCCGCTTCTCCGGCGCCATCGACCCGACCACCGCGGCCGCGGCCGTCACGCTCTTCGAGGCCAAGACCGGCAAGGCGGTCGCGGTCACCACCCAGTTCTCCGACGGCACCCTCTACATCCAGCCCACCGCCCCCCTCGCGGAGCGCACCCGGTACGTGGCCGCCGTCTCCACCGACCTCCTCGACGCCGCCGGCAAGCCGGTGTCGAGCGACGTGGTCTTCGTCTTCGCCAAGAGCGAGGAGCCGCTCGTCGACAGCGCCGGCTTCAGCCGCTGGCCAGCGCTCTCCGACGCTGAGGCGCACGCGCTCGAGCCGCTGCGCCTGGCCTACGCCCCCCTGTTCGACGCGCTCGCCGCGCAGGGCCTCACCCGCGACCGGGTGGCGGTGGCGTGGAGCTTCACCACCCAGACCGTGCACCAGAGCCTCCCCCAGCTCGAGGCGCTGGTGACCGCCCTCGGCGGCGCGTCGGTCGTCCACGACGGCCAGATTCCCGCCGCCCAGCACGCGCTCCTCGCCGCCTCGGGTATCCCCACCGCGAACCTCTGCGACGTGCACACCGGGAGGGTGACGCTGCAGGGCCTCGTCACGCCCCGAGGCACCTTCTCGGTGACCGACGCCGGGACGCCGGCCTCCGCGCCCATCACCGTCGACTACGTCCTCACCACCCCGAACCTCGACTTCCCCGCCGCCTGCACCACGCCCTGGCCCGGCAACAAGCTGGCGGTGTTCGCCCACGGCCTCGGCCGCTGCAAGAACGACGCGCTCGCGCTCGCCAACGCCTTCGCCAAGGCCGGCTTCGCGGTGCTCTCCCTCGACGGGCCGCGCGCCGGCGGCCGCACCGTGGGGAGCCTGGGCGACCAGGACCTCGACGGCTGCCCCGACCAGCCGGCCACGCCGGAGCTCATCGCCCTGCCCGGCCAGACGCCCAACCCCTTCGCGCTGCGCGACGAGCTGCGCGAGTGGGCCCTGGAGCTTTCGCAGGTGACGGCGCTCTCGCGCACCCAGGCCTGGCGCTTCGCGGGCCTGGCCACCGGCGCCGCCAGCGCCAAGGTCGGCCTGGTCGGCCACTCCTGGGGCGGCATGGCGGCGGCTCTGGCCGGCTCGCTCGACCACGTCGACGCGGTGGCCCTCGACGCCGCCAGCGCGGAGCTGGGCGCGGTGCTGGCGCCGGGCCTGCGCGCGGCCACCGCCCAGAGCCTGACCGCGGCCGGCGTGGACGTGAGCACCGCCACGGGCAAGGCGCTGCTCGACGCCAAGACCGCCGAGGCCGTGGCCACCTTCCGCTGGGTGCTGGAGCCGGGCGATCCGCTCTACGCCGCGCCCGCCTACCCCGCGGCCACCGCCCTGCCGGTGCTGGTGCAGGTGGTGACCAACGGCACCGCCGACGCCCCCCTGCACGCCGCCGAGACGCAAGCGAACCTGGCCCGGGCCTTCGCCCGCGCGCCGCTGGCGCAGACGACCTTCGACCTCACCGCCAACGGCGCCGTGGTGTGCGACTCGCCCAGCGCCGCCGCCGGCGCGCTGCTCAAACCCTGCGTCGCCTCCAAGACCTCGCCGGCCTACCCCGGCGCGCTGGCCAAGACCGCCGGCCTGCAGCGGCAGGTGGTGACCTTCGTGGCCACCTCCGCCGCCGGCGCCGCCTTGGTGTGCAGCCCCGACTTCACGGTGGCCTGCCCATGAGGACCGACCCGCGGCTCGACCGCGCTCACTCGCGACGCCTGCTCTCGCCGTTCCCCGTGGGGGTGCCCATGATTCGCCGCCTGCTGCTCACCGCGCTCCTGGCGCTGGCGCTCGTACCCACCGCCGCGCTCGCCGGTGGGTACGCCATCTCCGAGCTCGGCTCGCGCGCCTCGGGCCGAGGCTCCGCCGCCGCCGCTCTCTACGACGACGCCACCGCCATCTTCTACAACCCGGCGAACATCAGCCGGCTGTGGGGCGTGAACGTCGCCGCGGGCGCCTCGCTGGTGATTCCGGGCTGGGAGTGGACGCCTCCCCCCGGCTCGACCGCGGCCTCGGCGAAGACCGACATCGGCGTCTCGCTGCCTCCCCACGCCGCGGTGACCTACATGCTCGGCGCCGCTCCGCTGGTGGGCGACGTCGCGGTGGGCCTGGGCTACTCGGTGCCGTTCGGCTCGACCTTCTCCTGGCCCCTGGGCTGGGAGGGCCGCGAGGACGTGCAGAAGATCGCCATTCAGGTGCACGAGCTCACCCCCACCGTCGCCATCCGCCCCAGCCGCTACTTCGCCCTCGGCGCTTCCTTCCGCTACATGCCCACCTCGGTCTACCTGAAGCGAGCCGTGCGCTTCGGCACCGCCGAGGAGGGGACGGTGGACCTCGCCGGCATGGGCTCGGGCATCGGCGCCGCCGCGGGAGCCTCCCTCTTCCCCTTCGACGGGCTGTCCCTCGCCTTCACCTGGCGCTCGGCCGTCACCATCGACGTCAACGGCAAGAGCGACTTCCGCTTCCCTCCGCCCTTCGACGCGCAGGCGGTGGACCGCGACGTGAAGGCCTCGCTGCCGCTGCCGCAGATTTTCCGCGGCGGCATCGCCTTCGACGTCGTGCCCAAGATGCTGAACGTCTCCGCGGACGTCGAGTACCAGATGTGGAGCAGCTTCAAGTCGCTCGACATCCGCCTGCAGAACGCCGACGGGACCGAGACCATCAGCTCGAGCCCGCGCAACAGCATGAACGGCTACGTCGTCCACGCCGGCGCCGAGCTCCGCCTCTCCAACGCCTTGATGGTGCGCGCCGGCTACGTGTGGGACCAGCTCACGGTGCCGGAGGCGAACATGAACGCCGCGCCGCCCGACTCCGACAAGCACGTGGTCTCGGTGGGCGCGAGCTACGTCATCGACGACTGGATCGTCAGCGCCCACTTCTCCGATGCCTTCTTCGTCAAGCGCACCACGCTCAGCAGCCACTTTCCCGGCACCTACACCGGCGAGTTCCCGGGCGGAACGATGGCCTATCTCTTCGGCCTCACGGTGACGGGGAAGTTCGACTTCGGCGCGCCGATGGGCGGCGCGCCCACGACCGCCGCCGCCCCGCTGCTCAGGTCACCCGCTTCCTAACGCCTCGTGGTGAACCCCATGCGAACCCAGCTCGCTGCAGTGGTGAAGTTTCCCCTCCTGGCGACGGCCGTCGCGTCGGCCGCCCTGTGGATGGGCGCCTGCGCCATCGAGGGCACGGGCCCCGTGGCGAAGGAGCCCTTCGACGCCGGCCCGGCCGCGGAGCCCTTCGTTCCGGCGGCGCGAGCGCCCACGCCGCGCCGCCTCGTCATCCTCCACACCAACGACGAGCACTCGCACCTCCTCGGGTTCGGCCCGGTGTCCGAGTACCCGTACATCCCGGGCCCCGACGGCGGCGTGGACCCGGTGGCCGTCGCCACCAAGCTGGCCACCAACTCCGACACGCAGACGGTGGGCGGGCTGGTGCGCCGGCAGTTCTTGGTGAACAAGCTCCGCGCCGAGTCGAAGGACCCGGTGCTGCTCATCTCCGCCGGCGACGTGATGATGGGCACCATCTTCCACCTCGCCACGGCGGAGGCGGCGCCCGACTTCTTGAGCCTGTCGATGCTCGGCTACGACTTCGGCACCTTGGGCAACCACGAGTTCGACTGGGGCCCGGACGTGCTGGCGGCCTCGATTCGCACCGCGCAGACCTCGACCTTCGGCGGCGCGGTGCCGCTCATCTCCAGCAACGTCGCCTTCGACGACGTGAAGGACGGCGGGCCCGGCGACGCGCTCAAGCACCTCTTTGGCCCCGGCAACAGCGGCGCGGCCATCATGCCCTGGGCCACCAAGACGCTCGCCAACGGGCTCAAGGTCGGCTTCCTCGGGCTGACCGGCTACGAGGCGGCGCTGGTGGCGCCGGCCAAGACGCCCATCTCGTTCTCGGTGCCGAAGAACGGGCCGGCCTGCGCCAGCAGCAGCGCCTGCGTGCTCGCCGACGGCGGCGCCTCGGGGCAAGCTTGCGTGCGCGGCCACTGCGTCGACCCCTCGGACGCGGTCGGGCACATCGCCGCCGCGGCCTTCGACGCGCAGGCCACGGTCGACACCCTGCGCACCCAGGAGAAGGTGGACCTGGTGGTGGCCATCACCCACCTGGGCATCGCGGAGGACAAGGCGCTCGCGCAGATGACCACCGGCATCGACGTCATCATCGGCGGCCACTCCCACGACGAGATCGCCCCGACGCTGGTGCCGTCTTCGGTGGGCGCGGGGCAGACCGTCATCGTGCAGGCGGGCTCGTACGGCGTGAAGCTGGGGCAGCTGACGCTCGAGGTGGGCGTGGACGGCAAGGTGAGCCACGTCCCCGCCCAGAGCACGCTGCACGCCGTCGACTACCACCTCGACGCGCAGATTCTCTCGGGCAGCGCCCTGACCGCGAACCCGCCGGTGCTCTCCACGGGCCTCGAGCGCGCGCTCCGGCTGACGGGGGGGCTGGTGGCTCCGGTCATCCGCGGGGTCGACGCGAAGCTCGAGCCGCAGCTCCACCTCAAGGTGCTCGACCCGGTGGTGGCCAGCGACCACGACATCCTCGGCGGCGAGCGCTACGTGGACACCAACCTGATGCAGCTGGTGGCGGACGCGGAGCGGAGCGTCGTGGTGCGCGGAGCCTGCCTCGACCCCGCCGAGCCCATCGTGGCGGTGCAGGCCAACGGAGTGATTCGCGACACGCTGCGCTTCGGGCCGGCGGCGCACGGCGCGACCACCACCCTGGCCGACGTGTTCAGCGTGCTGCCGCTGGGGGCGAGCCCCTGGGAGGCGCCGTCGGTCGCGGGGCCCGGCTTCCCGGTGACGGTGTTCAGGCTGGCGCCGGTGGAGCTGTTCGCCGGCGCGGACGTGGGCGTCACCCGCGGCCTGGTGAGCGACTCGTTCTTCCTCTCCTACTCGGGCCTGCGCGTCAGCTACGACACGAAGTTCCCGCCCTTCAACCCCGCCACCTTCGACCCGACATCGACGGCGCCGGGCGGGCGGGTGAGGAAGCTCGAGCTCGGGCCGGACACCGGCGGCGCCTACACCACCATCTACGAGTACGACGCGGCGAAGCCCTGGGCCGCGCGGTGGACCGGCGTGAGCCCGAGCACCGGGCTCGTCACCATCATCTCCAACCTGTACCTCACCGGCTTCCTCGACGCCTTCGGGCTCAAGCCGCGCGCGGCGGACGGGACGCCCGTCTCGGTGCCCCAGACGGTGATGTGCCAGACGATGGCGCCGGCGCCCGACTGCACCGCGATGCCCGCCGTGCCCGCGATGGCGCCCTGCCTCACGCTCGCCGGCAGCGTCGCCTCGCCGGCGCCCCAGTGGGTGTTCCCGGAGGTGAAGGAGTGGGGCGTCTTGCTCAAGTTCCTCGGCGCGATGCCGGTGGTGGGCTCGGTGCCCACGATTCCCTCCAGCGCCTACTTCAACGCTGGGAAGGCCACGCCGGTGGTGCCGCGAGTGGTGGACGTCACGCCGCCCTGAGGCGTAGCGGCGGCCGGCGTCGCCGCGGGAATCTGTCGCACCGGACCTGCCCGGCGACTGATGCTGGGTCGAGGTCGAGGCGCGAGGAGCGAGCGTGGTTCGGGCCAGCCCGGCGGGATCGATTCGGCGGTTCCCCGCTGTCAGGAGGCGCGCTGGTGACGCCTACCGGGACGCCGCGAGATCGCACCGCAGGCCGCCGTCGGCGAGCGAAGTGAGCTCCAGCTCGCGCGGCCCGGCGTCCCCCACCCGCACGCGGATCCTCCGCACGCCCAGCGGGGCCAAGGGGCCGGCGTCGGGCGAGCCGAAGGCGCTTTGCACCAAGCGATCGCCGACCTCCAGCATGGCGCAGCCCTCCCGGCAGGCGAACCGGTCGCCGGAGAGCGCGCTCCCCTCGGTCACCGCGCAGGACGTCCGCCAGTCCCGCGCGGCCGCCTGAGCGACCGCCTGCGCCATGCCGCGGGAGAGCTGAGCGTCGACGGTGGGCTCATGGCGGCAGGCGCCCGAGAAGCCGAGCACCCCCGACGCCACGAGGACCGCGCCCAAGCGCCGCACCTCGCCGCCTAGCGGACGTAGATGCGGTAGGTCCAGTAGGGGCTGTACGCGGCGCCCTTGGTCATCTCGCAGGTGCCGCAGCTCGAGCCGCAGCTCCCATCGGTGCCGATCCACCCGAACTGGCCGTCGACGTCGGCGCGGGTGCACCACAGGTTCGTGGTGCTGTTCACCCACAGCTCCACGTCCTTGTAGCGGTAGCAGTTGATGCCCACGCCGCAGGCCCCCTCGTTCATCTGCGTGCCGAGGCCAGGGCTGTTGTCGTCGCCCTGCAACGGGTACGCGTCGACGCCCAGCCGCACCCGGTCCTGGTTCGGGTTGATGTTGCGGTTCGCCTGCAGGTTGGCGCCGTTCTTGATCAGCGGCTCATAGGCGTACACGTTGGTGACGTTGGAGCCGATGACGCTGGTGGTTTGGTTGGTGTTGTTCGCCGCGTCGAAGAAGATGTCGAACGACTTCGCCGGCATGTTCCACGCCTTGTAGCCGATGATCTTCCCCTCGGGCCCGGGGTTGGCGACCTGCACCATGATGTTCGTGCTCGAGAGCAGCCACGCCGCCGGACCCTTGTAGTCGTGGGTGAAGTGGTTGCCGATCTGCCCGTACTCCGCCTCGTTCTTCCAGAAGGCGATGTTGGTGAACGACACCACCGAGCCGTCGGCCGGGTTCACGTTCATCACCAACGTCCACCCGCCGCCCTGGGTGGTCATGTCGCAGTAGGCCATGAAGGCGTCCGTGGTCACGCCGCCATTGGGGTCAATCCAGTACACGCCGTCGGTGGCGCTGCTGTTGGCGGTGAGGATGGCGTTGCAGGACGCGAGCGCCGTGGCCTGAGTGTTCAGCGCCGCCGACGCCTTGGGCGCGTTGCAGGCGTAGGTCGAGGTCGAGGAGCCCTGCACCGTGAACTTCACGCCGCCCGCCGGGCAGTTGGCGCTCGGAGGCTCCACCGCGGTGGTCACGCTCGCGCCCGCCGCGCCCGCCGCGCCCGCGGGGCCCGTCGCACCGGTCGGT
>JBBIOE010000193.1:0-15702 GCA_037443525.1 Archangiaceae bacterium | reverse complement strand
GGTGGAGCGGTCGGCGGCGGCACCGGCGGAGCGGCCGGTGGTGGCACCGGCGGGAGCGCCACCGGCGGTGGTACCGGCGGCGGCTCCGGCTCGCTCCCGGACGGCGGCATCTGCCTCGGCGCGGGAGACCCGTGCGATCCGACGCGGCCGTGTTGCGACGGCTCCTGCGTGGGCGGCCTGTGTCGCAGCTCGACCTTCTGCCGCGGCGACGGTGACGTCTGCTCCTTCGGCACCGACTGCTGCAACGGCAACTGCTCCAACGGCGTCTGCGGCGTGAACGCTTGCGCGCAGGTCGGCGCGAGCTGCGCAAAGGCCTCGGACTGCTGCACCAGCGTCTGCACCAACAGCCAGTGCCAGCCGCTCCCCGGCACCACCTGCGGCGTCATCGGCCAGTCCTGCGACGCCGGCGCGGGGTGCTGCTCGTCGCTCTGCAGCGGCAACGTCTGCCAGAAGGCCTATTACTGCCAGGCCAACGGCGATCTCTGTCACCTCAACTCCGAGTGCTGCGGTCGCGCCTGCTCGGTCGACGACGGCGGCGCGGGCTACTGCCTCACGGTCACCGGCGGCGGCGGCGGCGGCTGCATCCAGGAAGGCAACCCCTGCACCAGCGGCACCAACTGCTGCTCGAACATCTGCTTCGACCCGGGCTCAGGCGCGACCGTCTGTCTGCCCGCGGGCGGCTGCCGGCTCACCGGCACCTTCTGCGGCAACCGGGACGACTGCTGCGGCGGCGGCGTCAACCCCAACGGCACGGTGAAGTGCACCGGCGGCCGCTGCGACAACGGCCAGAACTGCAACGGCGTCGGGAACACCTGCGGCTTCGCGAAGCTCCCCGACGGCGGCGACGTCAAGGTGAGCGCCAGCATGAACTGCTGCGACGACGCCCCGGGCAGCGGCAAGGCCGTGTGCAAGCTCGACCGCTCGGGCATTCCGCGCTGCTACGGCGGCTGGTCGAGCCAGTGCCCGACCGGCTACACCGGCGACGCCGGCTGCTGCATCGGCGTGGGGCAGAGCTGCCAGTTCCGCGAGCAATGCTGCAACGGCAACCCCTGTCTCCCGGTGGCGGACGGCGGCTTCCGCTGCGAGGCGCCCACCTGCGGCCCGCTGGGCTCGGCGTGCGTCGGCGACGGCGGCTGCTGCGCGGGCACCGACTGCTTGTTCGGAGCCTGCCGCCCGCCCTTGCCCAAGTCGGACGGAGGGATCATCGTCCTCGACGGCGGCCTCATCGTGCTCCCCGACGGCGGCGTGCTGAGCCTCTTGGACGGCGGCGTCATCATCCTCGTGGACGGTGGCTACGCGTACCCCGACGGCGGGCCGCTGATCGAGGTCAGTGGCGGCGGCAGCGTCGACGCGGGCTCGCTCTGCAAGGCGAACGGCGCGGCGTGCACCGGCTCGGCGCAGTGCTGCTCGCTCATCTGCAACGGCACCACCTGCCAGGCGCCGGTGACCTGCCAGCCGGTCAACGCCACGTGCACCATCTCGGCCGACTGCTGCTCGGGCCTGACCTGCAACATCCCGCTCGGCTCGAACGTGGGCAGCTGCGCCGCCGCGAGCTGCGTGGCCGCGGGCCAGACGTGTACGTCAGGCGGCACGGCGTGCTGCTCGGGCCTGGCCTGCGTGGACCCGCTGTTCAAGGCCTGCGGGTCGACCGGCCCGTGCGCGTGCACGATCCTGTTTAAGTGACGGCGAGGTGAGCGGGGGCCGCGTCAGGACGAGCGGCCCGAGCTCCGGCCCTGGGCGAGCGCTCGGGGCCGGTTCGTTCAAGAGCGCGCGTCGGAGTCGAACGGGATTCGGCGACCGGTGCGCTGAAGGGAAGGTCGCACATCATGACGAGCGGGCCACCCGTCGTCTTCGTCGACATCGACGACACGCTGGTCAGGAGCGTCGGCAGCAGGCGCATGCCCATGACCGGCATGGTCACCCTCGTGCGCAGCCTGAGGGCGCATGGCGCCGAGCTCACCTGTGGGAGCAGCGGAGGGGCCGGCAGGTAGAGCACGCTCCAGCTCCACCCCACCGAGTGCACGTCGCTGACCGCCGCGGAGGTGCTGGCGAAGCTGAAGCGATGAGCGCTCCGGCGATGTGCTTCGTGGCCGGAGGCGCGACCCCTTCAGCGGGTCGCCCTCTCGCGCCGCCGCACGACCGTCCCACCGAAGCGATCGCCAAAGCGCCGGCCGCTCCGCAAGAGCCCCGACA
Source organism: Archangiaceae bacterium (assembly GCA_037443525.1). Classification (GTDB taxonomy): domain Bacteria; phylum Myxococcota; class Myxococcia; order Myxococcales; family Myxococcaceae; genus JBBIOE01. Next base: position 13,509 of record JBBIOE010000193.1, on the reverse strand, counting down.
GCTCGCTCACCGTGACGCCGAGGCCCACCAGGCTGATGAACGCCCGGTCCCAGCGGGCCTCGTCGCCCGTCGCCTGCGTCCACCCGGAGACGACGAGCGCGCGCCCGATGGTGGGAATCCCCAGCAGCAGGTTGCGCTTCAGGCTCGCCACCAGGGTCGCCGGCCCGCCGGGCTCCATCACCGTCTCGAGCCCGAAGAGCCACTTGCCCGGCGAGCCGCCCCAGTCGCTGAGCATGAACCAGCCGGTGCCGATCAGCGTCGCCAGCGGCACCGGCAGGAGGGCCGTGAACCCCGCCGAGGTCACCCCGGCGACGACGGCGTCGATGAGCTTGGCGGCGATTCGGACGCCGGCCCCCGCGGGAACGTCGCTCACGAGTCCGACGCCGCGAGCGGCGGCGCGTCGTCGGCCGAGCCGTCCGGCTCGTGCGCGTCTTGCTGGGCGGTCTCGGGCAGCTCGTGCGGCGGCGCCGGCGTGGGCGGGTTCGGCGGCAACAGATCGTCGGAGGCCTCGTCGGCCTGGGTGAGCTGCCCCGGAGGCGGCTCGGGCGCGGTGGGGCGGGGCGCGGGAGGCGGCGGCAGGACCCCCGGCACCGTCGGCCGCGGTGACGACGAGCCCGGCGGCGGCCGCAGCACCGGTGGGTGCATGGGCGGCAAGCCGGAGTGCCGGCGCGCCGCTTCGGACAGCGCCGTGTGGTGCTTGTACCGGGCCTCCAGCATCTTGTGGATGAGCAGCGGCGCCCCCGGCACCTTGCGCTCGGTCAGCGCCGAGGTCGCCTTGCGCAGCACGTACCGCACCCGGCGAATCTGAACCCGCCAGCCCTTCGGGGTGAAGGTGAACAGACCCCAGGCGGGCCGCAGATCTCCGTCGCGCGGGATGCCCGCCGAGGCCACGTCGGCGATCACCATGCGCCCGATGCGCCGCCGGTAGGGGAAGTGCAGGTGCCCGAAGGCAACCGCCGAGGCGTCGAGGTGCGAGAGGAACTTCCGCAGGGTGGCCTCGTCGAGCGTGGGCTCGAGCGAGTCCTCGAGGTTCTTCGGGTTGGCGTGGCAGACGAAGAGGTCCTGGCCCCGGCGGGGCGAGAAGCGCACCGAGAACGGCATCTGGGCGAGCCTCTTCACCCGCGCCTCGCCGAGCTCGGCGCGCGTCCACTCCAAGAGCTCGGTCTTCCAGTGCTCTTTCTCGCGGTACGCCCCGCCCAGGTAGCTGCCCGTGATGTAGCAGTCGGTGTTGCCGATGAGCTGGGCGTCGCAGGTGTCGAAGACGAGGTCGACGCACTCCTTGGGGTGCGCCCCCCGGAGCGCCAGGTCGCCGGCGGCCACGATGTGGTCGGGGCTCTGACGTTTGATGTCCTCGATCACGGCCTCGAGGGCGGGCAGGTTTCCGTGGATGTCGGCCAGCACCGCGACCCGCATGGACGATCCATCCTAGTGCGCTAACTTCAAAGACGCACCATGAGCCACCAGCTCGTCCTCCGCCGTCGCGATGGCCGCCCCTTGGGCGCCCAAGAGCTGCGCGAGCACTTCGCGCGCCCGAACTACGAGGTCTCGAAGGAGGGCCGCTTCAGCGCGAGCTGGAGCCACCCCGACACCGGCGGCTCCTTCACCTTCGAGCAGGACGAGCGCGGCGACTTGCGCTTCGAGGTGCCCTACCTGCGGCCCCACGTCTTCGCCCTGGAGGCCGATCTCGAGCTTCTGCCTCTCGTCCAGCGGTTCGGTCTGGTGGTCGATGATCCCCAGCACGGGCAGCCGGGCGACTACGACTCGGAGCGGTTCATCTCGGCGTGGAGCAAGGGCAATCGCGCCGCGGTGGCGCTCTTCGCCACGCACCCCGAGCTCGAGGGGCAGGTGCCGCGCACCCTGGGCTACGAGCTGATCGAGGCCACCTGGCGGTGGAACCACGGGCGCAACGCGCTCCAGGAGCGCCTCGGCGATCACGTCTTCGTGCCCCGAATCTTCTTCTTCCTCGAGCAAGACGCGGTGCGGCGGCTGGTGGTGTGGACCGACGCCATCGCCATGGCCTTCCCCGTCGTCGACCTGGTGCTCCTCTTGCGCGACGACTTCGGCAAGCAGTGGCTCAAGAAGGCCGAGCCCACCGCCGCGCTCGCGACGTGGGCCGAGGTCGAGCCCTTCGTGGCGAAGTTCCCCCGCCACGAGACGCCGCTCCCCTGGCACCACTTCCAGCCCGAGAACCTCGACGAGCCCCTGGTGCGCTTCTTCGTCGAGCGCGAGGAGCTGAAGGTGCCGGGCCCGATCGCGCCCCTGCGCGCCCACGAGGTGCTCGACGAGGAGCTGGTGGCGACCGCGGGTCAGACCGCGAGCTGACCGCCGTTCACCCTGAGCGCGTCGAAGGGTGCCGAATTCCCTCACGCCTTCGGCAGCGACACCGTGAAGGTGCTGCCCAGGCCCGGCCGGCTCTCCACCCGCACTTCGCCGCCCATGGCGTTCGACAGGTGCTTCACGATCGACAGGCCGAGACCGGTGCCACCCATGTCGCGGCTTCTGCCCTTGTCCACCCGGTAGAAGCGCTCGAAGAGGCGGGACAGGTGCTTCTCCTCGACGCCGGGGCCGTCGTCCTTGACCGCGAGCTCCACCTCGGAGCCGACCACCCGCGCCGTCACCCACGCGTGTCCCTCGGGCTTCGAGTACTTCACCGCGTTGTCGAGGAGGTTCAAGAGCACCTGCTCCACCCCGCGCGGATCGGCGAGCGCCGTCACCCCCACAGGCACCTGCACGTCGATGGTCACCCCGCGCGCCACCGCCTTGGGCCGCACCGCCTCCACCGAGCGCTGCACCGCCTCGGCGAGCTCGATCTCCACCTTCTGCAGCGCCAGCTCCTTCGACTCCAGCCGCGACAGCTCGAGCAGGTCCTCCACCAGGTCGGACAGGCGCATCGACTGCCGGAGGATCACGTCGACCATCTTCGGCGCCGCCACCGGATCGGAGAGCGCGCCCGACTGCAGTGTCTCCGCGTAGCCGCGGATGGCGGTGATGGGCGTGCGCAGCTCGTGGCTCACGTTGGCGACGAAGTCCTTGCGCACCTTCTCCAGGCGCCGCAAGTCGGTCACGTCGAAGAACACCGCCGCCGAGCCGCCGAGCTCCTTCCCCAGCGGCGAGACGTGAATGGAGAGCACCCGCGGGCGCACGCCCTCCACCGGCAGCTCGAGCCGGGTGGCCACGCCCTCCTGGCAGGCCTTCAGCACCGCCGCGTGCAGCCCGTCGCTCTCGATCAACTCCCAGGGCGTGTGCCCCACGATGTCGCCGCCGGTGAAGAGCATCTGCTTCAAGGCGTCGTTGTGCTGCAGCACCGTGCCGTCTTCGGAAGTGATCCACACGCCCTCCGCCATGCCGTCGACGACGGCGCGCAGCACCGCGAGCTGGTGGCGGAGCGCCTCCTCGGCCTTCGACGCGTCTCGCCCGCTCAAGGCTCCACCAGCTTGTAGCCGACGCCGCGCACGGTCTCGATCAGGTCGCCCGAGGGGCCGAGCTTCTCGCGCAGCCGCTTCACGTGGGTGTCGACGGTGCGGGTGGTGACGTCGGCGGTGATGCCCCAGACGGTGCCGAGCAGCGCCTCGCGGGTCTGCACCCGGCCGGGCCGCTCGAGGAAGGTCTTGAGCAGGCGGAACTCGAGCGCGGTGAACTCCGACTTCTTCCCGCGCACGGTGACCTCGTGGCGCTCGGTGTCGAGCACCACGTCACCGGCCTTCAGGACCGACCCGCTCGCCAGGCTCGGCTCGCTGCGGCGGCGCAGCACCGCCTTCACGCGCAACAGCAGCTCCTTCACCGAGAAGGGCTTCACCACGTAGTCGTCGGCGCCCATCTCCAGGCCCTTCACCCGATCGGCCTCCTCGCCGCGCGCGGTGACCATGATGATGGGCACGTCCTTCGCGTCGCCCTGGCGGAGCAGCCGCGCCACCTCGGTGCCGGAGATGTCGGGCAGCATCAGGTCGAGCAGGACGAGCTCGGGCTTCTGGGCGTGCGCCCGCGAGACCCCCGCCGCGCCGGTGCGGACCACCTCGACCTCGTGGCCCTCGGCCTTCAAGTTGTAGTCGAGCAGCGAGCCCAAGTCGGGCTCGTCTTCGATGACGAGAATGCGCGCCATGGCGACTTCCTAACAAAGCCCAGGTCGTGGCATAAGCCGCCCAGTTCGATGGCCAAGGGACACGACAAGCGCAGGGAGCAGCGGGTGCCGGTCGATCTGTGGATCGAGTGCGAGCGCGACGGCGAGGTGTACTTCCAGCGCGCCTCGAACCTCTCGGTCGGCGGCGCCTACTTCACCCAGACGATCCCGCTCCCGCTGGGCACGCAGGTGGCGCTGAAGTTCACGCTCCCCGGCGAGCAGGACGAGATCCTCTGCCAGGGCGAGATCGTCTCCGCGAAGGAGCTCGGCATGGGCGTGCAGTTCGTCGACCTGAAGAGCGCCGACAAGGGGCGCATCGAGCGGTTGATCGCCGACTCCTGAGCCCGCCTACAGCCGCGGGTCGCAGGCCGCCGCGGGGCTCAACAGCTCGATCTTCGAGAAGACCGTCGCGTTGTTGCCGGGGACGATCTCCTTCACGTAGTTGCACGCGCTCCCGGAGAGCCTGGGCGGCGAGTCCTTGGACAGGGCCTCGACCACCAGGGCGAAGTTCTTCCCCGGCGGCACGTCGCGGAGCGACGCGTCTTGGGTGTTGGGGGTGCCCGCCGTGAGCGCGATCGGCACCACCACCGCGCGGCCCGACTTGCCGCTCCCGTCCTTCACCGTCACGAAGCGCGAGGCGTCGACCTGATCCTTCACGCAGCTCTTCTGCACCGTCACGCAGTCGAGCGCGCTGCCATTGGCGACCAGGGAGACCTGGAAGGCGGAGATGACGTCGAGCAGCCCCGCCGAGGCGACCAGCGTCAGATCGACCCCCGGCCCCGCCGCCTCGGGGCCCGGCCCGCAGGCCACCAGCACGAGCGCCGCCGCGACGAGCGAGCGCCTCACGGCGTCCCCTCCACCTGAATCTTCACCGGCACCGTGCCCTGCTGCTGGCCCGTCACCACCAGCACCGCGCCGGTGGCGATGGCCGCCGCGCCGACGCCCACGCCCACCCAGAGCCAGGGGTTCTGGTACCAGGCCGTCGCCGGCGCCACCGGCGTTCGCCCCTCGTCGCCGTGCGCCCTCGCGGACACGGTGAAGGAGAGCGGGCTGAACGCGTCGCCGTTCCCCGCCAGGCGGCGCTGCGCCGCGTCGGCCACCTCCACGTAGAACTCGAGCTCCCACGCCGAGTCCTCCGCCGGCAGCGCGAACGAGGGGATGGTCGCGCGGAGCTGCGTCTTCGAGCCCTTCTCGCGCACGAAGTCCGTCGAGCTGAAGCTCTGCACGCCCGCCCGCCGGTAGAAGAGCCGGGCCCGGGTGCCGAGTGGCATGTCCTCGATGCGCGCCAGCACCTCGGCGTTCTTCTCCGGCTCCACCGCGGCCGGCGGGCTCACCTTCAAGGTCACCGGCCGCACCCGCCGCTTCTTGATGTCGTCCTTGATGTGCCCGTAGAGCGCGCGGATCTTCGGCGGCGTGCCCTTGGAGAGCTCGTAGTCGGGCCGCGCCTGCAACAGCTTCTCGAAGGCGTCGCGCGCCTTGTCCTCCGCGCCCAGGTACAGGTTGGCGAGGCCGAGCATGCGGTAGGCCTCGGCGAGTTGATCGTCGGTCAAGTCCTCGCGCTCGATGGCCCGATCGAGCTCGGTGACGGCCGTCTCGAACTCGCCGTCATCGAGCAGCTTCTGGGCGTTGGCGAGCGCCTCGCTCTTGGGGTGCACCTGCGAGAGCGCCAGCGCGCACGGGGCCATCGGAGCGGACCACGCCGCCGAGGCCACGAGCACCGCGATGACGACGACCCCCTCGCGCACGGAGTGGGGCCATACCAGATTTCCCAGTCGCGCTCCCCTAGGGACGGGCTTCGGTTTGACTCTCCGACGGCAGGGCCAGTATGTTCCGCCGCCCTTCGGGGCAGGTGGTGCGGCTCAAATGCTCGTCAAGATTGAAGAAATTCAGGAGAAGGGCCTCGACCTCGAGGAGAGCGTCGCGAAGAAGCTGATGGACGCGACGCTGAAGGACTCCGAGGGCTACAGCCACGTCTCCGCCTCGCCGCTGAAGGTGCACTTCCACAAGGTGTCGGGACGGGTGCACGTGGAGGGAGGCTTCGTCGAGACCGTCAAGGCGCCCTGCAAGCGCTGCTTGAAAGAGGTCGAGTGCGAGTTCTCGGTGGAGTTCCAGCTCCGCATGATCCCGGAGTCGGAGCTGGCGAAGAAGGAGGTGGAGGACGAGGCCAAGCCCGCCCGCCACCACCGCCACAAGGACGACGACGACGGCCAGGGCGACCAGAGCGCCTCCTTCGAGCTGGAACAAATCGACGCGGAACCGTTCGATGGAAAGACGATCGATCTGGACCCCATCGTACGAGAACAGGTATTGCTCGCCCTCCCGGTCGCGGTGCTGTGCCGCGAAGACTGCAAGGGGCTCTGCACGCAGTGCGGACAGGACCTCAACGAGAAGGACTGCGGTCACGCGGGGAAGAAAGACATCGATGTCCGCCTCTTGAAGCTCAAGGACATCAAGCTGAAGCAGTGAGGAGAGACGAAACACCATGGGCGTTCCCAAGAAGCGGACCTCGAAGATGCGTCGCGATCGCCGTCGCGCGGCGAACAACAAGCTGAAGTCGGCCGTGCAGGTGCACGCGTGCGCGAACTGTGGCGCCGCGGTGCAGCCGCACCACGTGTGCCCGGCCTGCGGCCACTACAAGGGCAAGAAGGTCATCAGCGGCACCGCGGACTGACGTCCGTCGCGTAGGCCGAGCGCTGGCGTACGCACCCTCCGACGTCGCCCAGGGTGAACGGGTCACTCCGTTCAGGCTGGGGCGTCGAAGCTGGGTGTCGTCCGCGCTCTGGGCCTGCCACTTTCGCTACACACCCGCGAAAAACCATTCGCGGTGACATGGGAATTCGAAGTGAGTATGCACCGCGGCCCGTGACGCGCGCATACATCATCGGTACCGGTGGCTACGCCCCCGAGAAGGTTCTCACCAACGACGATCTGACCAAGATCGTCGAAACCAGCGACGAGTGGATCTTCGGTCGCACCGGCATCCGCGAGCGGCACGTCGCGGCGGAGGGGGAGACCACCTCCGACATGGTGGTGAAGGCCGCCGTCCGCGCCCTCGAGATGGCGAAGACCCGCCCCGAGGACCTCGACCTCATCATCATCGGCACCATCAGCCCCGACGCGCCGCTGCCCTCCTGCGCCGCCTACGTTCAGGCGAAGCTGGGCGCCAAGAAGGCCTTCGCCTTCGACCTCGCCGCCGCCTGCGCCGGGTCGCTCTATGCGATGTCGGTGGCCTCCCAGTTCATCGAGACCGGACGGGTGAAGCGCGCGCTGGTGGTGGGCGTCGAGATGCTGACCAGCATCGTCGACTGGACCGACCGCAACACCTGCGTCCTCTTCGGCGACGCCGCCGGGGCGATGGTGCTCGGGCCGTCGCCTGATCCGAGCCGCGGCATCCTCTCCACCCACCTGCACACCGACGGCACCACCGCCGACATCCTCTGCATCCCCGCGGGCGGCACCAAGATGCCGATCACCCCGGAGGTGCTCGAGAAGAGGCTCAACAAGGTCCACATGAACGGCAAGGAGGTCTACAAGGTCGCCGTTCGAGCGCTGACCGACGTGGTGAAGGAGGCGCTCCTCGCCAACGAGAAGACCGCCGCCGACGTCACCCACGTGGTCGCGCACCAGGCCAACATTCGCATCATCGACGCGGTGCTCGAGCGCCTGGAGATTCCCCGGTCCAAGGCGATCCTCAACATCGAGCGCTACGGCAACACCTCCTCGGCGTCGCTCCCCATGACGCTCGACGAGGCGAACCGGGCGGGCAAGCTCAAGGAGGGTGACCTCATCGCCATGATGGCCATCGGCGCCGGCATGGCCTGGGGCGGCGCCCTGGTGCGGTGGTGAGCGGAGGACTCATGGGCAAGGTCGCGTTCATCTTCCCGGGGCAGGGCAGCCAGGCGGTGGGCATGGGCAAGGCGCTGTACGACGGCTTCCCCGAGGCGAAGGCCGTCTTCGACGCCGCCGACGACGCCCTGCACGAGAAGCTCTCCACCCTCTGCTTCGAGGGCCCCGATGAGGCGCTCAAGCTCACCGCCAACACCCAGCCGGCCATTCTCACCGTCTCGGTGGCGGCGCACGCGGTGTTCGCGAAGAGGAGCGGCGTCGTCCCGGCCTTCGTGGCCGGACACTCGCTGGGCGAGTACTCGGCGCTGGTCGCGGCCGGGGCGCTGTCTCTCGGCGACGCGGTGAAGTCGGTGCGCGCGCGCGGCACCTTCATGCAGGAGGCGGTGCCCCAGGGCGTCGGCGCCATGAGCGCGGTCCTGGGCCTCGCGCCCGAGAAGGTGGCGGGTATCTGCGCTCAAGCCGCGCAGGGCGAGGTGGTCGCGCCCGCCAACTTCAACGAGCCCTCGCAGACCGTCATCGCCGGGCACGCGGGCGCGGTGGCGCGGGCGGGCGAGCTGCTCAAGGCCGCGGGCGCCAAGCGGGTCTTGCCCCTGCCGGTGAGCGCCCCCTTCCACTGCGCCCTGATGCAGCCGGTGGTGCCGCGCCTCCAGGCGGTGCTCGAGGGCGTTCACTTCTCCGCGCCGGCGTGCCCGGTGATCACCAACGTCGAGGCGGCGCCGAACTCGGACGCGAGCCGCATCGCGCCGCTCTTGCTCTCGCAGGTCACCGGCAGCGTGCGGTGGATCGAGTGCGTGCAGGCCCTGGAGAAGAACGGCGTCACCCGCGTCGTCGAGCTCGGGCCCGGCAAGGTGCTCTCGGGGCTGGTGAAGCGCATCGCCAAGGGCATCGAGTGCCTCAACGTGGAAGACCCCGCGAGCCTGGAGAAGGCGCTCGCGGCGGGAGGTGCAGCGTGAAGGACTTCGAGCACAAGGTGGCGCTGGTCACCGGCGGCTCCCGCGGCATCGGGCGCGCCATCGCGGTGGAGCTCGGCAAGCGCGGCGCCTCGGTGGTGCTGTCCTTCGCGGGCAACGAGGCCGCGGCCGCCGAGACCGTGAAGCTCATCGCCGACGCGGGCGGCAAGGCCAAGGCGGTGCGCTTCGACGTGGCCGACACGGCGGCGTGCGCCAAGGCGGTGGAGGAGATCGTCAAGGAGCAGGGCCGCCTCGACGTGCTGGTGAACAACGCCGGCGTGGCCATCGACGGCCTGGTGATGCGCTTCAAGGACGAGGACTGGGACAAGACCCTCGACACCAACCTGAGGGGCGCCTTCGCGCTCATTCGCGCCGCGTCGCGCCCGATGATGAAGCAGCGGGGCGGGGCGATCGTGAACGTCTCCTCGGTGGTGGGCGAGACGGGCAACGGTGGCCAGGCGGCCTACGCGGCGTCGAAGGCGGGGCTCATCGGCCTCACCAAGTCCGTCGCCAAGGAGCTCGCGTCTCGGAACATTCGCGTGAACGCGGTGACGCCGGGCTTCATCGCCACCGACATGACCGCGGGCTTCACCGAGGACCTGAAGAACAAGATGCTGGAGCAGATTCCCCTGTCGCGGCTGGGCAGCGCCGAGGAGATCGCCAAGGCCGTGGCCTTCCTCGCCAGCGACGGCGCCTCGTACATCACCGGCGCGACCCTCAAGGTCAACGGCGGGATGTACATGTAGATCGCCGTTGGTCCACCCCGGCGCCGTGTGCTACGGCGCCTCGTCTCAAAGTAACCCCACACCCCGTAGTGCAAGGAACCGAACCCCCATGACGGCCACCAACATCGAAGCCAAGGTCAAGTCCATCATCGCCGACCAGCTCGGCGTCTCGGAGGACGAGATCAAGCTGGAGTCGTCCTTCATCGAGGACCTCGGCGCCGACTCCCTCGACATCGTCGAGCTCGTGATGGCGATGGAGGAGGAGTTCGAGATCGAGATCCCCGACGAAGAGGCAGAGAACATCAAGGCCGTCGGCGACGCGGTGAACTACATCAACACCCACAAGAAGTAAGGTCCGCCCATGATTGCCCCTCGGCGAGTCGTCATCACTGGTACCGGCCTCATCACCGCGCTCGGCACGGGCACGGAGAAGAGCTGGCAGGCGCTTCTCGGGGGACAGTCAGGCATCGGCCGCATCACGCGCTTCGAGGCGCCGAAGCTGAAGGTGAACATCGCGGGCGAGCTGAAGGACTTCGTCCCCGAAGAGCACATGGACCGCAAGGAAGCGCGGCGCATGGACCCGTTCTGCCAGTACGCGATCGCGGCGGCGGAGATGGCGATGAAGGAGAGCCAGCTCCCCGTCGGGCTCGACAAGCCGAACGGCTACGACCCCGAGAAGGTGGGCGTGATCGTGGGCAGCGGCATCGGGGGCCTCACGGCCTTCGAGGAGAGCCACACCACCGGCATGACGAAGGGGTGGGACCGCCTCTCTCCTTTCTTCATCATCAAGATGATCTCCAACATGGCGCCCGGCCGGATCTCCATGCGGTACAACTGCAAGGGGCCGAACTGGGGGCCGGTGAGCGCGTGCTCCACCAGCGCGCACGCCATCGGCGAGGCGGCGAAGATGATCCGCTACGGCGAGTGCGACGCGGTGATCGCGGGCGGCGCCGAGGCGGCCATCACCCACATGGGCATCGGCGGCTTCGAGGCCATGAAGGCACTGTCCGAGAACACCGCGGACCCGACCAAGGCCAGCCGGCCGTTCGACAAGAACCGCGACGGCTTCGTGATGGGCGAGGGCGCGGGCATCGTGGTGCTCGAGGAGTACGAGTCGGCGAAGAAGCGCGGCGCGAAGATCATCGCCGAGGTGGCGGGCTACGCGGCGAACTCCGACGCCTTCCACGAGACGATGCCGGCGCCGGAGGGCGAGGGCGCGGTGCGCTGCATGAAGGCGGCGCTGCGCGACGCGGGCCTGGCGCCTCAGGACATCGGCTACATCAACGCCCACGGCACCTCGACGCCTCCCAACGACGCGAACGAGACCAAGGCCATCAAGACCGTCTTCGGCGAGTACGCCAAGAAGCTGATGGTGAGCTCCACCAAGTCGATGACCGGGCACATGCTCGGCGCGGCGGGCGCGGCGGAGACGATCATCACCGCGCTGGCGCTGTCGCGCGGCGTGATTCCGCCGACCATCAACTACGAGACCCCCGACCCGGACTGCGATCTCGACTACGTGCCCAACAAGGCGCGCGAGGTGCGGGTCGACGCGGCGCTGTCGAACTCGTTCGGCTTCGGCGGGACGAACGCGGTGCTGGTGCTGAAGCGGTTCAAGGGCTGAGCCCGGCCGTCCGGCCTGGGCAGCACAGGCTGACCGTTCATCGCCGCCGGCGGCACGTACGATGCTGCTGGGCGGGGGCATGAGGCGGCTTCAGGCGCATTCCAAGAAGAGCGCGGCAAAGAAGGCGCCGCCGCGTGCACGGGCCAAGCGCTCCACGCGCAAGACGCGCGGGCACTCCGGCGCGGCGCGGCCACGCTCACCCCAAAGCCAGGTCGAGCCGCTGATCCCCGCCCTGCAGCGTCCGCTGGGTCCCTCCGAGGTGGAGTTCCACCTGGGGAAGAGCCCTCGCAACGATCTGGGCGCGGAGCTGGCCGAGGCCTTCATCCTCTCCGCGACCTCGGGAAACCAGGCCGCCGAGGACCTGCGCGACGACGACTTCTCGGTGGAGACCGGACTGCCGATCGAGGAGCCCAGCGCCGGGGCAGAGCTCACCGGGGCCACCGGCGCGTCGCAGTCCCAGGAGCTGACGGGGGAGCCGCCCGGGAAGACCTTCTCCCACGCGAAGAAGTGAGTGATTCGCGAACCGCGAGCCAAGGTGCTTGCGCGCGGCCCTCGCCGAGGAGCCGAGCGCATGTTCCGCGCTCACGTTTCCGATCACGCAGGTCAGCGTGGGCGGCTCCCGCGCGTCGCGGCGGAAGCTCCTCCGCCTCCGAAGGCACGCCGGGGGCTCGATGCCTTCGACGAGGCCACCAGGTCACCCGAGACAATCTCCAGCTCGGGAGGTTGAACCGCGGACTCGGATGTACATACAGTTGTACAACATGGCCTCCAGGCGCGCGTCGAAGTCGACCAGGACCAAGAGACCCGGACAGGCCGAGGGACCCGTTTCGCTGAGCTTGGCTCGCGCGCGCCTGAGCCCGCTCATCGAGAGCGTTGCGAGCTCCGGTCGCCTCAAGGTGCCGATCTCGGTTCGAGGGGTCGTGAAGGCCTACGTGGTGAGCGCTCGCAGGCTCGACGAGCTGGAGTCGAAGGAGCGCGCGGGGAGGAGCCACGGCCGGCCGCCGCCAATTCGTGGAACGCTCGAGATCGTGAAACAGCCGACCCGAGGCGAGGTCGGCGCTTCGGCGCGCCTCGAAGCGCAGGCCGTCGAGAGCTGGGACCGCGCGACACTGAACCAGAGATGAACTTCGTCACGGACACGCACCCGCTCGTCTGGCAGGCGGCGCAGCCTCGCAAGCTCGGACGAAGGGCCGCGCGGGCCTTCGCGGCGTACGAGGCGGGCGACGCCGTGCTCTACGTGCCGGCCCCGGTCGTGCTCGAGTCCTGGTTTCTGGTGAAGAACGGCCGCATTCGACACGACACTTCCGTCGAAGCCTGGTGGCGGCAGCTGGCGTCACCCGCGCTCATCCTCGAGCCGATGCCCGCGGAGGACGTCTTCGCTGCGGGGCGCCTCGACTGGCACCATGACGATGTCTTCGATCGGTTGATCGTGGCCTGCGCGCTTCGCCTCGGACTGCCGCTCGTGACCGCCGACCGCTCCATCACGGACTCAGGCCTGGTCGACGTCCTCTGGTGACGCGCGACCCGCGCCGCCTCACGCCTGCGCGGGAGGCCGCTCCACGTTCTTCTCCGGCACCAAGGGGTGCGCCGGGCCCTTCTTGAAGCCCTGGCAGGAGTGGAAGGGCGACTCGGTGGGCTCGTGGGCCGGCCCGCCCGCGGCCTCGTGCTCGCTCGACCAGTAGTTGCTCCGGCGGGTGAAGTCCTTCACGTATTGGAAGCGGTTCACCGAGACGAGCCGCTGATAGAGCCACTGCACGCTCGGCACCATGCGGTAGTGCCACTGCCACCACTGGAAGTAGTTGAGGCCCATCAGCGCCGGCGCCCGCAGGATCTGGGGGCCGAAGCCCTCGATGGCCTTGTTCCCGAGCGCGTGCAGGCCGCGCTTGGTGCAGCGCGCGAACGAGTAGTACTCGCGGGCCAGCCAGCGGATGCCTTCCTGGAGCTGCTCGGGCGTCATCTGCTTCGGCTTCACCACCACGTGATCCTTGCCCACGAACTCGTCGCTGTCGGTGGTGAGCATGCGGCCCTCGCGGGTGTACTTCTTCCACGCCGCGGTGCCGGGGAAGGGGATCTCGGTGGTGAAGCTCGAGTGCATCAGCTCGGTGGAGTCGAGGAACTCGAGCGTCTGGCGGAAGACGTCGGGCGTGTCCCAGTCGAAGCCGAACATCCAGTTTCCGCTGGGGATGATGCCGGACTTGAAGATGTTGGAGATGACCTCGCGGTAGCCGTCGACGGTGGCGTGCTTGG
>JBBIOE010000192.1:0-15735 GCA_037443525.1 Archangiaceae bacterium | reverse complement strand
AGCAGTTCCCAGCCGGTTGACCGACGCCACCGTACCGCCGCCCGTCGCGCCACCGGTACCGCCGCCCGTCGCGCCGCCGCCCGTCGCGCCGCCGCCCGTGCCCAGCGTCGTGCACAGGCCTTCGCGGCAGGCCGTCCCTCCGCCGCAGGGCTGACACGCCACGCCCGACACTCCGCAGCTCTGATCGCTGACGCCAGGGTCGCACAGCCCGTCGGTCCCGCAGCATCCGCGACAGGTGTCCGCCGAGCAGGAGGGCGGTGTCGCCGGCGGCGCTCCGCAGGCGACGAGGGTCAGTCCGGCCACGAAGCCGGCGGCGAGGGCCAGGAGGAGGTTTCGAGTCGACGTTCGCATCGGCGGGCTCCGGACGAAGGTGACGCGCGCTCTACACCCATTCCCCTGCGCACGCGTCGCCCGCAGACGTCCGAGGGCGCCGTTTCTTCATTCCTCCGCTACGTCGCCGCCGGCAGACCGGTTGGCGGTACCGCTTCGAAGCGCGAGCAGCGTGCGCTGCCAGGTGAGCGCGAAGAAGAGCAGCAGGAAGCCGGCGAAGCTCCAGCCGAGGGCGAGCAGCATGCGCGGGTCCATGGTGTCGCGGGTGCTCTGCTGCTGATGGAGGCTGGCGAACCACCGCACCGAGTACCAGACCACCGGCAGCACGACGGACACGAGGCAGGCGACGGTGGCCGAGCGGAAGGCGCGGGCCTCGGGATCGTCGGTGAAGCGGCGCACCGCGAGGTAGGCCGTGTAGAGCAGCAGCATCACGGTGGTGGCGGTCATGCGCGGGTCCCAGCTCCACCACACGCCCCAGGTCGGCTTGCCCCAGATGGCGCCGATGCCGAGCCCGATGAAGCCGAAGACGACGCCCACCTCGGCGCTGGCCTCGGCGAGCGCGTCGGGGCCCCGGCGGCTGGTGAAGAGGTACGCCAGCGCCGAGGCGAAGTTGAGCGCGAGCGCGAGCAGGCCCACCCACAGCACCGGCACGTGCACGTAGAGAATGCGCTGCACGTCGCCCATGAACGAGTCGGCGGGCGCCCACGCGAGGCCGACCCACGCGCCGGTCAGCACCCAGAGCGCGCCGGCGACGGCCGCCACCTTCCACGTCCACTCGCGCGCGGCGGGCGAGACGAGGTGCGCGACGAGCAGCACGGCGAAGAGACCGAAGCCGAGGACGGGGACGGCGGACACGACGCATTCCGTAGCGTGGGCCCTCTGGAGCGACAAGCGCGCTGGCCACGGCGCGAGTAGCGGCGGCGATGGGAACTTCAACTCGCCGCGCTCCTCGGCAGCCCGTCGCAGGCGAAGCGCGTGTCGACCATCGCTCAGGCCGCTACTCGAACCCCTTCCCATTGCAGCTCAGGGCTGGATGCACCCGGGTCCCGCCGCCATCCTCGGCAAGCGCGAGCGAGTTGTTGGAGATCGAAGCGCCGTACTCGGTGGAGCCGATGATCACACCGCCGTCGAGGATGCGGTACTGCGAGGCCCCGACGTTCCCGCCGGTCGCGAATTGGTTGGGCTCTTCAACCATCGTCACTCCGCCATCACCGTTGAAGGTGAAGACCACTCGGCTGTCTTTTCCGAATGAATCCCACGAACCGATGATGTCCTGCCCCAGATTGCCGGTCGGGGTGACTTCCCTGGGCTTGCAGTCAAGACGACCGCCGCACGAGACCATCAACGCGGACATCGTGATGAGACAATGAACGAGCTTCACTGGATCCTCCCTCGAGTTGAACTCACGGGCCGCTCGCTCGAGCACACCCCATGCCAGACTCCAAGGCCTCCAAAGGCTTGGGAACATCGCTCCAAGACACAGACATCGACGTCGCGTCTTTGCGGCCCCGTTCCGAGATTCTGACGACTCGCCGGTGTACCCGAGACGTTCGGTCGCGGGCGGCTTCAGCGCGCAGCGCTCCTCGGCGGCCTGTCGCCGGCGACGCGCCGTTCGGCCTCGTCGAGCGCGACGACGAGCTCCGGGCCGAACAGCTCGCCCAGCGCGTCTCGCGCGCTCCGGTAGAGCGTGGGCCCCTTTGCCCCGGCGCACGAGTACTCGGGGTACTCGTCGGAGATGACGATCGCATCGCCGTCGTAGGAGAGTGGAAACAACCGGCAGACCGCCGGCTTCACGCCGTGCAGGTCCCACCCGCGCTCGAGGGCCGCTCGGTGAATGGCGCAGCCGCGTCGATCGTGCGCCAGGAAGATGCAGCCACCCTCGAAGACCTCGGTGCGGACGGCGGCCCCCGAGGGGTAGTCGGACACGGCCCACTCCTCCGTCTCGAACCAGCGCGCGTCCTTCGCCTCGGGGCGCAGCAGCGCCCGAATGTCGTCGGCGTGCCGGAGGATGGCGGCGCGCTCGGCGAGGTCGACGTCGCAGCCGTACTGGCAGCAGGCGTCGAGCTTCTCCGAGCGCGTGTCGACCATCGCACAGCGGTGGGTCATGCAGTCCGGGACCAGGGTGCGGGTGAAGATCTCGCCCCTGACGGTGCGAAACCTCGGGTGCTCGATCGAGATGAGAAACGGGTGCATCGGGGCAACCTAGCAGCTTGGGCGCGCGCCCAGCGGTCCGGCGCTATGAAGGGGCGCATGGCCCCCGCGAACGTCCACACCCCGCTGGTGCTGCCCTGCGGCGCGTCGGTGAAGAACCGGCTCCTCAAGTCGGCGATGAGCGAGCAGCTCGGCGACGCCACGCACCAGCCCACGCCCGAGCTCGAGCGGCTCTACGGCCGCTGGGCGCAGGGCGGCATCGGCGTCAGCGTCACCGGCAACGTGATGGTGGACCGGCACGCGCTGGGCGAACCCAAGAACGTCGTCCTCGACGAGGAGAGCCGCTTGGACGGCTTCGAGCGCTGGGCCGAGGCCGCGCGCGCGAACGACACCCACGCCTGGGTGCAGCTCAACCACCCCGGGAAGCAGTCGCCGAGCTTCCTGGTCCCCGTGCCCCTCGCGCCCTCGGCGGTGCCGCTCGGCGGAGCCCTGGGCCGCTTCTTCAACCCGCCGCGCGCCATGACCGCCGAGGAGATCCGCGGCACGGTGCGGCGCTTCGCCACCGCGGCCGGGCTGGCCAGGCGCGCGGGGTTCAACGGCGTGCAGCTCCACGGCGCCCACGGCTACCTCTTGAGCCAGTTCCTCTCGCCGCACCACAACCAGCGCACCGACGAGTGGGGGGGCAGCCCCGAGAACCGCCGCCGCTTCGTGCTCGAGGCCTACCGGGCCGTGCGCGAGCAGGTCGGCGCGTCCTTCCCGGTGTCGATCAAGCTCAACTCGGCCGATTTCCTGAAGGGCGGGCTCTCCGAGGAAGAGGCGATGGGCACCGTCGCCGCCCTGGCGAAGGAGGGCGTGGATCTCATCGAGATCTCCGGCGGCAGCTACGAGGCGCCGGCGATGATGGGGGCGCGCTCCAAGGCCCGCGAGGCGTACTTCCTCGAGTTCGCCGAAAAGGCGCGCGCGCACTCCACGGCCCCGCTGTGCGTCACCGGCGGCTTCCGCTCGGGCGCGGCGATGCAGGAGGCGCTCGAGAGCGGCGCGACCGACGTGGTGGGGCTCGCGCGGCCGCTGGCGCTGGCCCCGGACTTCCCCAACCAGCTCCTCGCCGACCGGACCGCGACGGTGGCGCTCCAGCGGCCCACCACCGGCATCAAGGCGCTCGATCGCGCGGCCATGCTCGACATCACCTACTACGAGACGCAGATGCGCCGCATGGCCCGCGGCCAGGAGCCCGACCAGTCGCTCTCGGCGTGGGGCTCCGCGCTGGGCACGGCGCTGAGCTTCGGGCTCTCGGCCTTCCGGCCGCGGCGGGCGTAGGCCTCCCTTCGGCCCCTCGCTCACATCGCGCGCTTGAGGGCCGCGTGCCGCAGCGCCGGCGGCATTCCCGACGCCACCGTGGCCAGGGTGCGCATCTGCCAGGGGAAGGCGAAGGTGCGATCCTTGCGGAGGATGGCCCGGGCCATGCGCTCCACCGCGTCGGCGGTCTCGAGCAGGAACGGCATCCGCGTCGTGTTCTTGGCCGTCATCTCGCTCTTCACGAAGCCGGGGTGGATGCTGGTGACGTGCACTCCCACGCCCTTCACGTCGTTGCGAATGCCGCCGAGCCACATCGCCAGGAAGGCCTTGGACGCCGAGTAGGTCGAGTGGCGCGGCACGGGGACGGTCGCGGCCAGCGAGCTGACGCCGACCAGGTGCCCGCGCCCACGCGCCACCATGGCGGGCAGGGGGGCAACCAGGGTGGCGACCGCCCCGGTGACGTTCACGTCGAGCATGTGGCGCACGCGCTCCCACTCCAGGCGCTCGATGGCCGTCTCTTCGCCGACCCCGGCGTTCGCCACCACCAGGTCGAGGCCGCCGCAGTCCACGTCGAGCTGCTTCACCCGTTCGTGGGTCTCGTCGGCCCGGGCCACGTCGAGCGGGAAAGGGATGACGTGGTCGCCAGCCTCGGCGCGCAGCGCGTCGAGCTGATCGATCCGCCGCGCCGCCGCGTACACGCGCACGCCCGCCTGGGCGAACCACGCGGCGAGGCCTCGGCCCAGCCCGCTCGAGGCGCCGGTGATGAGTGCGTTCTTGTAGGTGACGTCCATGGGGCGGGTGTAGCTCACGGGAGCGCCGGGTGGCCGGCCTCCACCGCCCGAACGGAGAGGAAAACTTTCGTCAGCGAGCGCATACTCTCCGCTCACTCCCCGGCTCTCCCATGCTTCCTGTGTTCCCCGCCCCCGCACCCTCCCCCGCGACCACGGAGGGCCCGAAGTGAAGATCGCCGTCATCGGTGGAGGCATCGCCGGCCTGACCGCCGCGACCCGGCTCAACCCCCGCCACGACGTCACCCTGTTCGAGCGGAGCGCCCGCCTCGGGGGCAACGCCTACTCGATGCGCACCCGCGACGGCGTCGAGGTGGACATCGCGGTGGCCGCCTTCGGGAGGGCGGGGTACCCGAACTTCTACCGCCTGCTGGACGAGCTCGGCGTCGAGACGGCCATGTGCCCGAACTCGTACATGAGCTTCCACGACCTCGACACCAACACCGGCACCTACCTGACCGGCACGCTGGCGGGCTTCCTCGCGCAGGGGCTCCAGGCGATGAGGCCGAGCAAGGTGTGGAAGCTGGCCCGCCTCTTCGTGGGCCTCAACCGGGCCCAGAGGCTGCGCGAGGCCGGGCGGCTCGACGGCAAGACGCTGCGCGAATTGCTCTTCTCCATCCCCGAGCTCCAAGGCGACACCCGCACCATCTTCCTCTGCGCGCTGGCGCTCCTGTCGTCGATGACCATCGAGGAGCTGCTCGACGCTCCGGCCCGCTTCTTCCTCGAGAAGCTGGCGCACCACCACGACGTGATCTCGCCGCGGGCGCTCTACTCGGTGCGGGCGATCAAGAACGGCACGAAGGCCTACGTGCAGGCCCTGGCCCGAAGGCTCGAAGGGCACGTGCGGCTCAACGCGGGCATCCGCTCGGTCGGCCGGAGCGCGCAGGGGGTGACCCTGGCGATGGAGTCCGGCGAGACGCACCACTTCGACCGCGTCGTCTTCGCCTGCCCGGCGGACACGGCCCTCGCGCTCCTCGACGCGCCGACCCCGGACGAGAAGCGGCTGCTCGGGGCGTGGCGCTACAAGAATGGCCGCGTGGTGCTCCACCGCGACTCGGCGCCGTTCCCACCGCGGGCGCTGGTGCAGGCGTACACCTTCCTCTACCGCAAGGGCCCCGATGGAGAGATCGCCAGCACCTCGGTGAACGGGGCGCTGTGGTACGAGCCGCAGGCCCCCAACACCTGCGACTACTTCAGCTCGCAGCACCCCAACTTCGACATCAACCCCGCGCTGGTGGAGTTCGAGACGGTGCTGCGCACGCCGGTGTTCGACTTCCAGTCGGTGGAGACGATTCGGCAGTTGCCCCGGCTCAACGGCGTGCAGCGGACCTGGTTCTGCGGCAGCTACTTCGGCTACGGGCTGCATGAAGACGCGGTGACGTCCGCCCTGGCCGTCGCGCAGTCCTTCGACGCCGCGCTCGCGGCCTGACAGCGGGGAACTGCCGCACCGATCCCCGCTGTGAGACCCGGCGTCAGGCCGTCTTCTTCGCGGACGGGCCGGCGGCGTCGGCAGCGCGGCGAAGCGGGTGGTTCGACGGCGGCACGGCCTGCGCCTGCTCCTCGTGCGCGGCGGGCGCGGCGTCCTTGGCGAAGAGGCCGACGTAGATGGCGAGCAGCGACGCCCGGGCGCTCTGGCCCGCGGGGACCGAGGGGGCGGTGAAGACCGGGCGCTGGCCGGCGTACTGGCGCAGCTCCTCGACGATGCGCGCGTGGGCGGCCGCGTTCGACGCCTGGGCGTGGCGCAGCGCCTCGAGGCGCTCCAGGAACAGGCGCGTCCGCTCGCCCTCCGCCTGGCCGCCGAGCAGCGACGTCGCGCGGGCCACGGTCTCGGCGAGCTCCTCGCGCTCGGGCAGGAAGGCCTGGTCGACGCGGTTCACGATGAAGGCCCGCGCCGGGCAGCCGGCCTCCGCGAGGCGCTGGTCGATCTCCTTCGCCTCGGCGAGGCGGCCGGGGTCGGGCCCGAGCACGATGACGAAGACGGTCTTCTCGTCGCGCAAGAGCCGGCCCACCTCCAGCCCGCGCGTGCGGAACGAGCCGAAGACGTCGGCGAACGCGTCGAAGAAGCCCACCGTCTCGTCGACGAACTCCTGGCCCGCGACGCGCGACAACAGGCCCAGCGCCGCCGAGCTCGCGCCCGAGAAGAGCTTCGAGGTCCAGCTGCTCGCCTGGGCCGGCCGGAAGGCGCGCAGCAGGGTGTCGCTGAAGAGGCTCGCCAGCTTCTGAGGCGCCTCGAGGAAGTCGAGGGCGTTGGTGGTGGGCGGCGTGTCGAGCACGATGCCGTCGTAGGCGCCGGCGCGTACCAGGTCGTGCAGGCGCTCGACCGCCATGTACTCGAGCGTGCCGACCAGGCTGCGCGAGATGCTCTGGTAGAAGCGGTTCTGCAAGAGGCGCTCGCGCTGGGCCGGGTCGGTCACCATCATCGCGATGAGGTGGTCGAAGGTGTTCGCCGCGTCGAGCATCAGCGCCGAGAGCGTGCCCTTGGGGTGCAGCCGCTTGAACGAGCCCACCTCCACCGGATCGTTGGTGAGGACGTCGAGGCCGAGCGCGTCGGCGAGGCGGCGCGCCGGGTCGATGGTGAGCACCAGGGCCCGCGCTCCGGCGGCCGCCCGGTGCAGCGCCAGCACCGACGAGGTGGTGGTCTTGCCGACGCCGCCGGGTCCGAGGCAGACGACGAGGGGCGAGCCGTCGATGAGCTGGGCGAGGGTGGGAGAGCTCATGGCGACAGGGCCTGCATCACGAGGCGCACGCACTCGGCGATCTCCGGGACGGGCCAGAGGGGCAGCTCGACGACCTGCACCGGCAGCGCGGCCTTCAGCCGGTCGATCTGCTCCCGGGCGCGCAGCGCGCTCTCGGTCTCCTGCCGCGCGACCTGGGCCAGCCGCCCCATGGCCTCGCCGCCGAGCTGCTCGGTCTGCTCGAGCAGCGCGAGGTCGCCGTCGGCCAGGGGCGCGACCGGCACCCGGGAGACGACCACGGTGCGGCACCCGACGCCGAGATCTCGGGCGCGGCGCACCAGCTCGATGGTCTCGTTGACGGGCAGCTCCTCGGGCAGCGCCACGGCCACGAGCTCGGTGCGCGTCTGGTCGAGCAGGAGCTCCTCCACCCGGCGCGCCACCTGCGCGAACGGACCGATGCGGAGCAGGCGGTGCACCGCGCGCGGGGTCTCCAGGAGCGAGAGCGCGTGGCCGGTGGCCGGCATGTCCACCAGCACCGGCGCCCGCTCTCGGCTGCTCTTCTCCACCACGTCGTGCAGCTCGTCGAGGATGACCATCTCGCGCATCGCCGGCGACCCGTTGACGTAGGCGGTGAGCACCTTGTTGTGCGCCACCGCTCCGGCGAGCTTCGACAGGCCGGTGAGGCGCCCCAGCGCCGGCACCAGGCAGTGCTCGAGGTCCAGGTTCAAAGCCCGCACCGGCACGCCGCGCGGCAGCATCGAGCCCATGCGCGGGTGGGCCGACAGCTCGACCGCCACCGCGCCTTGACGGCGCTTCGCCGCCACCGCCGCCAGGGCCGCCGTGACGGTGCTCTTGCCGGTGCCTCCCTTCCCCGTCACCAGCACGAGCGCGCGCTCGTCGAGGAGCGAGGCGGGAAACGAGGAGAGACTCTGCGCCGAACTGCCGTGGGACATCGCGAGGAGCGGATTCTCGTCTCCGCCCGAGGCTGAGACAAGGAGTACCTGACACACGTCAGGCCTTCGGCCGATCGCGCGGGGCCCGATCGCCGTGGGTCAAGGTGACCCTCGCTCGGGTTGAACCGCCCTTGGCTCAGTCCCGCGCGGGAGCGAAGCGCCGCATCACCCGCGCGACGTAGTACTCGGTCTCCCCGTTCCTCGGCACCGCGCCCTTCACCGCGCCGGGGCCCGCGTTGTATGACGCGATGGCGAGCTGCACGTCGCCGGTGCGCTCGAGGAGCTGGTTCAGGTACTTCGCCCCGCCCTCGATGGCCTCCTTGGAGTCGAAGGCGTCCTTCACCCCGAGCATGGCGGCGGTGCCGGGCATGAGCTGCGCCGGGCCCATCGCGCCGGCGGCGGAGATGCGGTGCGCGTGGCCCTCCGACTCCACCGCGACCACCGCCTGCATCAGCCCCTTCGGGAGGCGGTAGCGGCGCTCCGCTTGGGCGGCCAGGCCCTGCGCGTCGGGGTGCCCCGAGAGCAGGCAGCGCGGACGGTGCTTCGCGTAGGCCACGAGCGCGCCCCACTTCTCGGCGAGGAAGAACGGCGACACCGGCGACACCACGCTCGAGCCGAAGAAGGCGACCGCGAGGTTCAGCGACACCAGCGGGGCGAGCACGACGAGCCCCACCTGCTGCCACCAGGCGAGACGCCGAAACAGCCGGGAAAGCGAGCGCACGAGCCACCACACGGTAGGCGTGAAACGAGCGAGCCGCGAAAAAGATCCCGCCTTCGGTTTCTAGAGCACCGAACAGGTTCCTCAGCCTGCTGCGGCGAACGATCCTCTCGCTGCGCCGGGCAGGCTCGCCGCTGCGCTCCTCACTGGGCTCGCCAGCACAGCTCCAGTGCTCGCCGCTCGCGTGCCCCCCTTCGACGGGCTCAGGGCAGGCTTCGGTGCCGATGCCTCGTGCATCGACACCCGAATCGCTTCGGTCTCGTCCGCCTCGCGACGGCCGGGGAACCTGTTCGGTGCTCTAGGGCTTGGGCGTCCAAGCCTTCAGCCCGGCGATGCGCTCGCTCTGGGCCACCAGCCGGTCCACCTCCTGGGCCTCGCGGCGACAGGCCTGCTTCACCGCCTCCTCCAGGCGCGCGTCGAAGATCGCGTGCGCGGAGTGGATGCGCGTGGGCTCGAAGCCTCGGGAGATCTTGTGCTCTCCCCCCGCGCCGGGCTCGAAGACCGAGAGGCCCCTGTGGATGCAGTCGTCGACGGAGTGGTACAGGCACACGTTGAAGTGCAGGAAGGGGTGCTCCTCGAACGAGCCCCAGTAGCGGCCCCACAGCCGCTTCTGCCCGTGGAGGTTGAAGGCCCCGGCGACGACGGTGGACCCGCGCTCCGCCACCACCAGCTCGATGGCCTCGGGCAGGGTGGCGAAGAGGCGGTGGAAGAAGTCGCGCGAGAGCTGAAGCGGGCCCCAGGCGTTCTGGCTCGCGGTGGCCTCGTAGAAGCGCCAGGCGAGCTCGCCGTGCTCGGCCCTGAGCTCATGGCTGCGCACGGTGCGAAGGGTGAGCCCCTGGCCCGCCGCCGCGGCGCGCTCGCGCTTGAGCTGGTTCCGCCGCTTGGAGTCGAAGCGGGAGAGGTAGTCGTCGTAGGTCCGAAAGCCGGGGTTTCGCCAGTGGTACTGCAGGCTGGCGCGGCGGAAGAGCCCGGCCGCCTCGAGCGCGCGGGCCTCCTCCTCGGGCGGGAAGATGACGTGCAGCGACGAGGCGCCTTCCTCTTCGGCCAGCGCTCGCGCGCGGGCGAGCAGGGCGCCCCGCACCGCGAGGAGGTCTTCGCCGGGCAAGGCGTGGAAGCGGCGCGCGGTGAGCGGCGCCAGCGGCACGCCCACCAGGAGCTTCGGGTAGTAGCGGAGGCCCAGCGCCCCCGCGGCCTCGGCCCAGGCGAAGTCGTAGACGTACTCGCCCATGGAGTGGAACTTGAGCCACGCCGGCGCGAGCCCCACCAGCCTCTCGCCGCGCCAGGCCAACAGGTGCTTCGCCTGCCAGCCGCGCTCCACCACCGCGCTTCCGCTCGCCTCGAGCGCGTGCAGCCACTCCCAGCGCACCACCGGCGCGGGCTCCTCGGCGACGACGGCGTTCCACGCCTCGCGGGAGACGCTCGCGACCGACTCGACGATGGTGACGCGCAGCGGGGGAGACATCAGCCCCCGGAAGATAGCGCGCTCGGGCTCAGTTGCAGGTCGCGGGCACGCAGGCGTTCCCGATGCGAACGCTCGTCTGCTTGCACCAGGCGATGTTGCTGAAGGTGTTGGTCGCCATGAAGTCGACGTCGGCGCCGGAGAACGCCCGGTAGATGCCGCCGCCCGCGCTGTCGCGAATGACGCTGTTGGTGATGGGCGAACGGCTCGGGGCCCCCACGTTCATGAACTGCTGGAGCGCCGCGTCGCCGTCGTACGGGGAACCCCCGCCGGTCGTCGGTGCGCCGGTCGCGCACGCTCCGAGGGCCCCGGCGTTGGCCCCGGCGTAGGCAATGACGACGTGGTCGAGCGAGGTGCGCGGGTCGAGCTGCTCGAGCGCGATGGTGGCCCAGTCTCCGGGCGCGGGCGTCGGCTCGTTCGAGGTGAAGACGATGGGGCTCGCCGCGGTGCCCAGGGCCTTGAGCGCCCCCAGCGCCTTCCACGGGCCGTTGTCGGGAGCGCTGTCGATGTTGAGGCGCGTCTGGCGCCCGGTCGTCGACTTGACCTTCGAGAAGCGAACCTCCACGCCCGCCTCGATGGTCACCAGCGGAATGGTGGTGAAGGTGGGCGGCCCGCTCTGCACCGTGGAGATGACGAGGCTCGAGTCGAACGCGCCGGTGCCGACGACGTACGGCACGTCGAGCTTCTTGATGGTGGCGTCGGTGGTGATGCGAGTGCTCTCGGAGAACGGCGAGCGCCAGGCCGTGCCGGTGAGAATGGCGGGCTTGGCGTTCGCGGCGTAGGTCCCCGAGGGAACCGTGCCCAGGTGCTGGAAGGTGACGAACATCGCGTAGCTGCCCGAGCCCTTCACCGTCAGCGCGCTCGAGCCCGCGGCGAAGGCGCCGCGCATCGCCAGCCCGACGCCCGAGGCTCCGTCGACGGTGAGGTCCTGGACGTAGACCGGGGTGTCAGTCGCCTCCTGCACCAGCGCCGCGCCCATGGTGGTCGACGTCTCTACCGCCGCCGGGTCGCCAGCCCCCGTCAAGGTCGCGTGCTTGAGGGACAGGGTCCGCGTCCGGGTTCCGTAACCGCTCTGGAAGAGGAGGGGGCCCCAGGGCTGGGTGCCCGCGCGAACGAAGCTGACCGGGTGCGCGGTCGTGCCCTCGACCGCGAGGCTGCCATACACGTCGAAGGTGCCGGCGCCGAGGCGCAAGGTGGTGCCCTCCGCGACGGTGAGCGTCGCGCCTTCCCGTACGATCACCCTGCAGTCGACCGTGAGGTCGCCGCTCCAGGTGGTGTCCGCCGAGATGTCGGCCAGGCCCAGGTAGCAGGGCGAGCCGCCGCCGCCCGTGCCGCCGCCCGACGAGCCGCCCGTTGCCCCTCCGCCGCTGCCGCCGGTGCCACCGCCGGTCCCATCGGGAGGAGCTTCCGAGCACGCCATCAGGGTCACGACGCCCAGCACCAGGGAACGACGGATCATGCGGGACTCCACGGACGACGGGGAATGGAGAGCATTGACCATGGACCTCCCTCGAGCACAAGGGCTCCGGCCGTCGGGAGCGTCTCGAAAACGAACGGGTGCGGAATGTCTCGAAAGAACATTCCGCACCCGTCTTCAAAACAGACCTACTTCAGGCCGACTCAGTTCGCGTGGACCACCTTGACGTCCGCGATGGCGCCGGGGCCATGGCAGACCTGGCAGGTCTGGATACCCGAGCTGGTCTGCGCAGCCATGTGCGCGCCAGCAAGGATGCCGTTGTGGCAGCTCCCGCAGGCCGCCGTGGTGGGCATCGTGCGCCAGTTGGCCGAGTCCTTGGCCGCGGAGTTGGTCTCCACGTGACAGGCCTGGCAGTTGCTGACCTCACCGGGGAAGCCCGCGTTCGGCGAGGCCGAGCCGAAGCCCTCGTTGTTGACCAGGTAGGCGGACCCGAACTTGTGGATCTTGTGGACCATGATCCCGAGGTCGACGGTCTGGGGGCCGCTGGTGCCGGTGTACGGATCGAACGTGTCCGGGTTGTGGCAGGTCACGCACAGCTGCGTCGTGTAGCCCTTGTGCCACTTCCGCCCCGCGTGGCAGGTCGCGCAGTTCTCGCTGGTGACGATGTTGCGGGTCGTCTTCACGGCCGTGCCATCTGGAACGAAGTCGAAGAAGGCGTTGGCCTGGTTGTCGACGGCCGGGGCGGTGGCGGTGGTCACCAACATGCCGACCCGGTGCGTCAGCGTCGGCTCATACGGGATGGCGATGGGGTAGCTCGCGTTCCAGGTGCCCACGGAGCTCTGCGTCGGGGCGCTGGTGACGCCGGTGCGGACATCGCCGGGAGTCACGAAGTTCAAGAGCTGGAACTTGTAGGTCCACGCTCCGGTCGCGGCGTCGGTCATCGTGAGGTTCGCGGGCAGAGCCGTCTCCGAGTAGCCCTGGTACACGGGCACCTCGGTCGCCAGCTTGCTGCGGAACCGGCCGGTGTAGTTGACCCAGTGCGTGGACGCGCCGTTCGACGCGGGCACCAGCTTCGCCAAGCTGAAGGCCAGGCCGGCGAAATCCGTCGTGGCCGTCACCGGCGTCGTACCGTTCATGAGCGTGAAGGCGACGGTGACGCTGCCATCGGTCGCCCCCACCGTGACTCCGGTGATGGTGGACTTGAGGGTGCGCTTGGTGGCGTCGGCCACGGCCGGCAGCTTGCCGAGGTGATAGCCGGCGATCTTCGTCGCCGTGTGGCAGGTGGCGCAGTTCGAGTCGTCGGTCTGGGGACCGGGGACGCCGGCCCCGTGGCCGGTGGTGGCGCCTGCCGCGGTCGTCCCGAGGCCCGTCGCGAAGTCGATGCCGTCGTGGCAGGACCCGCAGGCGAGGCGGCTGGGGACGGTCTTCCAGTTGTCACCGTTCGCCACGGCCTTGGCGCCGGTCGCCGCGCCGTCGTGACAGGTGGTGCACAGGCGAATGTCTTGCGGGTACTCGTTGCTGTTGAACAACATCGCCCCGTTGTCGACGTTGTAGTTGTACCCCGTCTTGCGCAGGCCCTTGAAGCCGTTCGCCCCCACCCCGACGCCACCCTTGCCCATGTGGAGCTTGTGGATGTAGTTGGGGAAGTTGCCCACGGCGCGCCCGTCGACGATGGCCTGCTCGGCCCGCTTCTGCTGCGTGGTGCCGGTGACGCCGCCAATCAGGTTGCCGTTGGCGTCCATCGGGACCGGCGTGCCCAGGTTGAAGCTGTACTTGACCTGATCCGAGTGACACGTCACGCACAGGCGGGGGTCCTTGCGAGACTCACCGTGGGCGAGGCCCTTGTACTGGTGGCAGGACGCGCAGGTGTCGATGTTGACGATGTCGCGCTTGCTGGTCACCGCGGTGCCATCAGGCCGGAAGTCGTAGGTGAAGTTGCCCGGGTGCCGAATGTTGACGGCCGGCTTCACGGTCACACCGTTGGGCGTGTTGGAGCCCGTGCCCGGAGCGGCGCCGGCGATGACGATGCCCAGCCGGTGGGTGAGCGTCGCGTCGTAGGCCAGGTCGCCGAGGTCGGCCTTCTTCGAATACGCGTTGCCCGTCGAGTCGATCAGCGAGGCGGCGATCGTCTTGGCCTGCGTGACGTCGCGGAGGAAGGTGTACTGGTAGCTGCCGTCGCCGTTGTCGACGAGCGTGCCCTGGCTGTCCGAGGTCGGGTAGGTGCCGCACCAGGTGGCGTTCGTCGCCGCGTTGCAGGATGACGTTCCGGGCGTGGCCGCCTTCTCCGCCACGCTCGGTGGCTTGACGACGAGATAGCTGACCCACTTGCTCGGCTCGCCGCCCGTGCCGGGAACGAGCTTGGCCAGGGTGAAGTACAGGTTCGTCCGGCTGGCGACCGTCGCGCTCGAGGCCTGGTTCGTGCTGCCCAGACCGACCACCGGGTTACCGGCGGCGTCCTTGACCGTGAACTTCACCACCGGGGTGCTGGCGATGGTGACGCTGGTGACCGTCACCTGCGGCTGAAAGGCAGCCCAGGCCGCGCTGGACGCGTCCGTGGCGGGGATCGTGTTGCTGGGGATTCGGGTGATGTTGACCAGATCCTTGCCGTCGGCGCCGGCCGGGCCGGTGGCGCCCGTCGGGCCGGTCGCGCCCGTCGCGCCGGTGGCGCCAGTGGGACCGGTGGCGCCGTTCGCCCCTACGGGGCCGATGGGCCCGGTGGCGCCCACGCTGCCCTCGGGTCCGGTTGCTCCCGTGGGCCCGGCGACACCCTCGGGACCCGTGGGGCCCGCGCACCCCGACGCGAGCGCCAACGACACCAATGCAGCGATGAACCTCGAGCGACCACCACTCATATGTTCGTCTCCTTGATGAGGGTCCTTGGCGAGACCGCCGACGGAGATCGCCGACGCCCGAGTGACCAAGGTGGGTTTACTCCTCCGGCGGCGGCGCGTCACGATCTGGGGTTATGGCAACGGAATCATGCATTAGGCCGTATGACTCCCGCGAGCAGCACCGAGTCGCCCGAACCGAACCGCCGGCCCTGCCCTCACTGCGCCGGGTAGCCCCAGGCCACGACGAGGTCCTGCGCCCGCGACACCCCGTCCCCGAGCCGCAGCATCGGGCGCTGGGTGCGGCTCTGCTTCGCCGCCTCGCGGGTGACGCGCGGGCTGACGTAGTCCGAGAGCTCCTGCAGCGACACCTGGCCGTCGCCGTCGTGGTCGGCGCGGCCGGTGGAGAGCCCGTCGAGCACGGCGCGGGTGAAGAGCCCGCCCTGGCCCGCGCCCGCGCTCCCGGAGATCTCCGCGCCCGACGCCGCGGTGAACAGCGTCACCGCCCTGGGCGCCCGGGTCTCCTTGAGCGGCACCAAAGGCCGCACCCCGCGCGCCATCACCGAGCGGCCGCCGCTGCCCGAGAAGCACGCGTCCACCAGCGCCACCACCTCGCGCGCCTTGGTCTGCCCGAGCGCCTCCAGCACCTTGGGCAGGCTGAGCGTGGTGCGGCCGAGCGAGTCGGCGTCGGCGTCATAGGGCAACAGGAAGCTCGCGCCGGTCTGGGGGTCGGGGGCGCCGTGGCCGGCGTAGTAGAAGTAGACGCGCGCACCCGGCGGCACCGAGGTCTTCAGCCAGTCCAGGTGCTTCTCGAAGTCCGCCCGGCTGGCGCGATCGTCCAGCGCCACCTTCACGTGGCTCTCGGGAATGCCGAGGCTCTTGCGGAACAGCTGGGCCACCGCCTCCGCGTCGCTCCGCGAGCCCTCCGCCGGCGCCACGTCGCGGTAGCGCTCCACGCCGATCACCAGCGCCCACGCCGTCGGCTGCGGCGCCGCCACCACCTCGCGCGCTGGCGCCGGCGACGGCGCGGCCGCGGCAGGGCGCGGCGGTATTGAACGCGGACGAACGTGTAGAAGCCTATATCGTGGAATCGGAAAACTTTGAATCCATTCACAATCAT
>JBBIOE010000191.1:0-15922 GCA_037443525.1 Archangiaceae bacterium | reverse complement strand
GCGACCACCGAGACCCTGGAGGCGGCGCGCGCCCAGCAGGAGCGGCTGCTGGCCGACGCGGCCCACGAGCTGCGGACGCCGCTGACGCTGATGCGCACCAGCCTCGACCTCGCCTTGCGGCGGCAGCGGAGCGCCGAGGAGCTGCGCCAGGCGCTCCAGGACGCGCACGAGGAGGTGGTGCGCCTGGGCGAGCTGGCCACCCGGCTCCTCGACGCGGTGTCGATGGGGAAGGGCGAGCTGGAGACCGAGGAGGCCGACCTCTCGGCGCTGGCCGAGGAGGCGGCGGCGGCGGCGCGGGCGTCGGCGCTGGCCAAGGGCGTGGCGGTGACGCTGGTGGCGCCTCCGGAGGCGAAGGCCCGGGTGCACGCAGGCTCGGTGCGCCAGGCGCTCGACAACCTGCTCGCCAACGCCATCCGCTTCGCGCCGGTAGGCAGCACGGTCGCGGTGCGCCTGGAGGCGAGCGCGGGCGGGCACGCCTTCACGGTGCACGACGACGGGCCGGGCATTCCCAAGGCCGAGCGCGAGGCGGTGTTCGAGCCCTTCCACCGGGTGAGGGGGACACCCAAGAGCACCGGCCTGGGCTTGACCATCGTGCGCGAGGTGGCGAGGCACCACGGCGGGCGGGCCTACGTCGAGGACTCGCCCCAGGGCACCACCGTGCGCATCGAGCTGCCCTGACTGAGGGCTCCACTGCGCTGAGCCGTTGCGCTGTCGAGGCCGGCGCCGCCCGGCGCAACTTTCCCGACGACCCGGCGATACCGCATAATGGCGACCATGAAGACCCCCACCGCTTCGCCCCGTATCTCGGGGGTACGGACTCCCAAGACCGCTACTCCGGTGCGTTCCAAGGCCGTCGAGACCGCCTCAGCCGGGGCCGCGCCGAAGGCCCGGGACGCGACTCGGACTGCCTCTCCCTTCGTCGACGGCTTCGAGGCGGCCAGCCCCACGAAGACCAACGCAGCGCCGGGGGACCTGATCACCTCCGCCGACCAGCTCGTCACCCTCTCCGACCAGGCCTCACGCCAGGAGATCGCGATCCAGGCCACTCAGGTCAACGGCGTCAGCATGAAGGCCGGAAACGCCGGTGACATCTGCGGCGGCGCCTCGCTCGCGAGCTCGCTGGTGCTGGGCTCCGGGACGCCCGAGGCCGCGCAGGCCAACGCGTCGGCCATGCGCCGGCTGTTCGGGGCCCGTGGCGCGCTCGACCAGCTCCCTCCCGGCGTCGACAAGACGGCGGTCACCGCCGCGCTCGACCACCTCGAGAAGGGGTCACTCTCGCGCACGGACCTGTGGAACCTCCAGCAGGGCCTCTACTCGGCGGCGCGCACCTACGGCGACAAGTTCATCCGCGCGCCCGGGGTCGACGTCGGCCAGATGACCGCCATCGTGGCCGAGCTCAAAGGGCGCGGCGCGTCGCTCGGCGCGACGAAGATGGTCGAGGTCACCATCGACGTGGGCACGAGCCACTGGGTGGCCGAGACTCCCGCGGGCCTCATCAACACCGGCCCGAACGTGGATCCCAAGAAGCTGTCGCCGCGCAGCCCGGACTGGGGGGGCGACGTGCGCTTGGGGGCCGATGAGGTGCAGATGCGGGCGCGCCGGGTCGGCGGGCAGGCCGGCGAGGCGGGTCAAGGCTGGT
This sequence comes from Archangiaceae bacterium, assembly GCA_037443525.1. GTDB lineage: Bacteria > Myxococcota > Myxococcia > Myxococcales > Myxococcaceae > JBBIOE01. Next base: position 14,283 of record JBBIOE010000191.1, on the reverse strand, counting down.
CCGAGACCCTCAAGCCGGTGGATCCGAACAACGTCGGGCAAGTCCTGACCCGGCACAGCACCGACGTGCAGCTCGCGGAGGCGCAGGCGCGCATGCAGGGTCGGAAGGCCGAGGCGCTCAAGTAGCCCGGCGACGACCGCCGAGGCCGGCATGGCGCCGCGCGCCCGTCGTCAGCGGAGCCCTCCGTCGGGCACGGCCAGCCGCAGACTGGCGCGCACCGCCCCTCGGGTCGGCACCTCGACGCGCACACTGCCCGCCAGCCGCTCGTCGAGCGCGATGCGGAGGTCTCGGGGGCCCGGCTGGAGGCCCCCCACCAGCAGCTGGCCCGCTTCCGTAGTTCGGGCGTGCACCCACACCTGGTCCACTGTCACCTCGACTCGCTCCCCCCGCAGTGGTCCTCCGTCGGGCCTCTCGACGGCGAGCTCCACCGCGCCCGCCCGAGCGAGGGTGAGGCGCCCGGCGTGACGGTCGGTGCGCTCGCGCAGCCAGCCCAGCATGGGGTGGCTCGCTTCGATCCAGAGCGGCTCGGCAGAGGCTGGGCTGAAGGCGAACGTCCCGGCGGCGCCCGTGGTCGCTCCCCCGGCGTAGCCACCGTCGAGGTGGAGGAAAGTGAGGGGGAGCTCGGCCACGGCGCGGCCCTCGCCGTCCACCACCACGCCCGAGGCCCCGGGCGCCCGGTCGAGCTCCACGCTCAGCTCGGCCAGGCCGTCGCTGGAGACCCACGGGCGCGTCACCGCGACGTCGGCGGGACGCTCGACGTGCACCACCAGCATCGGAGGGGACCCCCTCACCTCGAGGGGATCGAAGACGGTCTCCCCGCCGTCGACGAGCCGGGAGGCCACCACGCGCTCGCCGCCGATGGCCGAGATGCCTTCCCCGAGGGGGTAGGCGACCGTCACCTGCGCCGGCACCCCGTTCTCGGGGCGCCAGCGCACCCGCAGGCGGTGGCGAACGTCGAGGCGCACGGCGAGCTGGCGCACCGTGTCCAAGAGGTAGGTTCGGCCGGCCAGCGTGTCGGAGAGCGCGGCCACCTCGCAGTGGCCGCGCAGGAAGAACGGCACCGAGGCGCGCGCGAAGCCGCCGTCGGTCCGCAGCGTGCGTCGGCCGGCCCAGGGCCCGAAGTCGAGCGACAGCTCGCCGTCGACGAGCCCGCCGTCGGGTCCGACCAGCGAGAAGACAACCTCGCGGGCAGGTCCATCGGCCGGGTCGAGGAGGACGACGCTCCCCTCGAGAGGGACCGCGTGCTCGTCCCACGCGGCGACGTCGAATGGCCCTGCCTGGCGGGTGAAGGGGTTGACGAGCAGCCCGTGGGCACCCTTTGGGGCGAGGCCCCTCACCCAGGGGGTGTCGTCTTCGAGGGTGAGGTCGAGGTCCTGCCACTGGGTCAGCGCGAGGTCACTGCGCGCGAGGGAGGGACCCTTCCAGGCGACGACCACGGCGTCCCGGGTGCCCGCGTCCAGCCGGTAGCGACCCCAGGTGTCGGTTCGGGTGCGTGCGAGGGGCTCGGGGAAGCGGAGCGTTCCCGCGTCGAGGCGCTGCCGCACCTCGGCCCGCGCCTCCTCCGAGGAGCAGGCGAGGGGCCACGCCCGGCAGTCCCGCCCGTCGTCGGCACCGCTCCCAGCGGTGGAGGCCATCTCGGACCGCCAGGTCGCCCAGGGCCCGAAGAGGGCCACCTCGGCCCCGGGCACGGGCGCTCCCTCGCGATCGATCACGCGGCCCGCGACCTCCAAGGGGAGATCGGGCAGCACCGGCGGGGAGGTCACGACCGGCGAGGGCGGCGGTGATGGCTCGGCGCAGCGCCGGCAGGCGGCTCCGGCGATGACGAGCGCGAGCCCTGCGAACAGCGCTGACGTTCGAAGCGACACGACGGCCCCCTTGAGCAGCGGCCGAGACTACCGCGCCTTTCGAGGCGCGTCCTCGGCGAGACCCGGCCGTCGTCACCCACCAGGACACCTCGCGCTTGCGCGGGGCGGGGCCGGTCCGCGAGCATCGGGGGGCTCCACGTTCCGCACCGAGGCACCCCGATGACCGTAGGCAAGACGTCGAGCCGGAAGAGCACCGCGACCCTCCCGAAGGCGACGGCCGAGAAGGCGAAGAAGGCCGACGCGCCGAAGGCGGCGAAGGCGTCACCGTTCTCGAAGGCCGGCTCGTCGTTCGAGCCCGCGAAGGCCAAGGCCGCGGCGCCGGTGAAGGACGGGCTCTTCGATCGGGAGATCCTCGACGGCGTCGACGGCTACGTGGCCTTCGACACCCAGGACGGCCGGTTCCTCTCGGGCGACACCGGCGGGGTGAAGACGTCCGACGACCACCTCTCGCCCCTGTTCCCGCGCGGCCTCGGCACCCTCCTCGCGCTCGGCGTCGGCGGCGAGACGGTGAAGCTGTCGGTGAAGGGCGGCAACACCATCGAGTCCGGGAAGACCGACGGCCACGGCTTCGAGCCCACCACCGTCGAGGAGCTGCAGCAGCTGGGGCCGAAGGGGCTCCACCCGAAGAAGGGCGGCCTCATCCACATCCAGGTCGAGGCCGAGGGCCGCACCGCCGACGAGAAGGTGCTGGCGCTGCCGCGGAGCTACGACGGCCCCATCTTCGTCTCGGACATCGACGACACCCTGCGCCCGACGAAGGCGACCGACGTCCTCAAGGGCACCACCCAAGCCCCCATTCCCGGCGCGAAGGAGCTGCTCGAAGGCGTGGCCGCGAAGGGCGTGCCCATCATCTACCTCTCGGCGGGGCCGCAGCGCATCGGCACCCTCAACGACGACTTCCTCGCGCAGCTTCCCGACGGCGCCTTGCTCGCCCGCGGGAAGATGGACCTCTTGGGCTTCTCGCCTTTCAACTCCGACCAGGCGCAGAGCCAGGGCGACTACAAGGCCCAGCGCCTCGCCGAGCTGCGCCGGACCTTCCCCAACGCGAAGATCTTCGGCTTCGGCGACGACAAGTACGGCGACGCCAACGCCTACGCTGCCGCCGGCGCGACCGCGTACATCCACGACGTGCGCCCGGGCGACGACAACATCCCGAAGAACTTCCAGGGCACCATCACCGCGGACTACACGCCCGACTTCCGCGCCAAGGTGCTCGGCGACCTCGACGCCGCCATCGCGAAGAGCGACTCGTTCAAGTAGCCCCCACCACCACATGCCCGTCCTTCAGCGCCTTTCGGCCACCTGCGTCGCCGCGGTGACACTCTTGCTCAGCGCTGGCTGTCCGGCCCCAGCCCTGGAATCGCCCGACGCCTCCGCCGATCCGTGTCCGCCCGGCCTGCGGCTCGCCTCCGACGGCGCCACCTGCATCCCGCTCTTGCCCGCCTCCGACTGCCCGCCGGGCACGATGCCGACGCTGGGCTCGGAGACTTGCGCCGCGGTGGGGTGGACGCGCTGCCCGGCCGGCTTCGAAGCCGATCCCTCGGGGTGGGGGTGCCGCGACGTCCTTCCGGCGACGGCGTGCAGCGGGCCCACCCGCGAGGCCATCGGAAGCCCGGTCTGCCAGGCGGTCGGCGACTGCGCCGCGCCGTTTCCTCCCCCGGAGGCGACCCTCTTCGTCGACGCCACGCTCCCGCCTTCGGCCGTGAACGCCACCCACTTCACCCGAATCACCGACGCGCTGGCCGCCGCCCGCGCGGGTGCGACCATCGCCGTCGAGGCCGGGAACTACGCCGAGAGCCTGAACCTCTCGAAGCCGGTGACGCTCGTCGGGCGCTGCGCCGAGCGCGTCAGCCTCGAGAACCCGACCGGCGCCAACCCGGGGCTCTCGGTGGGAGGCGGCCGCTCGGCGAACGTGCGCGGCTTCACCATTCGCGGCCAGCTCATCGGGGCCGTGGTCGAGACCGGCGGGAGGCTCGTGGCCACGGACTGCGTCTTCGAGGCCAACCGCGAGATCGGCCTGATGGTCGCTGGCGCCGACAGCAGGGCGGGGCTGGCTGGCTCGGTGGTGCGCGCCACCAGGCCCAACGCTCAGGGCAACTACGGGGCGGGCGTCTACCTCGAGGGGGGCGGTGCGCTGGCGCTGGTCGACAGCGCGCTGGTCGGAAACCGCTTCGCCGGGGTGGTGACCAGCGATCCCGGCGCCACCGCGGTGCCCGCCTTCATCAGCCTGCGGCGCTCCGTGGTGCGGGACACCCTGTCGGCCGCCAACACCGGCAGCTTCGGCATCGGGCTCATGCTCGACTCGCCGGCCCTGGCGGAGCTGACCGACAGCGTGCTCGCCGGCAACCAGAGCGGCGGGGTGCTCCTGCGAAACGCTCAAGCCCGACTCACCGCGAGCGACACGCTCATTCGCGACACGCGCGCCAACGATCACGGCCAGTTCGGTTTCGGCCTCCAGGTCCAGCGCGGCGCGCACGCGACCCTCGACCACAGCGCCATCGTGACCAGCACCACGGCCGGGCTGAGCATCGACAGCGCCGCCGCCTCGACCCCTTCGGTGGCCACGCTCTCGAGCTCGCTGGTTCGCGCCACGCGCGCTCCCGCGGGCACGCCGCTCGGGTACGGCGTCACTGTCCAGGAAGGGGGCAGGCTGGAGCTCCTCGACAGCGCGGTGGTCGGCAACGTCCAGGTCAACGTGCTGGCGATTGAGCAGAGCAGCGTGACGGGGAGGGGCTCCCTCATCCGCGACGGGCTCTCGAACTCGAGAGGTGGCTTCGGCCGCGGGCCGTCGATTCAGTCGGGAAGCCGGCTGGAGCTCACCGGCTGCGCGGTCGTCGCCAACCGGGACACGGGCCTCTTCCTCCTCGACGGCGCGACCAGCGCGCTGGTGGTCGACTCGCTCGTGCTCGGCACCCTGCCGCAGACGGTGGGCCCGGAGTTCGGGTTGGGCATCGTGGTGCACTCGTTCGCCATGCTCGAGCTCACGCACTCCGTCAGCGGCCGCAACTTCGGCATCGGTCTGGCGGTCGACGGGGCCTCCGCGAACGTCGGCTCGAGCTTCATCGAGGACAACCGCGTCGCGGTGCACGCGCAGAACGGGTCCTTCCTGGTCGAGTCGAGCGGAGCCGGCGCGCTCGACCCGGGGGAGGTCAGGCTCTCGAAGGACACGGTCTTCGCCGGGAACCTCGCGCGGGTTGGGACGGGCGTCGTTCCGCTCCCGGGCGACGCGACGCGGTGAAGCCTCGCCTCGAGCTCCGCTGACCCGAACCCATCGGCGGTCGACGCAAGCGCTGCGCGTTGCGGCTCGCGCGTTTGACCGAAGACATTGCCGCATGACCGTGGGGACCGACACGTCGGTGGCGCGGGCGCTCGAAGGTCTCGGCGACGGCGTCCTCCTCCTCGATCGAGAGCTCCGGGTAGAGCACGCCAACCCGGCGGTGGAGCGGCTCTTCGGCGTGCCGCGCCACGCGCTGCTCGGTCGGGTGCTGTGGGAGGTGCTGCCGACGCCGTTGGACCCGGAGGCCGAGCGGCGGCTCTCGGAGGCCGCGGCCGGCGCGGGAGCTTGGGAGCTCGAGCTTCTGGCACCGGGGACGGCGCGCCCTGTCGCCTGCCGCGCCGTGCCGTCGAGCGGGGGCCTCGCGCTCTTCCTCCACGACGCCGCCGAGCCGGGCCGCCGCTCGGACGAAGACGAGCGGGCCAAGAAGGCGCGCGACCAGGTGGTGAGCATCGTGAGCCACGACCTGCGCGGCCCGCTCAACGCCATCGCCCTGAACGCCGCCGTGCTGACCAGGCGCCCCGGCGACCCCCGCGCCCTCGGCGCCATCAAGACCAGCCTGGCCCAGGCGCACCGGCTCATCGAGGACCTGGTGGTCGCCGCCCGCGTCGAGGCCGGCACGCTGGTGGTGAAGCGCCAGCCCGAGCCGCTGGGCGCCATCGTCGACGAGGTGGTGGCGCAGCACGCGGGGGAGGCCCGCGCCAAGGACGTGCGGCTGGAGGTCTCGGTGGACGGCGCCGACGCCACGGTGCTGGTCGATCGCCTCCGGGTGGTGCAGGCGCTGGGCACCCTGGTCGCTCGCGCCACCGCCGCCTCGCCCCGAGGCGAGCGGGTGACGCTGAGCGCCAGCGCCCGGGCCGGACGGCTGGAGGTGGAGATCCACGACGCCGGGCCGGGGCTCTCCACCGAGGAGACGGAGTGCCTCTTCGAGCGCTGCTGGGAGCGGGCGCGGGTGGCGAAGAGCGGCAAGGGCCTCGGCCTGTGCATCGCCAAGGGGCTCGCCGAGGCGCACGGCGGCGACGTGACACTGGAGTCCGCGCCCGACCGAGGCACGCGCCTCACCCTGGTCATTCCTCCCCCCGCCGTCCAGGCGCATGAGTCCGACCAGGCCTACGCGCCGTGAGGCCCGGAGGGTAAGGTCCGCCGGCCCGTGAGCGACGAGAGGACCTTCGAGACCGACGTGGTGCAGCGCCTCCGGGGCGCCCTCAAGACCGCGCGCATGTGGGGCAGCCCCGAGGAGCTGGAGGGGGTGGCGTGCCACTTCAGCCACGTGCTCCTCGGCGCGCGCACCGCCGGGTGGACCTGGGCGCAGACCGAGGGCCTGTGGCGGGAGCTGGGCGGCCCCTTCGCGCTCGACGCCGAGGAGCACCGGGTGGTGCGCGAGCGCCTGTGGGGCTCGAACGTCGACCTGGCGCGGGAGCAGGTGGTGAGCGGCTTCGCCTGCGTCTGGGCGGCGCTCGGCCGGCGGGCGGACCGGGAGGCGCGCCTCGGGCCCTGGCTCGAGACCCTGCTCGATCGCCCGACCACCGTGCCCTCGCCGGACGTGCTCGACGCGGTGCTCTTCGCCCTGATGGGCTTCGTGGCGAGCGACGCCAACCGCTACGTCGAGCTGCTCTCTTCGGAGCGCCGGCGCATCGGCGGCCACGGCCTCAGGCCGCTCCACCTCGTCGGGCCGAGCGGGGCGAGCGGCGCCGGGCACACCTGGACGCGGCGCTTCGAGTCCTGGGACCGCGTCACCCAGGGCGTCGAGGGCTTCCTCGCCCGACTGCCCTCCTGACATCCAACCGTCGACGCGCGCCGGGGAGGACGTTAGACGTGTCTTCATGGCTACCCCCACCGACGCCGAGCTCCTCGAAAAGGTGAAGGCCGGCGACACCGCCGCGCTCGAGAAGCTGCTCGCGCGCCACGAGCAACGCATCTACCGGTTCGGGCTGCGCATGTGCGGCCACGAGGAAGATGCCCGCGACGTCCTGCAGGAGACCCTTCTGTCGGCCTGGAAGAACCTGCCCCAGTTCCGCGGCGACGCGCAGCTGTCGACCTGGCTCTACCAGGTGGCGCGGAGCTACTGCATCAAGCAGCGCCGCCGCCGCGAGGGCGAGCCGGCGCAGCACGAGTCGCTCGAGACCCAGGAGCTGGAGCGCGCGCCCGCCGAGACCTCTCCCGAGGACGCGCGGGCCCACGCGCGCGAGGTGGGCGGGCTGATTCAGGCCGCCATCGCCACCCTGCCCAGCGACTACCGCGAGGCGCTCGTCCTGCGCGACGTGGAGGGTCTCTCCGCCGAGGAGGCCGCGGGCGTGGTGGGCATCGAGGTCGGCGCGCTCAAGAGCCGCCTCCACCGGGCGCGGCTGGCCCTGAAGCAGCAGCTCGGGGCCGCCCTCGACGAGACGCCCGACGCGGTGCCCTGTCCCGAGCTGTCACAGGAGCTCGCCGCCTACGCCGCCTCGGAGATCGACCAGGCGGCCTGCGAGAGCATCGAGCGGCACCTGGCCTCGTGCGCGCGCTGCACCGCCGCCTGCGAGTCGCTCAAGCGCACGGTGTCGCTGTGCCGCGCCATCCCCGGCGGAGAGGTGCCCGCCCCGGTGAGGACCGCGGTGCGTGCGGCGCTGCGCCGCGCCGGCGCGATCTTCCCCAAAGAGGCCCCGCTCAGCCCCGACGCGTGATGCCCGAGGACAGGAGCCAGCCCAGCGCCGCGCCGTAGGGGCCGGCGACCGCCGGCCTACAGAGGATGTTTCAATGGCCTCCCAGGCGGGCGTAGACCGCGCCCACCCCCAGGAGCACCACCGCGCCAGTCGCGGCGAAGAGGAGGCGGACGAGGTGAGGCCGGAGTCGAGCGAGCATTTCGGCCAGTGGGAGCCAGGTCGCGCCCGGGAGGTTCACCGGTGAGGCGGACCCTGGTGGTGGGCGACGTTCACGGCTGCCTCTTCGAGCTCGAAGCGCTGCTCGCGAGGGCCGGCCTCGGCGCCGGCGATCGCCTCGTCTTCGTCGGAGACCTGGTCGCCAAGGGCCCTGACTCGCAAGGCGTGCTGCAGCTCGCCCGGGAGACGGGCGCCCTGGCGGTCCTCGGCAACCACGACGCACACGTGCTCGCCAGCCGGGAAGGGCGCCCCGTCGGCGCCGCGCACCAGGCCGTGGCCCGCTCGCTGACCAAGGCCGACTGGAAGTACCTCCTGGGGTTGCCCCTCTGGCTCGACCTCCCGGAGGCCAACGCCCTGGTGGTGCACGGCGGCCTCGTCCCGGGAGTGCCGCTCGCCAAGCAGGAGCGCGAGCTGGTCTTGAACCTCCGCAGCTTCGACGGCCAGGGCCGGCCCACTCCGCGCATCGAGGGGGGCACGCCCTGGGCGGCGTGGTGGAAGGGCAACCGCTTCGTCCTCTTCGGCCATGACGCGGTGCGAGGGCTGCAACGCCACCCCTATGCGCTCGGCCTCGACACCGGCTGCGTCTACGGCGGGCAGCTCACCGGGGTGTGGCTGCCGGAGCGGCGGCTGGTGCAGGTCGACGCGAAGCGCCAGTGGGCCGCGCCCGGCCGGACGGCGTGACGAGCTGCGCCATGCCGAACCGGGTCCGACGACACCTCCACTGAAACGTCAGGCCGAGCGGATCGCGCAACCCATTCGCGTTAGGGTGAAGGCATGGTGGTCGCGTTCTTCATCTTGGGTTTGTTGGGCTTGGGCGCCATCGGCGTCGCTGCGTGGGCGCTGGTGACGAAGCCCAAGCGCCGCTCCCGCTCCTTGGACGTCGGCGGCCTCCCCTCAGCGGACGTGGAGGGGTTGCTGCGCGCCGGCCGCAAACAAGACGCGGTGCGCGCGTGGCGGGAGACGACCGCGGCCGCGCGTCGCGACCCCAAGGCCGCGGTGGAGAAGAAAGAGCTGCGCGCTCGTCCGCCTTCTTCGCCCGGGGTGGTGCCGCTGCGCATGGTGACCGACGGCGACATCCAGGTGCACATCCGCACTGGCAACCTCATCGACGCCATCAAGCTCTACCGCGAGAAGACCGGCGTCGGGCTGCGCGAGGCGAAGAGCGCCGTCGAGGCGATGCGCCAGCGCATGCACGCCAGCTGAAGACGCACCGGCTGCGCTCCCCCATCGGTGCAGTGACCGCGAGCAAGCGCTGGCGCGAGGCAAGCATGGCTCGCTCGCATGATCGCGGAGCGATCTCGAGGGCGGTTCCACGCCGACGTCGGCCACCTGAGCGCTGACGGCGTCCACGAGCTGGTGAAGCCGCGGCTGCGGGGCGTCATTCACCAGGTGGCGTTCTTCCTGGCGCTGGTCGCGGGGGCGGGGCTTCTGCTGGTGGCCCGCAGCCCGAGGGGCGTCGGCGCCGGGCTCATCTACGGCGTCTCGCTGGTGGTGATGTACGGCGTGAGCGCCGCGTACCACCGGGCCAGCTGGAGCGAGCAGGCCAAGGTGCGGATGAGGCGGCTCGACCACGCCGGCATCTTTCTCCTCATCGCGGGGACGTACACGCCGGTGGCCTGGCTCGGGGTGCCGGGGCGCGAGGGCACGATTCTGTTGTGGTGCGCGTGGATCGGCGCGGGGCTCGGCGTCCTGCACTCGCTCTTCTTCGTGCACGCGTTCCGGGCGCTCAACGCGCTGCTGTTCGTCTTGTTCGGCTGCATGGCGGTGCCGGTCATCCCCGCGGTGGTGCACGGCCTGGGCTCCAGCCGCGCGCTGCTCATCTTCGGTGGCGGCGTCGTCTACATCGCCGGCGCGCTGGTGTACGGCAAGCGGTGGCCCAACCCGTCACCGGCGGTCTTCGGCTACCACGAGGTCTTCCACGGCATGGTGGTGCTGGCGAGCGCGCTCCACTTCGCGGCGGTCTTGAGCCTGTTGCAGCAGCGGGCGTGAGCAAGGCCGCTCACTTCCCGACCTTCTCGGCCTTCACCTTGGCGTCGCTCGGCGCCCGCGTCGAGTAGTGCACCACGCCCTCGCCGTCGACCCAGCGGTACACGTCGGGGCCCTTCACTGGCGGAGCGGCGGCGGCTGCTTTCCGGGCGGCCTCCCGCTCGGCGAGCTCGAGCTCGGCCTTCTGCGCCGCGAGCTGTTGGGTGGCCTGCTGGAGCGCGAGCTGCTGGGCCTGCTGCAGGGCGAGCTGCTGGGCGGCGAGCTCCTGCGCCGCCTGGTGCGCCGCCAGCTCTCGCGCCGCGGCCTCGTCGGCGGCGCGGCGGAGCGCCTCGGCCTCACGCGCCAGCCGCGCGCTCTCCACGGCCTGATCCGCCGCGGCCTGCTGCTGCCAGGCGATGGCGGACCAGGCGGGGGGCGGCGCGGCGTAACCCGGATCCACCAGGTACGGCGTGCCGTAGGAGAAGTACGGCAGGGCGTAGGGCACCTGGAAGGCCCGCGGCTGATCGGGCACCCAGCCGTTCACGTAGCCGGTCCACACGCCGCCCCCGGCCCACTGCGCCCAGGCGCCGAACCCGACCGTCACCACGAGGGCGATGACCAACCGCATGCGGTGAAGATAGCCCGCCCTCCGGCGGCGAGAAGTCCGCCGGGCCAGGGGGGGGCAGACGCCGCTCACTTCGGCGGTTGCCCAGCGTCGGGCGCCGGGGGCACAGGCTCCGTGGTGGCGACCTCGCACCGCCCTTGGTCGCAGCGGGCGAAGCCCCGGCACTCCTGGTCCTTCGCGCAGGTCTCTCCGAGCGCGGCGCCCGCGACGCTCGTCGTCCACTGCTCGTGCACCCGCTCGAAGCGGTGCACCACGCCGCGCGTGACGCGAGCGCGGGCCGTGGCCTCGAAGGCGCGCGGCCCCGAGAAGGCGTAGCACCACTGGAGCTCGTTGGCGTCGGCGAGCGCCTGGGCCTCGACCAGCGTCACCCGGGCCTCTCCGGCGAGGCGGAAGACGGCGCGCTGGTAGCCGGCGATGTCGGCCCGGCCGGCCCGCGGGTGGCCGCCCTCGATGGGCTCGAGCACCCCGAGGCCAGGGCGTGTCTGCACCGGGCACGGGGCTCGGCGATGGAGGAGCGCGAGGAGCTACGCGTTCGGTCGGCCGGTTTTGGCGAAGAGCGCCTCGCGGGCGCGGGCCTGCGCGAGCGAGCGATCGCCGTGCTCGCGGACGCGCTGGGCCTCGTCCTCCAGGCCGAAGTGCGCGAGGTACTTCTTCACCCGCTCGTCCAAGGTCGGCGCGGCGATCTGCTCGCACAGGGCGTCCGGCTGGTAGTCGCGGCAGGGCTTGGGCCGGGTCTCGTAGCGGGTGCAGCGCTGGTCGGGCCCCAGGTGTACGCACGCCAGGCCGAGCGGCTTGTCGAGCGCCGCGATGTCGGGGGCGACGCAGCAGGCGCCGCAGAGCGTGCAGTCCATGGCGGGAGGTCTCCAAGAATCGAGGGGATTTCGGGTTCAGTGGGCGAGGGGCAGGTCCACGAGGACGGCGCGCACCTGGAGCTGAGGGGCCGGGGGGACATACCGAGCACAGTCGGAGCCCTCAGCGCAGGACTCTCTCTCGGGGACTTCTCCTTTCGCGGCTTGCTCGTTCTGGAGGCCCTCAACGCAGTCCTGCTCTCGCTCCTCCTGGCCTTCACCCACCGGTCCGGGTGATGCCGTGGTCAACAGCAGAAGGCCGCGCTTGGTCTCGACGAGCGCGGCGCTGACGGCCACGTCTCCCGTGCACTCGAGCAGCCCCCGGGGGACCCTGAAGGTGCCCGACCTCACCTTCAGCTCGAGGCCTCCGGCCGGCACCTCGACGGTGGGCGGCAGGCGATTGAACGAGGGCTCCGAGGGGACGGCCGCGAGCGCGTCGTTGAGCTGCTGCACCGGGTCGACGCACCGGCAGCCCGGGTCGCCGAAGCGGTCCCACCCGCCGTCGCAGTGCACGGGCAACTCGCGCAGCACCTTCTGGAGTCGCACCGACACCCACGAGGGGACCTCCCCGTCGCGCGCGCTCACCACCGAGAAGCCTCCGGCCTTGCCGGGAACGGCGACCAACTCCTGCTGGTCTTCCACGGCGACCGGCGCCGGGGTGGACACGCACCGCGCGGGCTCGAGCTTCACCAGCATCAGGTAGGCGTCTCTCGCCAGCGCCACGCCGGCCCCGGGCGGCAGCATCGACGCCAGCGCCTCCTCCCGCTTCGGGTTGCGCGTGAAGTTGCCTTCACTCTGCCTGGCGTGCCACTGCTGGAACACCACGTACCCGGTGCCCTTCTTCTGAACGGTGCTGACGACGACGTCGCGACCGCCGCTGGCATCGACCACCGGGAAGGCGACGCCGTTCAGCTCGGTCACCCCGGGGAAGGTCGCGCGCAGGGGCTCCCGGCCCTCGGCGAAGAGGGACACCGTCAGCGCGCCGTTGGCGACGCTCGAGATCAACACCCACGGCTCATGGACGCCCGGGAAGGCGAAGCTCTGCTCGGCGACCACCTTCCCCGTGACGCGCGCACGGACGCCGTCGATTTCCTTGGCGGTGAGCACCCTGGGGGAGCTCGCCAGCAGCGACAGACCGAGAACCAGACTCACCATGGAAGTCCTCGCAGCTCCGGCGCGTCTAGTTCGCCGTCACCGTCAGCGTGAAGGGGCCCGACGAGCCGAAGGCCCCGTCGACCCAGAGTGCGTAGCTCCCCGCCGGGAGGGCGTTGGCGGTGAGCGTCGCGGTGCCACCGACGCCCCCCAGGCCGCAGGCGCGCTCGGTGCCCGCGCAGGCGTTGCGGAGGTACACGACGGGCTGGAAGGTGCCGCTGGTCGCCGACACGCTCGCGGTCACGGTCTTCGGCGCGCCGAGGGTGAAGCTGTAGACCAGGTCCGGCGCCGAGCCGCCGCCGCAGCTCGCCGACTGCTCGTTGAAGAGGCGCGTGGTGTCGCCGGTGGCGGTGGCGGTGCCGCCGTCGGCGCCGAGGGAGAAGGCAAGCGGGAAGGGGGCCGCGCAGGTGTCGCCCAGCGCCGGGGGAGTGAGCGAGGCGTTGAGCGAGTAGGCTCCGCGGCTGCCGGTGTTCCCGTCGACGAGGAGGAAGTAGGTGCCGGGGGGGAGGTTGCCCTTCCGAGTCGAGGCGCTGGCCGCTCCCGAGGTGCCGCAGGCCAGCTCGCCGCCCACGCAGGCGCTCTTCACCGCCACCACCGGGGCGAAGCCGCCGTCGAGCGAGGTGACGGAGGCCTCGAGGTCCAGCGGCTGGGCGGTGGTGAAGCTGTAGACCAGGTCCGGCGCCGAGCTGCCGCCGCAGCTCACCGACTGCTCGTTGAAGAAACGGGTGGTGTCGCCGGCGGCGCTCGCGGTCCCGCCGGTGGTGCCCTGGCTGAAGGTCAGCGGGAGGGGCGCGGCGCACACGTCGCCGGTCTGCACCGGATCGAGCGTGGCGGAGAGCCGGTACGGCCCCTGGGTGCTCGAGGCGCCGTCGACGACGACGAAGTAGGTGCCGGCGGGGAGGTTGCCGACGTCGAGGGAGGCGGTCCCGCCCGCGGACGGCGCGGCGCCGCAGCCGCGCTCGCCGGTGGCGCAGGCGGACCGGAGCGTGAGCGTCGGCTGCAGCGTCGGGGAGAGCGCCTCGAGCGTCGCCCGGAAGTCGCGCGGCCCCGTGGTGGTGAACGTGTAGAGCACCTCGTTCCCCGAGCCGCCGCAGGAGCCGCTGGTCGCCGCGGGGAAGCCGATGGTGGTGCCGGAGACCACCACGCCGCCGCCGCTGAAGGGCAGCGCGATGGGGTCGACGCAGGCCTTGCCCAGCGTGGTGGAGAACTGGGCTGAGAGGGTGAAGGCGCCGCCTTGCCCGTCGGCGGAGTCGACGACGATGGCCCAGTCGCCGGCCGGCAGATTCGCGAGGTCGAGCTGGGCGGTGCCCTCGGCCACGTTGGCGCGAGCGCAGGCGCCGCTGACCTCGGAGTTGGCGACCGTGCAGGCCGAGCGCACCGACACCACCGGGGTGAAGCCGCTGCCGTTCGCCGGCCGCACGTCGAGCACCAGCGTTCCGATCGAGGGGGTGTGTACGGTGTAGACCACCTCGTTCCCCTGGGCGCCGCCGCAAGACGCCGCCAGCGCGTTCGTCGCGCCGGCAGTGGTGTCCGACACCGTGCCCAGGCCGTTGGAGAGCAGCGTCAAGGCGCCCGGCGCCGCGCAGGTGCTCCCGGAGGTCGAGCCACCGGAACCGCCGCCCGTCGCGCCACCGGAACCGCCGCCCGTCGCGCCACCGGTACCGCCGCCCGTCGCGCCACCGGTACCGCCGCCCGTCGC
>JBBIOE010000190.1:0-15990 GCA_037443525.1 Archangiaceae bacterium | reverse complement strand
CCGCATGGGCGAGGGCATGCGCCTCGAGGACGCGCTCACGGAGATCGCCCGCCCGGCCACGCACCAAGACGCCCGCCCCCGTCCCTTCTCCCTCAACGACTGCGAGAAGCAGCTCGAGCGCGGCGTGCCGGTTCCGCTTCGCGTCGCGGACGGCAACGACGAGCACGGCCACTTCATGCTCATGACCGACGTCCGCGGCGCGCCGGGTGAGCGCCAGTTCCTCATCTCCGACCCCGCGTCGGGCCGCACCTCGTGGATCAGCGAGGCCGATCTCGACTCCAAGGGCGCCTCCCCCTGGCCGCGGATGGAGTTCGGCCACCCCTCGACCCAGGCCACCAACGCCTACTGGTGATGACCCGCCTCGCCCTCTGGGCCACCACCCTCGTCGCTTGGCAGGCCCAGGCTTGGCCGGCCGAGCTCTTCTCCCGCGCCGGTCCCGTGCCGCGGGGGCCGCGAGTGGACGTCGTCACCCTCCGCCAGGGGGACAGTCTCTCGGTCACCGTGGGGCTCGTCACCCTCGGGCGCGACGACTCGACGCTCGCGCTCCTCTCCAGCCCCGGCGGCTTCAAGCCGAAGGTCCGCCTCGCGCCCGCGAGCGCCCTCGCCTGGCTCGATGCCTGTACGCGGCCCGAGCTGGCCGTCGAGGCGGAGGACAATCCCTGCGCGCCGCAGGCGCCGGCGTCGAGCCCTGCCCCGTCCCCGGCGGCCCCGGTGACTCCGGCGGACGCGGACGCCGGCACCCCGGACTTCGTCGAGCTCCTCCCCGCGGGCGACGTCGAGGCGCTCGCCAGGGCGCTCAGCCGCGCGGGCTTCGCTCCGAGCGCCGAGCTCCAGGCGGCCTTCCACCGCCTCTCGTCGCTGGGGCGCCCCGTCACCCTGCTCGCGAGTCGGCCCCACGCCGCCGAAGGTGAGCTTCGGCTCCCCCTGGTGCAGTGGACGGTCGCGGACACCGGCGCCGGCCTGCCGCTGGACCACAGCGACGGCGGCGCACGGGAGACGCAGCTGTGGGCGCTCGAGCCGGGGCTGGCCATGGAGCTCGACGGCCCCAACGCCCTCCTCGGTGAGTGGCCCGCCGACGCCGGCGTCGAAGCCCTCACCACCTTCGAGCGCGGGCTCCTCGCCCGCGGCGACGCCGTCACCGAAGCGGTGTTGCCCCTGGCCGCCTGCCGCTTCGACGAGCAGATGACGGCCGTCGCCTTCGGGCTTCGCCCCGAGGCCGTGGAGCCGCCTCGCCCATCGAAGATGCGCCTGTCCGTCCACGGGCCCGCGGCCGGGAAGGCGGCGACGGACGTCGTGGGCCCCCTGCAGAGCCTGTCCAACCTCGCGAGCAGCGTGCGCGCCTTGGGCACGCTCGATCTCCCCCGCCCCCTGGACGAGTGGCGGGTCTCTTCCTTCTGGGTCGCGACCCGCGTGCGCCTCCTCCACGCCCGGTGGCCCACCGAAGTGCATCTCCGCCCGGCCGCGCCGCGCTCCGACGGCACCAGCGCCCTGTTCGGCGCCGAGCCTTTCGCCTGGAAGACCGTGGGCAAGGTGACCGTCCGCGTCGTCCCCGCCCGCACCGTCGTCCGGCACCCCTGGACCGGCCCCGTCACCTGCCCCGACCCCACCACGTCGCTCTCGACGGCGGTGAGCCACGCCCGCCCCAGGAGCTGGACGGCCGGCGACGTCGCCCTCAGTCCAAAGCCGGTGCCCCGTGCCGCGTCTCCGAGCTTGCCCGAGCCCTCGCTGACGCTGGAGGCCTCGGGGCCGGTGCCCAGCTGGCAGCGACGCTTCCTCGAGCAGTCCGTCCTGTTCACCCGGCAGCACGAGTGGCTGCGACGGCGCGAGGACGCTCCGCCTCGCTGACCCGGGCCGCGCCGAGGCAGGCGGAGATCGCCGCCGACCACCCTGCTACCCTGCGCCCGCTTGAGCCCTCCCGTCCCGCTCTCCGTCCACGTCTCCGCCGCGAGCTACAGCGCAGGCCTCGGCGCGAAGGCCCCGCGCGGCACGCACGGCGGCCCCACCGTCTCGGTCACCCTGGCGCTACCACCCGCCGAGGGCATCGCCACCCAGGGCACGGTGAAGATCGACGAGAACCGCAAGGTGGTGACGGTGACGGTGAGCGCCACCGCCACCTTCGCGCCCGAGCTGAACCTCGCCCACGAGATCGCCCGCGGCCACAAGGAGTTGGTGCTCAAGGTGACCCGCCCGCAGACGGACAAGGCGCGCTATTCGCTGGTGGTGAAGGACGCGGGCGGCAAGGAGCTGTTCCGCACCGTCTTCGTGAACCTGGTGCCCAAGGAGTAGCGTCAGAGCCCTTCGCGCTCGGCGAGCGGGTAGAGCTCGGACTCTTCCTTGGCGATGCGCCCGATGAGCGCCTCGCGAATGCCGTTGGTCTCGGTCACGAACTGCGGCGCCCGGGCCTGGATGGCCGCGGCGGTGGAGAAGCGGCCGAGGTAGCCGGAGAAGGCCTGGCCCAGCCCGCCCAGCTCGGCGACGAAGGCGCTGGCCATCGCCCGCACCGCCGAGTCGCGGCTCTCCTTCAGGCGCGGGTAGAGCGACTGGTCCTCTCCGGCGAGGTGCACCTTCACAATGCCGGCCAGCGCCGCCAGGGTGGAGCGCGCCTCGGTGGCGTTCTTCGCCAGCGCCGCTTCGTCCAGCTGCCGCGTCAGGGTCTCCAGACAGCGCAGGATGTCGCGGTGCTGGCGCCGGGAGTTGTCGAGCAGGAGGCTCATGGGTTTCGTCTCCGGGAGAGGACGGCGCACGGTAGCGCTCCGGACCAACTCAGCGGCTGATGCGCATCAATGAGCGACGCATCAGTGGTTCATCGAGGCGCCCGGCTCACTGCGGGCACGAGATGCCGGCCTCGGGCGCGTCGACGTCCTCCTCGGCCATCACCGCGCGGATGGCGTCGAGGTTCACCGCGTCGCCGGTCCAGCCCCAGCCCCAGACCATCGCCGCCACGCGGGTGGGGAGCAGCGGGTCGGGGGTGACGAGGACGCGGGTGTTGCCGGCCGCGTTGGCGTCGCTCCTCACCTTCTCCAGCGCGGAGACCACCTCGGGGCAGCCGCCGTCGCAGGAATAGGCGAGCACCACGTGCCCGTGCTCCAGGTTGTGGAGCCACTCGCAGCGCGGCACCGGGTCGGTGAAGACGCGACACGAGGAGACGGTGCCGCAGTGCGGCCCGCCCAGAGGAGGGTTCGCGGCCTCGCCGCAGGCGTCGCTGCAGGTGGCGGTGTGGGTGGTGGCGAGGCCGATGTGGTGCTCAAGGCCCAGCGAGGCGTCGGGCTGCGACGGTGCGGGCTTGCCGCAGGCGACGAAAGACGAGAGCGCACCCAGCAGCAGCGCCGTGACGCGGGGGAAAGACGGTGACCGCATGACGGTGGTGGTACTCAAGCCCGCCCCGGAACGCGAGCCCCCATCACCGCGCCCGACCCGGCTCGCCGGGCGAACGCGCGGCCTGAAGCTTCTCGAGCGCCTCCAGCGCGGCGGTCGCCTTCCGCCGCCTCCGCTCGAGCGCGTTCACTTCGTTCACGACGGGCTCGAGCTCCGCGAGCCGCTTCTGAATCGAGACGACGTACGAGCGCCGCCGCCTCACCTCCTCGCCGTCCCACATCGACGGAACAGGCGGCGGACTCACCACGCCCTGCGCGGTCGAGAAACTCGGGTCGACCGAGACGCGATCCTTCGTCTCCACGCCGAGCCGTTCTTCCGCCGAGGCCACTCGACGCTCGAGGGCCTCGACGTCGTGTCTTCTGCGCGGAAGTCCGTTGGCGAGATCGATGGTCTCCACCAGCGTGCGATCGAGCATCCGCTGCTGGGCCTTCAGCGCGTCGATCTCCTCGACGTTCAGGCACGAGGCCAGCGCACCGAGGAGCACGGCGCCGAGCGCGCCTCGACGTGCCGGGCTCAGGGCGCGCTCCCGGCATGGGCGCCGGCGCGGGTCCGCCGCAGCTGCTCCAGCGCCGCGAGCTTCGCTTGCACCTCGGCCTTCCGCTCCTCGAAGTGGTTCACCTCACCGATGACCTTCTCCAACTGAGCGATGCGCCGCTGGGTGTCGGTGATCAGCGCGCGCCGGCGCTCGGCGTCGGAGCCCTCCCAGAACGACGGTGGAGGGAGCACCGGCGACGGCGTCTTCGGCGCCGGCGTCACCTCGACCTTCGAGCCCGCCAGCGCGACGCCCACCTCAGCTCCATCACCCAGCTCGGCGAGACCCGACTCGAGCGCGTGCTCGAGGCCCTCCAGCTCGCGGCGGCGCTCGTTGAGGTTGTCGGCGAGCTCCTTCTTCTCCGCCAGCGCGCGGTCGAGCTCGGCCTGCGCCGCGCGGAGCGCCCGATCTGCGTCGCCGCGCGCCTTCAGCGCCAGGCCGCCGATGCCGGCGAGCCCCACCACCAGCGCCACCAAGAGCACGCCCACCGCCGCGCCCATCGACCGCGTCCCGTCGTTCACCACGTGCCTCCCAGCACCAGCGCGCCTCCGCCCTGCACCGGCACGAGCCCGGCCTGCACCGGCGACGACGGCGTGGCGAGGCTCCACACGATGCTCCACACGAGCCCCACTCCGCCGAGGCCCATCATCACGGCGCCGAAGGTCTCCTTCCCCTGCGCCACGTCGGGCGCCTTCGCCTCGTCGCCCTTCCCCGAGAGGTACAGGCCGGCCCCCACCCCCGCGAGCGCCAGCCCCACGATGCCCGGCGTCCACCGCACCCCCGCCGGCGTCCCCAGCGAGGCCAGCAGGTGGTCCGCGAAGTCGCGCGCCGTGGAGTCGAGCCAGGCCTGCGCCGCGGTCTCGGTGCGCATCTTGTCCGTGGACGCGCTCACCCACGCCGACGCGTCCCTGGAGCGAACCACCCGCGCCGAGAGGAACCAGGCGCCGTCGGAGTACTGAAGCGTCCCCACGAGCACGCCGTCGACCTTGAGCAGCACC
This sequence comes from Archangiaceae bacterium, assembly GCA_037443525.1. GTDB lineage: Bacteria > Myxococcota > Myxococcia > Myxococcales > Myxococcaceae > JBBIOE01. The sequence goes on along the minus strand of JBBIOE010000190.1, from coordinate 11,085 downwards.
CCGAAGCGCGCCACGCACTCCCGGTCTTCGTCGCAGGCGAGCAGCTGCGCGAGGCCCTCCACGCCGAGCTGCTCCTTCACCTGCGCGGGCGCGGTGAGGAAGACGCCCTCCACGCCGATGAGCCGCACGAAGCGCTCGACCTTCTCGGCGCAGGCCGCCGGGTCCACGCCGATGCAGGTGAAGCCCGGCGTCGCCAGCGTCAGGGGACCTGCAGCCAAGACGAGCGTGGCCACCAGCGGAGCGAACATCGAAGGGTCGACCTCAGGAGCTGACGTGCACGGCGCCGCGCGCCGCTAGCCGAGCCGCACGCGCAGGAGGAAAGCGTACGTCAGCTCGAAGCCCAGCCCCACTGCCAACCAGAACGGCGCGTAGTCGAAGCGCACCAGCCCGTGCAGCTGCCACCGGGTGCGGCCGTAGTAGTTCCACGGCGAGTGGCCCACCAGGCGGCGAATGGTGAAGCCGCTCGAGTACTCCACCGCGAAGATGGCCACCATCGCCACGACGCCGCGGAGCCAGATGGACTGCGCCGCCAACAGGTCGTGCGTCACCTCGAGCAGCCCGCCGCCCAGGCCGTAGATGGGCAGCATCCACAGGTAGCTGTGCCCGGTGAGCCTCAAGTCGCGCTCGTGGAGGAAGCGGCTGACGCCGGTGAAGGCGACCTCCAGGCACCAGCCGAGCATTCCGTAGCAGATGAGGCGCGCCCACAGCTCCATTCGCCTCGAGTCTAGCGCCGGCGCCCTCGGCGGGCCGCGCGGCCAGGAACCGTGGCGTACCTAGGTGAGCGCCGCTAAGAGGGGGCCTCCTCCAACCCTGGAGTCTTCCATGTACATTCGACTGATCACCCTCGCCGTGACCGCCGTCGCGACCGTCGCGTTCGCCCAAGCCCCGAAGGCCGAGGCCCTGAAGGCGTCCGCCAGCTCGCTCACCGTCTCCGAGGGCCTCGCCACGCCGGAGTCCGTCTTCTACGACGCCGAGACCGACACCTATCTGGTGAGCAACATCAACGGCCAGCCGCTCGCCAAGGACAACAACGGCTACCTGATGGAGCTCGCGCCGGACGGCAAGGTCGTCGCGGCCAGGCTCGTCGAGGGCGGCAAGAAGGGCGTCACCCTCAACGCGCCCAAGGGCGTGGTCGTCTCGGCCGGCATCATCTACGTCGCCGACATCGACACCGTGCGCCTGTTCGACCGCAAGACCGGCGCGGCGAAGGGCGAGGTGAAGGTGCCCGGCTCGTCGTTCCTCAACGACCTGGCCGTCGGCGAGGGTGGGAAGATCTACCTCACCGACTCGGGGCTGAAGGCCGGCAAGGACGGCTTCGAGCCCACCGGCTCCGACGGGCTGTACGTCCTCGAGACCGCCGGCAAGAAGCCGGTCTTGAAGACGCTGCTCAAGTCGAAGGAGCTCCACAAGCCCAACGGCGTGCTCGCCACCAAGGACACGCTCTATGTCGTCACCTTCGGCGCCGCCGAGCTCTTGAGCTACGACCTGACCGGGAAGAAGAAGGCCGAGCCGGTGAAGCTGCCCAAGGGCAGCCTCGACGGCATCGTGATGCTGGGCGAGGACTTCTTCATCTCCTCGTGGGACGGCAAGGCCATCTACCGCGGCAAGGCCAGCGGCCCCTTCGTCGAGGCCTTCACCGACCTGCAGGCGCCGGCCGACATCGGCCTGGACACCAAGCGCAGCCGCCTCCTGGTGCCGCGCTTCATGGACAACAAGGTCGACGCGCTCGACGTGCGCTGATCACCCGCCGTCGGCAGCGCGGGCTGGACCAACCCAGCGTCGCGAAGCCGTGTCCGGTTTCGAGGCGAGCCGCCGCGAGCGGCCCGCCCGACCTCACGAAGAAACGGGGGTCGTCACTGCGACAGGGTCCCCACGGCGTTGAGCACCTGCGGGCCGGTCTCCTGCTTCATCACCATCTCCCCGCCGAAGACGCAGTACCTGAAGGTGGAGACGTCGAGGCTGCCGTCGGTGGTGGTGAGGGTCCCCGCCGAGGTATCGACGGTCCCGTTCGCGGAGAGGGTCTTGTCGAAGGTGAGCGCGCAGGTGCAGTCGGTCGGGTGGAACTGGTCCAGGGGAACGCAGGTCGCCGCGAGAGCGCCTCCATCGAATCGCGAATTCGCGTAGTCGTCGCAGGTGCCCAGGGTGCACGCCGACGGTACCTTGAGGTCAGCCTGGACGCGCAGGTGGCGAGCGTGCGTCACGCCCTTGCCCGAGAAGACCAGGCTGCCGTCGGTGACCACGCCGCGCACGTTGGAGAACTCGAGGCCGGTGCAATCCAGCCCCACGTTGATGAAGGGCTTGGCCGCGTCGACACAGACTTCGGTGTAGGTCCAGGCGCCGCTCACCGCGCCGCCACAGGCGGGAACCGCGGGACAGCTCGATGAAGCCCTCACCGCCGCGGTGGCGCCGCCGTCGGCCGACGACCCACCGCACACCCCGGAGACGCACCTCCACCCGGCACCGCAGTCCGCGTCCTGGGCGCAGTGGTAGCGCTGCGAGTCGACGCTGAAGTCAGCGCAGGCCGCGAGCAGCAAGAAGAGCGCGCTCGAGCGTCTCATGGGAACGCTCCCTGGAGCGTGAAGAGCGCGCCGCCCTCGGCCGGGGTCAGCGCCACCCGCACCGGCGGCGGCGACTCGACGACGAACACCACCGCCGAGGCGACCAGCAGGCCCGCGCCGACCCCGAAGGAGACCGCGGCCCACTGCGCGCTCGTGCGCGCCGACTCCGCCGCGCCGAGCGCCTCCTTCCGGGTCAGGCTCGTGACCACCCCCGAGGCGTTCCTCTGCGGACGCTCGAGCGGGTCCAGGGTCTGCCACGCGTTGAGCTCCAGGAGTCCTCCACCGACGAGCCCGAGGGCGCCCAAGCCACCGAGCGTGTAGGCCGCCCACCGGAGGCGGGGCTCGGCGGGAGGAGACGCCGGCTTCGGCGCTTCCACCACCATCGGCGCGGGCCCGGCCGGCTGAACGGCCACCGGCTCCGGCACGGGCACCGCCGATGGTGGGGGCGGCGGCGGGTTCGGCGCCTCGGCCACCACCGGCGCCAGCTCGCTCCCCGCGACGGCGAGCACCCACCCCTTCTCGGTACGAAGCTCGGCCCAGGCCTCCACCCGCGCGGCCTTCGTCGGCGCCGAGAGCGTCGGCGGGGCGCCCGTGACGACGCGCCACCCGCCCGCCTCCTTCACGTGCACCACCAGCTTCGTGCCCCAGCCCTTGGCGTCTCCGGTCACCGCGAAGACCACCGCCGTGACGAGGAAGCGCTCCACCACCGGCGCCTGGGCCGTGAGCGCGAGCGCTCCGCGGTCGGCCACCTGCCCTTTCGCCTCGAAGAAGGGCGTGGTGACGCGCGGCGCGAGGCGGCCCTTGAGCTTGTGCGCGGGGTCGAGGGTGAGGAGCTTGAGGAAAGCCGCCTTGGCGCCCGCGGCGTCGCTGAGGCTTCCGGCCACGAGGCCTTCCAGCTCGAAGAGGTCGAGCAGCTCGTCGCGCGAGTAGCCCTCGACGGCCTCGGCCGCGGCCAGCGTCTTCTTCGCCGCCGCATAGTCGAGCGCCGCCACCTGGCGCTTCGCCACCTCCAGGGGCGCCTCGGCGTGCGCCGCCCCGGCCACGCACAGGACGAGCACCATCACGTCGAGGCTTCGCATACAGTCCGACTCTAGCGTGGTGGCCGAGGCGTCCAACGAAGTTCTGAGCTGGGTCCGTGGTGCCAAGGTCGGTGCGTACACCCTGGTGCGCGAGCTCGCCCGAGGCGGCATGGCGGAGATCTGGCTCGCCCGCCAGCAGGGCGCCGGCGGCTTCGAGCGCGCGGTGGTGGTGAAGCGAATCCTGCGCTCCACCGAGGAAGATCCGACGCACCTGACGCTCTTCCTCGACGAGGCGCGCATCGCCGCGCAGCTCTCGCACCCCAACGTGGTGCAGGTGTTCGACTTCACCGAGGCCAACGGCAGCTACGCCCTGGTGATGGAGCTGCTGCAAGGGCAGACGCTCTCCAAGTTCGCCCGGGCGGTGTTCGCGACGCGCACGGCGGCGGACCCGTTCACCACCGCGGCCATCATGGCGCAGGCGGCGGCGGGCCTGGGCTACGCGCACCAGAAGAAGGGGCTCGACGGACAGCCGTTGGGCATCGTGCACCGCGACGTCTCGCCGCAGAACATCTTCGTCACCTACGACGGGCACGTGAAGGTGCTCGACTTCGGCATCGCGCTGGCCCGGGGCCGGGCCTCGCGCACGGCGACCGGAGCGGTGCGCGGGAAGATTGCGTACATGGCGCCCGAGCAGGCGCTGGGCGCGCCGATGGGCCCTCAGGCCGACGTCTTCGCGCTCGGGGTGGTGGCCTTCGAGCTGCTCACCGGCACCCGGCTCTACGGGCGCGCCGAGGACATCCAGATTCTGCGCATGCTCACCGGCGAGAGTCCGTACCCGAGGCCGCGCGAGGTGTTGGGCACGGTGCCCCAGGAGCTCGACGCCATCGTGCGCCGGTGCCTGGAGCGCGATCCGGCGAAGCGCTTCGCCGACGCGAAGGCGCTGGGCGGGGCGCTGGACCTCTTCGTGAGGGCGCACCCGCCGCCGCCGCTCGAGCCGATGATGCGCTCGCTCTTCGCGGAGCAGATCGCCACCCAGGACGCGCTGCTCGCGCCGCTCGACGCGCCGACGCCCTCCGCGGAGCGCTCGCTCTCGGCGCACGTCCCGGCGGAGCGCGCCCAGCCCGCGCCGACCAGGAAGGCGTCGGAGCGGCGGTCAGGCGCGCGGTCGCGGTGGCTCGCCCTGGCGGCGCTCTCGGCGGCGGCTCTCGTGGGCGGGAGCGTGTGGTGGGCGAGCGGATCGTCGACGAGCGCAAGCGGCGAGAAGGCGACGCCGCGGGCCGACGACCAGGGCGGAGCGGCGGCTCGGGCCTCGGGCGCGGAGGCACAGGCGGCGCGAGGTGAAGGGGCGCAGGCGGCCGGGGCGGAGACGCCGCCGGCGCACGGCGAGCCGGCGGTCGCTGCCGGCGCGGACACTCCCTCGACACGCGGCGAGGCGGGGCCGGCTGCAACGGCCGCTGGCGTGTCCTCGGGCAGTGGCGGCGATCCGAAGCCTCCGGGAACGAGCGCGTCATCAGCACGCGCCGAGCCGTCGCGAGGGCTCGGCGCCACGGGCGCTCTGGCGCGGGCCGTTGGCGAGAAGGCCCAATCGGGCAAGGGCCGCCTCACCCTCGACACCACGCCCTGGACGCGCGTCTTCCTCGGCAAGGTGGCGCTGGGCGACACGCCGCTCATCGACGTCCCGCTCCCCGCCGGCACGCAGCGCCTGCGCCTCGTCAACGAAGAGGACCACGTCGACTCGGTGGTCGAGATTCACATCGAGGCCGGCAAGCCCACGGTGAAGAAGCTCACCCTGCAGTGAGAGGCCGCTCAGAAGCCGAAGGCGAGCGCGAGGTACGGCAAGAGCGACATCGGAGCGGGCAGGCGCACCGCGTGGTTGGGGAGTATCGGAACGCCGTAGCGACCGCCGACCTCCAGCGAGAGCTCGTAGCCGCCCACGGCGAACGCCACCTCGGTGCCGGCGGCCGGGACGAGCGTCATGCTGCCCGGCGTGAAGGTCATCCACAGGTCGGCTTCGAGCTTGAGCACGCGCCACTGCACCGGGCCCGAGGTGACCCGCCCGAGGCTGGTGCCGATGCCGGGGACGAAGCCGAAGGGGTTCCGCCCGAGGGGCAGGCTGAAGGCCAGGCGGCTCTGAAAGTACCGCTTCCTCGAGTGCGTGGTCTCCATGCGGACCACGAGACTGCCGCTGTCCAAGACGGAGCTCTCGAAGCCCGTGGGCGGGCTGGCCAGGACCTCCACCCCCAGCGCCCCCCCCAGGGTGACGGGCCACTCGGGTTCCGTCGGGTCGCCGGTGCCGACGCGGCGGAAGCGGGAGTAGTCCTCGTACGGCTCGAGCACGCCACGCGCTGTCGGCGAGCCCCACTCGTCGACGACCTCCCACGCCTGGCCGCAGAGTCCGAAGGTGATGCTGCGGACGTTGGACTCGAGCCCGACCAGGTGATGCCTGGACTCCGCGATGTCGACCCACGCCGGCAGCTCGAGGGCCTCGCGCTCCACGCCCGCTTCGCGCAGCGCCTTGCAGGCGGAGACGTTGCGCACGATGGCGAAGAGCCGCGCCCGTGGGAGCGACGTCAGCCACTTCGTCGCCGCCGGAGCGGTGCGCCGCCTCCAGTCCTTGACCGCCGGTGACTCCTCGACGGCGAGAAAGAAGGGACCCAGGTTCTCCGGCCACGTCGCCGGGTCTGGCGCGCGGTTCACCGTGAGCGCGGCCAACAGCGCGTCGGTGACGTCGGCGCGGTTCGCCTCGACCTGCTTCGAATCAGTCTGCAGGACCCCGATGCCCACGCTGCCGTAGGCGACGTGCTTGGCGAGGGGTTCGAGACGGGTCAGGTTGGGATCGCCGAACGAACGAACCCTCGAGCACGCCTCGTCCGAGTGGGCGCGGCAGGCCGCGGCCAGCGCCCAGACCTTGCCCTCCTTGCCGTCGGCGCGACTGGCCAGCGTCAGGCAACTCGGCGCGTCGCCCGCGCGACACAGCGCGACCGTTGGGGCCAGCGTGTGCGCGCCGCGCGCGTCGTAGACCGCCTGGGCCGCGCGACAGGCCTCGCGCCGCCCCGCCTCGCAGGCCTCCACCAGCCGAATGCTCATCAGCGAGGCGTCGGTCGGAGCAACCGCCGGGACGAGTGGCGCGAGCTGCGCGCAGGCCTGCGCGTCGTCCTGCCGGCAGGCCCGCAGGTACACCCGCCAGAACGACGCCTGCTCGGCGGCGGGGCGCGCGAGGAAGCTCGCGACGAGCGGGCGACAGTCGGCGGTGTCGTCCTGCAGGCACAGGTTGGCGCGCGCGAGGAGTCGATCCTCCGGCCTTCCCAGACGCGCCACCAGTCGACAGGCGTCGGGGTTGCCCTTGGAGCAGGCAGACCCAGAGAAGCGCAGCGCCTCCCGTTCGTCCTTGGCGACGCCGTCACCCTCCGAGTACCGGCGGTACAGCTTCGCGCAGGCGTCTTGGTCCGGCCCTCGCTCACAGAAGGCCCGCTCCATCGCCACCCGGTCGGCGACGGACAGGCGGTCGGAGCCGAGGGCCTCCTTGCACAGCTTCGCTGAGCCCTGCTGACAGCCGGTCATCGCGACCTCGAGCCGCCGGTTGGAGTCGAGACCGTCGAGCCCCGCGAGCTTCTCGCAGGCGAAGGTCGAGCCGCCCGAGCAGCCCAGGCCCAGCAGCCGCACCCCCGCGAGGCGATCGGCCGCCCCGCCCCGCCCCTCCAACAGGTCGGACCCGCCCATCCAGCACGCCTCCGAGTACATCTCGGAGTCGGCCTCACACGCCGTGCGGGCGGCGCTGCGAGAGGTCGCGTGGTCGCCCTCCTTGCGCGCCACCTTCGCCATGACGAAGCACGCGGTCGGATCTCCCTGCTGGCAAGCCGGGCGCGCGAGCCGTTTGGCTTCGGCCAGGTCGCGCGGGGCTCCCTCTCCCTCGAGCGCGGCGAGCGCCACCAGGCCACACGCCCAGTTCGCGCCGCGGTTGCACCAGCCAGCGTTCAGCCGGGTCAGCTCCTCGGGAGGGAGCGGGTGCTTGCCTCGGGTTTGGGCCTCGACCCAGCTTCGGCAGAGGTCGAGCTCTCCTGCCTCGCACCGCTTCTTCGCGAGGCTCGTGGCCCGCTCGAGCGCGGCCTGGTACTCCGGGCTCGACTCGTCGAGGGTGGTGGTGAGCGCCAGACAGCCGTCGGCGTCCGCGCCCGCGCAGGCCTTGCGAAAGAAGTCGCGCACGCCGGCGGGGTCCCGGGCGAGCGTTGAGGCCGTCTCGAGCCACGTCCCCGCCGCGGTGCACGACGCGGCGTCCCCCAGCTCGCAGCCACGCGCGTAGCTCGCGAGGGCGGCTCGTGCATCTTCACCGCCTTTGGCTTGCTGCTCCCCCAGTTGGCGGCACGCGTTGGCCTGGCGGGCCTTGCACTGCGCCTCCAGCGGTGTGGCGGCCGGAGGGGAGGTGGGGGTGGAGGCGGCGACGACGAGGGCGAGACCAAGCGAAAACGCGGACACCGCGACGAATTAAGCACGGAAAGCGGCTTGCGGAGTCGGGTTCTTCCCGACCGCGGTCCGACCTCAGCCACGTCCCCGAAGGGTTCTTCCGCGGCGCCCGAGAGCCCCTCGATTCTAGAGAAGGAGCCGGTGCTGGTGGTCCCGCTGCTCGGCGTGGCGGCTCGTGCGAGGCGGCGGTCCGCTCGCTCGCGCTGACCAGGGTCCGTCGTCGGTTTTCGACGCGTGTCCTCGCCGGCGGCGGAGGGAGCGCTCGCCGCCGCCTGCGCCTCAGGTGAGCGAGGTGAGGCGCGGGTCCTGCGGGCCCTCGACGGTCTGCACCTCGATGCCGTGGGCCGCGAGGTAGGCGAGGCCGTTCTCTCCGGCGTAGCCGCCGCCCACCACGATGATGCGGGTGAGGCCGGCGTGGTGCAGCAGCTTCGCGCACATCAGGCACGGCTCGCCCGTCACCACCAGCCACGCGCCCTTGGTCGCCACGCCCGAGGCCGCGCAGTTGCAGATGACGTTCATCTCCGCGTGGTGGCAGCCGATCTCCAGCCGCGTCCCCGACGCAATCTTCAGGTCGTCGCGCAGGCAGGTGGTGCCGCCGCACAGCTCTCCGCCGCCGCGCGGGCCGCCGTTGTAGCCGTCCATGAGCACCACGTTCCGGTCGGGGTCCAACAGCAGCGCTCCGAACTTCCGCCGCGGGCAGTTCGACGCCTTGGCCAGCGCGAGGCACTGCTCGATGCGAACGCGAATGTGCTTTTCCTTCATGGCCCGACAGCCTCGCCGCTGGCGGAGGCAGTTCAAAGCGAAAGAGGCTGGATCGACGTCGTGCTCGAAGGCCGAGGGCTGGGGGGCGTAGGTGCTCGGCTCGAGCGCGGGCGCGGCGACGCAGACCGTGGCGGCCTGTTGGTCGCGCCGTCGCCGCCGCCCTGGTGTTCCGCAGAGCCAGTCGCGGGTTCTGGTGACCGGACTCCGCGCCACCGTCGCGCGGGGCAGCACCACGACCAGTGACGCGAGTCGGTGGTGAGCGCCCGCCGTCTCCTCTTCGCGACGTGAACGGCGGAGCGTCCGGGACGCCCACGGTTCGGCGCCGCCGAGAGACCTGAGAACGCGAGTCCTTCACTCCACCGGGTCGCACTCCGCGTGCTCCGGCGCCGCCGGCACCACCAGCCGCCGCGCCCGCGCCCTCGCCAGGTTGAAGCCCAAGAGGCCGTCATCGGGCGCGCCGCGCACGGCCTCCAGGTGCCCGCGCATCGCGCCGAAGAAGCGCTCCCCGTGCGCTGACATCGCCTCGGCCATCACCGGCGCCGCGTCGGCCGACAGCTCGCCCAGGTAGCGGTCGTCGAAGCGCCCGGTCTCGAGCGCCCGCTCGACGTTCCTCCGCGCCACCCAGGCCTCGAGGTCGAGCACGTCGAGGGCCAGCACCCCGGCCGTCACCGCCGCCACCGCGCCCGCCGCGAAGCGGTGCTTCCACCGCCACAGGGTCACGCCGCGCCAGACCAGCCACGCGCCCACCACCACCGTCGCCACCTGGCTCGCCACGCGCAGGCGGGTGAAGCCGTAGGCCTCCTCGTAGAGCATCAGCCGGCGGAAGGCGCTCGCCAGCATCGGCACCGTCGCCACCACCACCGCGCTCGCCGACAGCGGCATCGCCCACCGCGGCACCTTGGCGTCGGGCGCGAGCCGCGCCGGCACCGCCAAGAGCGCCACCAGCACCACCGCCGCCGCGGCCATCAGCTCGAAGAAGCCCTCGTGCGCGTAGTCCGCGTAGGTCATGCCCGCCGGCAGCACGCAGGCGTCCGGAGAGAGCGCGCACTCCGCGGTGACGGCCGAGAAGAGCGTCAGCACCACCGCCAGCCCGAGCACCACCGAGAAGGCCTCCGGCGCGCCGAGCCGGCCCGCGGAGGGCGCCTTCGCCACCGCGCTCCGGGTCCGCCGCCGGTGCGCGAAGGCCAGCAGGCCCGCGGCCCAGGGCCCCACGGTCGCCGTCACCACCACCACGCGCAGCACCGCGCCGAAGGGCAGCGCCCCCAGCGCCTCCCACACCCGCGCGAGCCGCGCGCCGAAGGACGCGTCGCCGTGCGCGAGCAGCACCACCACCAGCCCCAGCACCGGCCCGGCCAAGAGCGCCGCCCGCACCAACGCGCCCAGGCCCGCCCGCCAACCGTCGAACGAGCCGCGCCCGCGCGCCGACGCCTGCACCACGCGACCGCCCTGCCACAGCCCGTGCGCCGCCGTCGCCCCCGGGCCCACCAGCACGTCCACCAGCGACGCGTCGGAGAAGGGCTCCTCGCCGTTCCACGCCCCCACCGCGAGGATGAAGAGCCACGCCGCCAGGGCTGCGTTGAGCATCAGAAGCCACGGGCTCGCCCGCAGCGCCACGAAGAGCGTCGCCATCACCGCCGCCCCGAGGAGCCACCGCTGCCCGCGCGCCGCCCGCCAGCCCTCCCGGCCGGAGAGCACCGCGAGCGCCACCGCGAACACGAGCGCCGACAGCGGCACGCCCGCCCCGAGCGCCGCGTCGTCCACCCAAAGGCTGGTGACGAAGCCGACCGCGAGCCCGAACGAGAGCGCCCGCCGGGGCCAGCGCACCGGGCGCTCCGGCGTCCACACGGCGGGTGAAGCGGCCTGAGCCAGTGCGGCGTCGGCGAGAGCGGGTGCGTCCATGGAGACCTCCGGGTGCGAGAGCGCCGCCAGCGTTGCAGCCCGCATGCCCTCTTCGAGGCCGCGGCGGCCCAGCGGTCGAATCCCGGGGCCGAGCGGTCGCACCAAGGGGCCGCGGTCCGCGCCGGGCCCTCGCGCGACCCTCCGCCGATGCGTGGCGTCTCCGAGGCGGGTGGCCGGCTGGACACGCTGGCGGTGCGATCGCCCCCCATTGCGCCCGATCGCCACGTGTGAAAAGTCGCGGCGCCGATGGTTCGCCGCTCACTCCTCGCAGTCGGGTTCGTGGCGTCGCTCCTCGCGGCGTGCCCGACCCCCGCGCCCGGGGGACCGGCCGGCGCCGACGGCGGGACGACTCCGGGCGACGCCGGCCCGAGCGTGAGCCAGGACGC
>JBBIOE010000189.1:0-15992 GCA_037443525.1 Archangiaceae bacterium | reverse complement strand
TCGCTCTGGTACGTGCGCCGTCCCTGTCTAACCCTTTGGGAGCACGCGTCATGCGCTCGAGCGCCATCGATTTCGTTGAGAAGCGGCACCTCCGCAAGGACGTCGCCGAGTTCCGCACCGGAGACACCGTGCGGGTGTGGTGGAAGGTCAAGGAAGGCGAGAAGGAGCGTCCTCAGGCGTTCGAGGGCGTCGTCATCCGCAAGACCCGCGGCTCCACGGACGCGTCGTTCACCGTCCGCAAGATGTCGTTCGGCGTCGGCGTGGAGCGCATCTTCCCCATCCACAGCCCCCGCTACGAGTCGATCGAGGTCATGCAGCGCGGCGACGTGCGGCGCAACCGCCTCTTCTACCTCCGCTCGCTGCGCGGCAAGGCCGCCCGCCTCGATCAGCTCGAGGACAAGATGGGCGCCGAGGCCGCTGCCGCCGCCACCACCGAGGTTGCCGCTCCGGCCAAGAAGTAGGGTAGTTTGCCGAGCCGATGCTGATCCTCGAGCTGGCGGTGCAGGCCGTTCGCGGGTTCTCGCCCTCGGCCCGCGTCCCCCTTCGGCCCGGCTATCTGGGCCTCTCGAGCCCCACTGAGATCCCCGCGCCGCTGGGCGGGCTGTTGCTCGCCATCGCGTACCCCGACGGGCGCGGCGGCGAGTCCAGCTTCCTCGCGCCGGGCGCGCCCGGCGGTCGCGCGGGCTTCTCGATCCAAAGCAACGACGGCATCGTCTGGCGCGTGGTGCGCGATCTCGGCGGCGCCGGCGCGCTGCACCGGATGTCCCAGGACGGCAGCTACGAGGTCGCCACCGACGACACCGCCGAGATGGCCCAGCTCCTCCGCAACGCCGTGGGCTTCCCCGCGCGGCCGACGATGGAGCAGGTCTTCGTCTTCACCGCCGCGCAGCTGCCGTCGCGCCGCTCGCGCGTTCTGAAGGGCGCCGGCACCACCGGCACCACCAAGGTCTTTCAGCCCGGCGGCGGCGGGGGCGTGGCGCCCACCAGCGATCCCGAGGGCACTCGCGCCAAGATCGCCGCGCTGGAGAAGGAGCTCGCCCAGGCCAAGGAGGTCGGCGAGCTGCAGTTCAAGGCCGACGGTCTCCAGTCGGAGATCTACCAGCAGGAGCAGAAGCTCAAGGCCGTGGACGGCCTGCGCGCCGAGGTCGAACAGGCCCGCGCCGAGCTCGACACCGCGCCGTCGCCCGCGCAGCTCGGCCTGCCCGACGACATCGCCGACCGGGTGAAGCGCTTCTCCGAGACCAAGAGGCGCTTCCACGATTCCCTGGCCAAGCTGGAGGACGAGCGCGAGCAGGCGGGCGCGAGTGGCAGGGTGCAGGTCCTGCCCATCGTGAAGGACACCCGCTTCGTCGCCGCCCTCATCGGTGGCCTCGCGATGATGATCGCCGCGGTGATGCTCACGGGCAGCGCCAAGTACGTGGGCCTGCTCGGCATTCCGGCCTTCTCGTTCGCGGCGCTGTTGGCGCTCCGCTACATCGAAGACCTCCAGTTCGCCAGCCGCGAGGCCGCCAAGGTCGAGGTGTTCGATCAGCGAGAGAAGAAGCTCAAGGACGACTTCCAGCTGCAGTCGTCGATCGTCGACACCGCGCTCTCCAAGGTGAACGCCTCCTCCGACGACGAGTTCTTCGCCGCCTTGGCCAAGCGCCAGGCCATGGAGCCCAAGGTCTCGGAGCTGGCGATGAAGCTCGCCGAGCTGGAGAGCTCCCCGGAGACCAGCTCCCTGGCGCACACCGTCGCCCAGCTGAAGGAGGAGTTTCAGAGGCTCGACGAGCAGCTCGCGTCGCTGTCCGGTGGGTACGCCCGCGACGCGCGCGAGATCGAGCGGGAGATCGGCTACCTCAAGGAGTCGCTCGCGCCCGCTCAGGCGACCGGCCAGTTCCAGGCCATCAACCCGGGCGGAGGGCCGACCTTCGACGATCCCACCCCGGCGCTGATGATCGTGGGCGCCGATCTGTTCGCCACCGACATCCCCTCGCTGTGGGGCGTGCTGCGCGACCGCGCCATTCAGTACCTCGGCGCGCTCACCGATCGCCGGTACCACGGCATCGAGGTGGACAAGGACGGCAAGGCCTACGTGATGGCTCCGGGTCGAGACCTGCCGGCGACGGAGCTCCCCGGGCGCGATCTCGATCTCCTCTACCTCGCGCTGCGCCTCACCATGGCGGAGAAGAGCGCGCCGAACACCCGCTACCCCTTCATCCTCGAGGACTCCCTCTCCTCGATCCTCGACCCGGCCAAGCAGCCCCTGTTGGGCCGCATGCTCAGGCACATCGGTACCCTCACCCAGGTGCTGCATGTCACCGGGGCAGGGCAGAATGTGTCGGCAGCGGAGGCGGTCGTTCAGCTCTAGCCCTCCGCCGGGGGAGCGATGGCGTCGGGGACCAAGACCGAGAAGCGGGCATTCGGTGACGAGGGCGAGGATCTCGCCGCCGAGCACCTGGAGCGGAACGGCTACACCGTGCTCGAGCGCAACGTGCGCTTCCGGTACGGCGAGCTCGACATCGTGGCCGAGAAGAACGGGGTGGTGTGCTTCGTCGAGGTGCGGCGGCGTGCGACCTCGGCGTGGGGCGACCCGTCGGCGACGGTGAGCGGCGCGAAGCAGCGGCGGGTGGTGCGCGCGGCGATGGGGTGGTTGCAGCGGCACCGGGTGGAAGACAAGGCCTTGCGCTTCGACGTCGTGTCGGTGGTGGGGCGCGGCCGGGGGGCGAGCGTGGAGCTCTTCGAGAACGCCTTCGACGCCGGCCGGTGAGCACGCTAAGCGGCTGCCATGGCCGGCAAGCTCTTCCTCGTCGCGACGCCCATCGGGAACCTGGGCGATCTCTCGCCTCGGGCGCTCGAGGTCCTGCGCGCCGTCGCCTTCGTGGCCTGCGAGGACACCCGCCACTCGAAGACGCTCCTCGCGAAGCACGGCGTCGGCACGCCCACGGTGAGCCTGCCCGCCTTCGCCGAAGGGCAGCGGGCGGACGCCCTGGTCGCGCGCATCGCGGCCGGAGAAGACTGCGCCCTCGTCACCGACGCGGGGAGCCCCGGCATCAGCGATCCCGGCGAGCGGCTGGTGGCGGCCTGCGTGGAGCAGGGCCTCGACGTGGTGCCGGTGCCCGGGCCAGCGGCCCTCATCGCCGCGCTCTCGGCGTCGGGCCTGCCCACCTCGCGTTTCCACTTCCTCGGCTTCCTGCCGCGGCAGGAGAGCGAGGCCACCTCGATGCTCGACGAGGTCTCGGCGCTGTCGGCCACGCTGGTGCTCTACGAGTCGCTGGTGCTCTACGAGTCGCCGAGGCGGGTGGGGGAGACCTTGGGGCTGCTGGCGCGCGTGCTCGGCGACCGGCGGGCCTGCGTGGCCCGCGAGCTCACCAAGCTGCACGAGGAGTTCGTGCGCGGGTCGTTGTCCGCGCTGGCGAAGCGCTACGCCTCGGCCGAGGTGCTCGGCGAGGTGGTGGTCGTGGTCGAAGGCCGCACCGGACCGGCGCGCTGGTCGGACGACAAGGTGAAGGAGGCCCTCTCCGCCGGGCTCTCCCGGGGCGAGAAGCTGAAAGCCCTCTCCACCGCCATCGCGCGCGAGGCCGGTTGGACCGGCCAGGAGGCGTACCGGCTGGGGCTCACCCTCAAGGGATCGCCTCGCGAACCCTGACCGAGCCGTACGTCTCGATCCCCTGGCCGGCTGCGCCCACCCCCCGGGTACCCCTGCCAGCGGCGCCCGCGCCGTCGGCCCCGCTCGAGGTCAGCGAACGCTTCGCCAGCGAGCTGAGCCCGGTCGGCACGCCCAGGCGTGGAAGTCTCCAGGCACGGGTGGGACCTTCCCGCTCGTCCGCGGCGCGTCGGCCACCGCGCACCAGGTCGAGTCGTCCCGGGCCGACCGGGACGTCTCCCGCCACGCGTTCACCGCCGTGCTGGGCGCAAAAGGGCGCCACGCTCGCGCTGATCGTCGCGTCCTCGACCGTCCCCGTCTCCGGCACCTCCGCCGGCGCCCTTCTCCTCTCGGTGCTCATGGCGAGGCGATGGTTGCCGTTCTGGTCGGAGCCTCGAGGTCCTTCGAGCACCGGTCTCAGGCGGGCCGCCTACTCGGGCGATCTCCGGCAGGCCCTCGGGCTCGAGCCCGAGCCGGCGCGGTGAGTCACGGCGCCGCCGTCGCCGGGCAGAACCCCGATCTCGGCGCGCAGGCCCTGAAGTACTCGTGCGGGTCTCCGCTCGAGTCGGCGCAATAGAACTGGTCGCCCAGCTCGTTCTCCACCTGAAACGCCTTGCAGGTGATGGTCTCGCCCGGCACCGGATCGCACGACGCGCCGCCCTTGCAGCCGAAGATCACCCCGCCGCAGTCGAAGCCCGAGGGGCAGTCGGCGTCCACCAGGCAGATCTGCCCGCAGAAGCTCGCGGTCTGGCCCTCGGTCACGAAGGTGAGGCACCGCGCGAAGCTCGGGCTGCCACAGTCGTTGATGGCCAGCCCACAGGAGTTGCAGTCCACCCGGCCCGGGCGGGTGGCGCAGGCCCCGGTGGTGGTGGTGCAGAACTGGTTCGCCGCGCAGAACTCGTTGCTCCGGCAGAAGCTCCGGCACTGGCCGCTCACGCACGCCTCCTTGAGCGCGCAGTCGCCGTCGTTGCGGCAGCCGGGCTTGCAGAGCAGCTGCGCCGCGCTGCACACCGAGTCGAAGGCGCACTGCTCGTCGAGCGTGCACGGCCCCTGCGCCAGGCACTTGGAGCTCGTCACGTCGCAGAAGGTCCCCGCCGGGCAGTCGAGGTTCGAGGTGCAGGCCGCCGTCGACTGGCAGAAGCCGAGCGCGTTGCAGAAGTCGCCCGCGGGGCAGCCGGAGTTGCTCACGCAGCGGCAGCCGCCGCTCACCGCGTCGCACACCTGGCCCGCTGGGCACGAGGCGTTGCTGATGCACACGCAGCGGTTCGAGCCGTCGGAGGCCTTGCGGAAGCCCGTCGGGCAGCAGGTGTCGCCCACGCACACGCAGGCGCCGATGGCCGGTTCGTAGACGTGGTTCGGCGGGCAGCACTCCGTCTTCGCGCAGACGCAGGTCTTCTCCACCGCGTCCCACTTGAAGTCGATGGGGCAGCAGGAGTCGGCCGCGCACGCGCACACCGCCTTCACCGGGTCGAAGACGAAGCCCTTGGGGCAGCAGGCGTCACCCGAGCACTGGCACTGCTTCGCCTGTTCGTTCCACGAGTAGCCCTCGGGGCAGCAGCCCTCGGCGGCGCAGATGCACTTCTGCTCGTCCTCGAGCCAGCGGTGATCCTTCGGGCAGCAGGCCGAGGCGCGGCACACGCAGGCCTCCGAGTCCGTCGAGTACTGGTAGCCCTCGGGGCAGCAGGCGGTGCCGCGGCAGACGCAGGCGCCGCTCTCGCACGCCATGCCCGCGGGGCACCCCTCGTCGGTCGCGCAGCGGCACCGCGCCGCGTCGGAGTCGTAGCTGTACCCGTTGGGGCAGTCGGCGTTGAGCGACGTGCGCGAGCAGCCCGCGGCGAAGGCGAAGAGCAGAACGGCGCTGGCGCGAGAGAGCGTCATGACTTGGAGAACGCGTAGTCGATGCGCACCAGCGCGCCCGGTGGCGGGACGTAGGTCCCGAGGAAGACGACGCTGTTGGAGTCCGCGCGGTACTGCCAGCCGGCCACCGGGTCTTGGACGATGGGGGTCGAGACGCCGCCGACCACCACCGACACGCGCAGGGTCTGGAGCAGCGGCTTCAGGGTCAGCGGGAAGACGCGCCGCAGGGTGTTGAGCGCCTGCGCGATGCGCACCAGCGTGCTCTCGAAGCTCGTGTCGCAGATCGAGCCGATGACGCCCCCGGTGCGCGCGGCCACCTCGGCGTAGCGGAAGGCGGGGTCCGCCAGGCTCCCGTAGAGGGCCGCCTCGCCCGGCGGCGTGCAGCCGTTCGGCATGGTGCCGCCGATCACCGAGAAGCTGACCAGGTTCTCGTTGCCCTTTCCCTTCAGGCCGCGGAAGGCGCGCGCGTAGTAGTCGGTGGTGCCGAAGCTCGAGTCGTCCTCGTTGGTGACGACGATGATGCCCAGCGCCGCCTTGGGCCGAACCAGCCCCGCGTTGGCGCCGGTGGGACCGATGGCCGGCGACGAGAGGCCGAGCTGCGCCATGCGCAGGCCCATCTCCCAGCGGTTGCGCGAGGCGGGGAAGGTGGTGTTCGCCTCGAAGACCGCCTTCTGGTTGGCCGTCTTGTTGGAGATGATCTTGGTGGTGCCGCGCAGCTCGCCCTTGTCCTGCATCGACACGGTGGTGACGCCCATCTGGTAGTCGACCTGCATCGAGGACAGCTCCGCGAGGAAGCGGTCGAAGTTGCTCACCAGCCGCTTCCGCTCGTTGGCCATCGAGCCCGAATCGTCGATGACCCAGAGAATGTCGACCACGCCGTCGCTCTGCTTGAGCAGGTCGACCTGCGTCGCGTCCACGTTCGGAGGGTCGACCACCTTCACCCGGCTGGTGTCGCTGCGGTCCAGCGTGGGCGGCTTGATCTCCACCGGCGAGAGCAAAGGCGGCCTCACCTCGGGCACCGCGTCGATGCGTCCGTTCTCGCGGCCGATGCGATCGCACGCCGCGGCCGTCATGACGAGAGCGCTGAGGAGCAGTCGGGCCTTCACCGGTGCTCGCACTGTGCGGAAGGGGGCGTGGACATGCAAGCGCCGGGCACTCACCTACGCGACTTGAACGCGAGACTGTCTTGCACCTCGGTCAGGAGGCATCTACGACCTTCGTGCCCCACATGCGCCTCCTCGTCCCCATCGTTGCGCTGGCCGTCGCGGGCGCCGGGTGCCGCTGCTCGCCGCCGAACCCCAAGGCCGTCACGGTGCGGGTGAAGAACTCGACCAAGACGCCGATCTACGTCGACGACACCACCGGCACGCTGGGCGTCGAGGTGCGCCGCGAGGTCAACGGCGAGTGGTTCGGCTTCGACGAGCACCCCTGCGCCTGCCAGACCTGCGCCCACGTCTGCGAGCCCAGCTGCGCCTGCGACGCGGGCGTCGACGGGGTGATTCGCCGCGTCGCCAGCGGGGCCACCCTCGAGCGCACCTGGGACGGCGTGGTGCAGGTCTCCGACACGGGCGGCTGCGCTGGCGCCCCGTCCTGCGTGTCGCCGGAGAACGCGCCCCTGAACGAGGTCTTCCGCGCCCACCTGTGCTGGGCGTCGTCGCTCAGCCACTTCGAGGCCGACGACGCCGGCGTGGGGCCGGGCCTCTTGCCCACCGCCGGGCTTCAGTGCACCGATCAGGAGTTCCGACCGCAGGACGGCGTGGTCGAGGTGAGCCCGCCCAGGGGCGCCGACTGCACCACCACCGCCGACTGCAAGGGGCCGGACGAGCTGTGCTTCGACGGCGCCTGCACCGCCGGCTGCCCCGGCAACGACTACCCGGAGATCGGCACCAGCTGGTCCCTGACCGTCAGCAAAGGCACCGACAACGGCTTCTTCACTTCGCAGCCGCGCGGCGAGGCGACGCAGTACACCGGCACCGGCACGATCAGCTCGGCCACCTTCAGCGGGCAGAGCCTGCAGCTGACGTTCTCGAGAATCGGCAGCGCCGGCGAGACGCTGAAGGCGTCGCTCTCGGTGCTCTTCCCGCAGGGCACCGGCGCCCCCCTCACCGCCGGCACCAAGGTCTCGGTGCTGTACGTCGACGCCAGCACCGCCGACAACCCCAACGACCACGCCCTGACGCTGCGCGACGCGACGACCGGGGCCTTGCTGCTCGCCGCCGACGTGGCCCAGCTGGGCCGGGTGCTCACCGACGCCGAGCTCGCGCCGTTCAGCCTCTCCACCGCCGACGCGCCGGTGAGCTGCCGCATGGAGGCCTGCGGCCGCTTCCTCTACTTCGTCGCCCGCTTCTCCACGCCTTCGGGGCCGGTGGAGCTCGAGCCGGGCAAGCTCACCACCCTCAACACTCCGTCGGGGACGTACACCTTCTTCTCGGTGACCAACGGCGCCTTCGCCGGCCACTCCAAGTGCGCCATCACCGACATCCGGCCCTACGCCATCTGGCGGAACGCTTCGCCCTGAGGCGCTCTGGAAACTGTCGCCACGCCCCTGGGGGCGGGTGCTAAGGTCCGTTCGCTCATGGCCGGCTCTTCGGACATCGACCGCGGCCGAATGGTGGGGAAGTACGAGATCCTCACGCGCCTCTCGGTCGGAGGCATGGCCGAGCTCTACCTCGCCTTCACCGCGGGCCCCGGCGGCTTCAAGAAGTTCGTCGCCTTGAAGCAGATCCTCCCCGACGTGAAGGCCGACGACTCGTTCGTGAAGATGTTCCTCGACGAGGCGCGCATCACCGCCGCGCTCCAGCACGCGAACATCGGCCAGGTCTTCGACCTCGGCGAAGACCCCAAGTCCCACGAGCTCTACCTGGCGATGGAGTTCATCGCCGGCCAGAACCTCGAGCAGCTGATCAAGCGCGCCGCCAAGCGCGAGGCCCCCATTCCGGTCGGGTTCGCCGCCCGCGTGATCCGCGACACCTGCCTGGGCCTCCACTCCGCGCACCACTTCATGGAGCCCTCCACCGGCAAGCCGATGCCGGTGGTGCACCGCGACGTGAGCCCGAAGAACGTGATGATCACCTACACCGGCCAGGTGAAGGTGATCGACTTCGGCATCGCCAAGGCCCGCGGCCGCCTCAACAAGACCCAGGTCGGCATCGTCAAGGGCACCTCGGGCTACATGTCTCCCGAGCAGGTGAAGAACGAGCCCCTGGACGGTCGCACCGACCTGTTCGCCGTGGCGGTGATGCTGCACGAGCTGCTCTCGGGCGAGCGCCTGTTCACCGCCCCCTCCGACGCGGCGATGATGATCAAGATCGTCGAGGGGGACATCGACGAGCCCACCAAGAACAACCCCTACGTCTCGCCCGAGCTGTCGGCGGTGGTGATGAAGGGCCTCGAGCGCAACCGCGACACGCGCTACGCCAGCGGCAAGGAGCTCGCCCGCGCCATCGAGCAGGCCTGCCCCGATCTGTTCGACGACGAGCAGGTCGCGGAGCTGATGAAGCAGCTCTTCGACGACAAGATCGAGCTCACCCGCTCGCTCTTCGAGATGGCCAACGAGGGCCACGCCGACCAGGGGAAGATGACCGCGGCCGCGCAGGTGCTCACCACCGAGGAGGCGAGCGCGGGCACGCCCAGGCCGCGCAAGGCCACCGGCGCGCAGCGGGTCAGCTCCAACCCGAGCCAGAAGGCGGGCTCGTCGGTCGCGCGGCTCTCCAAGACCGGCGACAAGCCGGCCGCGAAGGCCACCGGCACCAGCAAGTCGCACACGCCGGGCGCCGGTCGCTCGGTGTCGAAGCTCCCCAAGGTCGAGGCGAAGAAGCCCGCCGCCGAGGAAGACGGCGAGTCGACCCTCCCTCCGAAGAAGGCGGCCTCGCAGAAGCTCGCGCCGGTGCAGGCCAAGGCCGGCCCCGGGGAGACGACCGCGCCCAAGTCCGGCGGCCTCTTCGGCAAGCTCATCGCCGCGGTGCTCGTCCTCGGCGTGTTGGGCGGCGGCGGCTGGGCCGTGACCGTGGGCCCGCTCAAGGACAAGCTGAAGAAGGTCGCCATCGAGGAGGAGCCGCCGCCGGACCTGTCGGCGAAGCCGCTCACGATCGAGAAGACCGACGACACCTCGATGAAGCCCAAGTGGCTCGTCGAGCGGGAGAAGCAGAAGGCCGCCGAGGCCGCCGACGCCCAGCGCACCAAGGCCGCCGAGGAGGCCGCCAACGATCCCGAGCGGCTCAAGCAGCTCGCCGAGATCCAGGCGCAGATCGACCAGCTCGATCGCCTCGAGGCCGAGCAGCGGCAGCTCAAGATCGAGGCCAAGCAGGGCAAGTCGTCGACCGAGGCGAACTCGAAGAAGATCGACGATCTCCAGAAGCAGATCGACGAGCTGAAGACCGCGCTCGACACCAAGAAGGGCGGGAAGGGGAAGGCCGCTGCCACCGCCGCCAAGGGGAGCGACGGCGAGGTGCAGGTGGTGAAGGACCGGCGCACCGCCGCCGACGCCGCCCTGGGCTACTTCTCCATTCGCACCGTGAACCCCTCGGCCACCGACGTGTACGACGGCGACCTGAAGCTCGGGGCCACGCCGCTGGCCAAGATCCCCCTCGAGGCCGGCGCCCACAAGCTCAAGGTCTACGACGCCGACGCGAACCCGCGCATGCTGTCGGTGATCATCGAGAGCGGGAAGCACGTCGAGATGAAGGGCCTCGACGTGAGCTCCCTGCCGCCGATGAAGTGATCGCGCTTCAGACGCGTACGCATTGGGCTCCTGGCCGTTTGGGGTATGGTCCGCGCCCCATGTACTTCCAGGACCTGATCTTCACGCTCCAACACCACTGGGCGAAGCTGGGCTGCATCATCGCGCAGCCGTACGATCTCGAAGTGGGCGCCGGCACCATGGCGCCCGCCACCTTCCTCCGCTCGCTCGGCCCCGAGCCGTGGAACGTGGCCTACGTCCAGCCGAGCCGCCGCCCCGGCGACGGCCGCTTCGGTGAGAACCCGAACCGCCTCTTCCAGCACCACCAGTTCCAGGTGATCCTGAAGCCGGCGCCGAAGAACGTGCAGGAGCTCTACCTCGAGTCCCTCAAGGCGGTGGGCATCGACCCGCTCGCGCACGACATCCGCTTCGTGGAGGACGACTGGGAGTCGCCCACCCTCGGCGCCTGGGGCCTCGGCTGGGAGGTCTGGTGCGACGGCCAGGAGGTCACCCAGTTCACCTACTTCCAGCAGTGCGGCGGCTACGACTGCAAGCCGGTCGCGGCCGAGCTCACCTACGGCCTCGAGCGCCTCTGCAAGGACCTGCAGGGCGTGGAGAGCGTCTTCGACATCGAGTGGGTCAAGGGCGTGAAGTACCGCGAGGTCTTCCACGCCAACGAGGTGGAGATGTCGCAGTACGCGCTCCACGACTCCGACCCCACGGCGCTCTTCGCGCTCTTCGACAGCTACGAGAAGGAGTGCAAGCGGCTCGTCACCGAGAAGCAGCTGCCCCTCCCGGCGTACGACTACGCGCTCAAGTGCAGCCACGCCTTCAACCTGCTCGACGCGCGCGGCGCCATCTCCGTCACCGAGCGCGCCGCCTACATCAAGCGCGTGCGCGACAACGCCCGCCTCTGCGCCGAGGGCTACCTCGCCGCGCGCGAGCGCCTGGGCTACCCCTTGTGCAAGACCGCCTGGACGGTGGGCGAGCAGCTCCCCCTGCTCGAGGGCAAGCCGGCCAGCGATCACTGGAAGGGCGTGACCTTCCAGAAGAAGGCGGAAGGGGCGAAGGAGGTGTCCCGTGGCTGAGCTCCTGTTCGAGCTGGGCGCGGAGGAGCTGCCGGCGCGCTTCGTGGTGCCGGCCCTCGACGACCTGGAGCGCGTCTTCACCGAGCGCGCCAAGGCGCTGAACCTCACCCACGGCGCCATCCGCCGCTTCGGCACGCCGCGCCGCCTCGCGCTGCTCGTGTCGGGCATCGTCGAGAAGACGGCCGACGTGAAGAAGGAGGTCCTCGGACCTTCCGTCAAGGCGGCCTTCGACGAGAAGGGCCAGCCCAAGGTGCCGGCGCAGAAGTTCGCGGAGAGCGTGAAGCTCACCGTGGCCGAGCTCAAGAAGGTGCAGACCCCCAAGGGCGAGTACCTGGCGGCGATGGTGGAAGAGAAGGGGAGGCGCGCCCTCGAGCTGCTCCCCGAGGTGCTCACCGCCTGCGTGAAGGGCATCGCCTTCCCCAAGTCGATGCGCTGGGGTGACGTGGAGCACTCGTTCGGTCGGCCCCTGCACCACCTCGTGGCGCTCCTCGACGCCGAGGTCGTGCCGGTCACCTACGCCGACGTGCGCTCGGGCCGCCAGACGCGGGGCCACCGCTTCCTCTCCCCGGGGCTCCTCACCATCGAGCGCCCGCAGGACTACGAGGCCCTCCTGGAGAAGGCGAACGTGATCGCCGATCTCTCGAAGCGGCGGGCGCTGCTCACCGAGCGCCTGGAGAAGGCCGCCAAGGTCGCCGGCGGCACCCTCATCGCCGACGAGGCGCTCGTCGATCAGGTCGTGAATCTGGTGGAGCTGCCGAACCCGGTGGTCGGCACCTTCGACGAGCGCCACCTGGACCTGCCGCCCGAGGTGCTCATCCAGGAGATGAAGAGCCACCAGCGCTACTTCTCCCTGAAGGACGCGAGCGGGAAGCTCTTGCCCAAGTTCATCGCCGTCTCCAACACCCCGGTGAAGGACGAGCAGCTCTCGGTGAAGGGCTACGAGCGCGTCCTCAGGGCGCGGCTCTCCGACGGCCGCTTCTTCTTCGACGAAGATCGCAAGACCAAGCTCGTCGATCGCGTGGAGAAGCTGCACCGCGTGACCTGGCAGCAGAAGCTCAAGAGCTCCTACGCCGAGAAGGTCGACCGCTTCCGCGCGCTGGCCGTCATGCTCGCCGAGAAGACCGGCAAGACCGCGCACTCCGGCACCATCGAGCGCGCCTCCACCCTGTGCAAGGCCGACCTCGTCACCGGCATGGTGGGCGAGTTCCCCGAGCTCCAGGGCGTCATGGGCCGCGAGTACGCGCTCCACGACGGCGAGCCGAAGGAGGTGGCGCTCGCCATCTTCGAGCACTACCTGCCCAAGGGCGCCACCGACTCCTTGCCCACGCAAGACCCCGGCGCGCTCATCGGCCTCGCCGACCGCCTCGACACCCTGTGCGCGCTCTTCGCCATCGGCGAGAAGCCCACCGGCGCGAAGGACCAGTACGGCCTGCGCCGCGCCGCCATCGCCGTCATCAACCTCACCCTGGGCAAGGGCTACCGCTACTCGCTCGGCGCCGCCATCGACGAGAGCTTGAGCCTCCTGGCGAGCAAGCTCGCCGACGTGAAGAAGAAGCCCACCGACCCTCCGGTGAAGGCGCAGGTGCTCGAGTTCTTCCAGGGCCGCCTGGAGTCGCTCTGGAAGGAGAAGCACCGGGCCGACGTCGTCGACGCCGTGCTCGCCGCGGGCTTCGACGATCTGGTCGCCGCCGAGCGGCGCCTCACCGCCCTCTCCTCCATCGTGGGGAAGAAGGACTTCGCGCCGCTCGCCGCCACCTTCAAGCGCGTCGGCAACATCGTCGAGAAGCAGGCGAAGGACGTCTCGCGCGCGCCGGTCGACGCCGCCCGCCTCTCCGACGACGCCGAGAAGGCCCTCTTCGCCGAGCTCTCGAAGGTGAAGGGCCAGGTCACGGCGGCCGCGAAGGCCGACGACTATGCCCAGGTGCTGTCGTACGTGGTGCCGCTGCGCGCCCCGGTCGACACCTTCTTCGACAAGGTGATGGTCATGGCCGAGGACAAGGCCCTGCGCGAGAACCGCGTGCGGCTCTTGATGGAGATCGGCGCGCTCTTCGGCTCGGTCGCCGATTTCTCGCGAATCCAGTCGGAATCCTGAAGCATGTTGGGGTCTTGCGGGTTAAGAGCGGGTCGCTTCTTCGTCTCCGCCGCCACTGCCATGCGCCGAGTGCTCTCCATCGCCTGTGTCGTCGCGCTGTCGGCGTGCCCGGCGCAGGTCGTCTCGAACCCGCAGCCGATCGATCGGCTGTACTACCCGACGGGGCTCGTGCACGTCGACGCGCCCGGCAAGACCAACGGCGTGCTCTTCGTCGCCAACGCCAACTTCGACAAGCGCTACGAGTCGGGCATGGTGGTGGCGCTCGATCTCGACGCGCTCGGGCTGCCAGCCTTCGGCGCCCCGGTGGGGAAGGGCGGCCCGGTGCAGCTGCGGGACCTGAAGCTCAGCCAGCGGGCTCGCGCCGAGGTGTCGAGCTTCACCGCCGAGCTCGGCAGCTTGCGCCTCTCCCCCGACAAGGTGCGGCTCTTCGTGCCCACCCGCTCCGAGCGCATGAAGTACGAGGCCGTCGACGCCACCTTCGGCGAGGGCGGCTCGATCTCGCTCACCTGCGCCACCACCCCGGGCAACGACGAGCGCGAGTGCGCGAGCCTGGGCGTGTCGCTCTCGCCCCAGTCCGTGGAGGAGTCGTCCACCGGGCTCCCGCGCGCGGTGTCGCCCTACGGCGTCGCGGTGAAGCCGCGTCCCTGCTTCACCTCGGCCGACTGCCGCGACGGCGATCAGTGCACGGCGGGCTCCTGCCGGGTGCCGCTCGAGGGCGGGGCCTCCGAGCCCTTCGCCGACGTCTTCGTCACCCACCTCACCCAGGCCGACTCGCCGTTCCTCAGCGGGCTCAACCCCCACGCCTACCTGGTGCGGCTCGACTCGCACCTGCCCAAGAACTTCACCGTCGCCCCGGAGAACTACCTGAGCCTCGGCACCGGGGGCACCAACAGCGCGGTGGTCGGCGCGCGGTGGACCTACGTCTCGGGGCGCTTTCAGGTCATCAACAACACGCAGTACCCCGGGAACCTGGTGCGCCTGGTCGATCGCTTCGGCACCGTGCTCTCCAGCGGACCGTGCTCTCCAGCGGCGTGGAGCAGGTCTACGGCGTCATCGACTCCCGCGGCATCGCGCTCTCCTCCGACGAGTCGCGCATCTACCTCGCCGGCAACTTCCCCGACTCGCTGATGGTGCTCAACGTGAAGAACCCCACCAGCGACTTCCCCTCCATCGACGTCGAGCGCGTCATCTCGATGCCCAACGGCGCGAACCAGGTGCTGGTCATTCCCCGGCCGGGGCGCAGCGATCTGGTGGCCATCACCTGCATCGAGGCCGGGGCGCTGGTGCTCTACGACGACGACGTCGGCGACATCGCGGCCCTCATCCCCGGAGTCGGCGCGCAGCCCTTCGGCGTCGCGGTGCAGCCCATCGGCGCCGGAGCGCGGCTGTTCGTCTCGAACTTCTCCGACGGCCGCATCGCGGTCATCGACGTCGTCGACCTCGCGCGTCCGCACGAGGCCCGGCTGGTGGCGCACCTCGGCCAGTCGCAGCAGTGCCTCACCGGCAGCAAGACCGGCACGCCCATCGCCTGCGACACCCTCGACGGAGGCGCCCCGTGAAGCGCCTCGCGCTCGCGCTGGCGGTGGTGGCGCTCGGCTCGTGCCAGCAGAAGACCGGCGTGGTGCCGGGGAAGCTGTTGGGCACGCACGACATCGCGCAGGTCGATCGGTACCTCTTCATCGCCTCGACCGACAACAACGAGCTCCGGGTGCTCGATCTCCTCGATCCGCAGGCCCAGAATCGCAACTTCGTCCGCGCGCCCAACCCGCTCGAGTCGCTCTCGGTGCCGGTGCTCGATCGCGCCGATCGCGCCACCGAGGTCTACGCCGATCTGGCGTACGGCGCCGACGGCTTTCCCTCCACCGGGAAGCTCGTCTACGCGACGCGCTCCGGCGCCCGGGAGATCTCCGTCGTCGACGCCTCGCACCCGCTGGGCGACGCCGACGCAGACGCAGGCACCGTCAACTCGGTCTCGGCCAAGTCCTCCGACGTGCGCTTCCGCGAGATCCTGCGCCTGCCGCTGCCGGGACCGCTCACCGCCCTCGCCACCTGGCACGCTGGCGACACCTCCCGCCTCTACGTCGCCACCTGGGACGGCACCACCACCACCATCTGGGCCATCGACCTGCCCGCCAGCCCGGCCGAGGTGCGCGCGCTCGATCTGGCGCGGCCCTGGAAGTCGATGACCGCCCTCACCACGCTGGACCGGGAGACGGTGCCCGCGCTCTTGACGGTGCCGGGCCTTTCCGGCCGCACCAAGGAGGGCACCGCGTTCTGCGCCGGCGCCGAGGAGTGCCTGGTGATCGCCAGCCGCGCCTCGGCGGGGAAGGGTGGCCGCACGGTGCTCTTCGAGCCGAGCACCCGCCAGAGCGCGAGGCTGAGCTTCCCCCAGCCGGTGCGCCTGCTCGTCACCCACGGCGCCGACGCCCCACCGCCCGACCAAGGGTATTTGCCGCCCCTCTCGGCCGGCGAGCGGGTCTTCGGCCTCCTCGACGAGGAAGCCTGCGGGAGCCTGGCGTGCGGCGGCGCCCTGGCCATCGACACCCGCCACGCCGGCCAAGACGGCTTCCCCGTCGCCAACGACTTGAGCGGACAGCCGATGCTGCCCCTGTCCTCCGGCAGCGGGCTCATTCAGGGGCTCACCCTCGGCAC
>JBBIOE010000188.1:0-16007 GCA_037443525.1 Archangiaceae bacterium | reverse complement strand
CGCCTTGCTCGGGCTCCTGGCCCCGGGTCAGCTCCACCAGCGCCTGCACCGCGACCACCTGGCTGGCGTCTTCGGCCAGCGCCGCCTCGAAGGCCGCCCGGGCCTCGTCACCGCGCCCCTCGAGCCGCGCGAGCAACTCTCCGCGCTGCACGCGCACCGCCGCCCGGGCGCGGGCGTCGTCGAGCAGCGGCAACAGCTCGGCCAGCGCCGAGGCCGCGCCCTCCAGGTCCGAGAGCGAGGCGCGCAGCGTGGCCAACTCGGGCAACAGGCTCCTGCGCCGGGCGGGGACCGCCTCCACCACCGCGGCGAAGACCCGCTCGCGCTCGCGCTCGGGCAGCGCGGCCGCCTTGGGCACCAGGGCCTCCAGCACGCGCACGTCCCCTCTCGAGAGCGCCTGGGCGGCGACCGCCGAGAGCGAGGTGGCCTCGATGAGCCGCTCGAGGCTCGGCCCGTGGTGGTGGGTGAAGACCAGCTCCTCCAAGAGCGTCCGGGCGTCGGCGGGACCGAGCCGCTCCGCCAGGCGGGCCAGCGCCGGAACGTCGCCCCGGTCGCGCAGGGCCTCGGCCAGCCGCACCGCCGCCTGCACCACCGGCGCCACCTCGAGCTGCGCCCACAGGACCGTCTCGACCCGCTTCGAGTCCTGAGAGGCCTCGGCCAGCGCCAGCGCGAAGGCGAAGTCCTCTTCCTCCAGCGCCGCCTGGAAGCCCACCTCCACCGCGCGGGACACGGCGCCGAGCTTCACCAGCCGGGTGGCCGCCTCCTTCCACGAGACGACGCCGGCGTCCGCCGCGAGCGCGCGCTCGAAGCTCTCCGTCGCCTCCACCAGCGAGCCCGCCGCCTCAAAGGCCTCCGAGGCCTCGACGAAGCGCTGCGCCCGCGCCGCGCCGGTCTCCTCCAGCGCGAGCTGCACCAGGCCCTTGGCGCGCTCGGCCGAGTCGCCCTTGGCGTCGAGCAGCCGCACCAGCTGAGAGAGGCCGTCCTTCGACGAGCGCACCGCGAGGGCGCTCTTCACCGTGGTGATGGCCTCGTCGTAGGCGCGGGCCCGCTCGAAGCCCTTCGCCGCCTCGAGGAGCAGGGCCGCCTTGGCGTCCGCCCCGAGCAGCTCCGCCGCCTCCACCCGGTAGCGCGCCACCGAGGCGTCGTCGCCCCGCGCGCTCGCCAGGCGCTCCAGGGCCATCAAGGACTGCTCGTAGCCGGCCGCCCCCGCGCCGCGGACGCGCACCGCCTCGAGCGCGCGCACCGCTTCGTCGGCGCGCCCGGCCTTCTCCAGGTGGGTGGCGAGCTCGAGCCTCAAGGCGCTCGCCGCCACCTCGTCCTTGGTGGCGGGGAGGATGCGCGAGAGCACCTCGATGAGGCGGGCCGTGTCGCCGCGGCGGCGCAGCTCGGCCAGGGTGGCCTTGGCGGCGTCGGCGTTGTCGGGGTCCGCCTCCACCGCGCGCTGGCGCAGCTCGAAGGCCTTCTCGCCGTCGGAGAGCTCGGTCTCCGCCAGGCGCGCCGCGGCCAGGAGCGCCCGGGCCGCGGTGGCCCCGCCGTTCGCCTCGGCGAAGCGCTCGTGCACCGCGAGGAGATCGCCGAGCCGGCCCTTGGCCTCGAAGGCCCGCACCGCGAGCTCGTAGAGCGACGCCTCGCCGGGGTGGAGCGAGAGGAGCACCTCCAGCGCCTCGATGGCCTCCTCGGGCGTGGCGGCGAAGCTCACCGCGCGGCGGTAGAGCGCCTCGGCCTCGGCGCCCGAGAGCCGCTTCGCGAGCCGCAGCGCGGTGCGGTACTGGCCGCCCGCGTCGCCCAGCCGGGCGTAGGCCTCGGTGAGCAGGGAGAGGGCGTCCTTGCCGGCGGGGTCGAGCGCCAGGGCGGACTCCAGCGCCTCGGCGGCGTCGCGGAAGGCGTGGGCCTCGAGGGAGGCCTGGCCGAGCCGCAAGGAGCTCTTGAGCCGCGTCGCCTCGCTCAGCGCCTCGCCCCCCGCCGCCAGGAGCCGCCGGTCGAAGGGCTGCGCCGCGCGGGCGCCGCCGCCGGCGAAGGCCAGCTCGGCGCGCGCCTCCAGGGCCTCCAGGTCGCCGGGCGCCACCTCGAGGTAGTCGTCCCAGGCCTCCGCCGCGAGCAGGGACTCCTGCACCTGCACGAGCAAGAGCGCGCGGCGGCGCAAGAGGGCCGGCGCGTCGGTGGGCACCGCGCGGGCGCGGGCGGCGATGAGCTCGGCCTGGCGCCGCGGCTCTCCCTTGGCCTGCTCGAGCACGCGGTCGAAGGCCTGCGCGTTGGCCGGCGCGGCCTCGAAGGCCTGGGCGTCGCAGAGCTGGGCGCGCTCGAGGGCCCCGGCCTTGCGGAAGGCCTCGCCCGCCTGGAGCCAGCTCTGGGCGCGCGCGTCGCCGCTCTGCCGCTCGGCCCGGCGCACCAGGAGCCCCGCCAGGGTGAGCTCTTCGCCGGTCGCCTCCAGGTGGGCGCGGGCGCGCTCGAAGACCGGGTGGAAGGGGTTCGCCTCGAGCAGCACGGCGTCGAAGTCCGCCGCGTCCTGGGTGCGGCCGAGCTCGTGGAGCAGGTCGGCCACCCGCGCGGTGAGCGAGAGGTCGTCGGGGTTCGCCGACCGGGCCGCGAGCAGGGCGCCCACCGCGTCGGCCGGGCGGGCGGCGCGGTCCTTGTAGAGCTCGGCCGCCTTCATCAAGAGCGCGGCCTTGGCGGCGCCGTTGGGCGCGCGCGAGGCGAGGTCCTCGTGGAAGGCGGCGATGTCGCCCACCCGGTCCTGGCGCTCGAAGAGCGAGAGCAAGAGGGCCTGCGCGGTGGGCAGCCCCGGCGCGAGCTCGAGCGCCTTCTTCAGCGCGGCCTCGGCCTGCTCGGGCGCGAGCAGCGGCGAGTCGGCGAGCGCCTCCTCCGGCGAGGCGAGGCCCAGGTGGAGCGCCGCCAGCTGCACGAAGGCCAGGGCGCGCTCGCGCAGATCCTTGATGCCAGGGAGGCTCTTCTCCAGCCAGTCGATCTCCCCGTCGCGATCGCCGCGGCGCCGCGCCAGCTCGCGGGCGGTGGCCGCCACCTCGGCGTCGCGGGAGAGCTCGAAGGCCTGCGCCAGCGCCTTCTCCGCGCCGTCTAGGTCGAGCTTGGAGTCGCGCAACAGCTCGGCCTTCTTCACCAGGTGCCGCGCGGCGGGCCCGGGCTGGCTCTCCTCCTCGCACAGCTCGGCCATCGCGGTGAGGGTGCGCAGGGCCTCGTCGATGCGGCCCAGCCCTTCCGCGAGGCGGGCCTCCTCGTCCCAGGCGGCCAGGGCGGCGTCGATCTTCCCCTCGGCGAGCTGGAGCTGGGCGATCTCCGGCAGCGCGGCGAGCACGTCGACGGTGCGGTTCGCCTCGCGCAGCATCGCCAGGGCCTCCAGGCGCACCGGGAGCGGGGCCTGGGCCGCCTGGCCGGCGAGCCCGTAGAGCCTCACCGCCAGGTCGACGTCCTCGACCTCCTGGGCGGCCTGGCGGGCCAAGGCGAGCAGGCGCTCGGCGCGGCGGGCCGACGGGGCGAGGCCCTCGACGTGCCGGGCCAGCATCTCCAGCGCGCCCTTCGGGTCCTTCTCCGCCACCAGCGCCGCCAGCCGCTCGAGCCCTTGGGTGTGCAGCGGCCGCTCGCGCACCAGCGTGCGCAGGGTCTTCTCCGCCAGCGCCAGGTCGCCGGTCTGCTCCGCCAGGTCGGCGAGGCGCAGGTAGAGCTGCTCGGCGTCCTCGGGCGCGTCCTCGAACGAGGCCGCGCGCGCCAGCGCCTCGGTGAGGGGCAGGGCCTCCTTCACCGCGCCGTGGAGGTAGAGCGCCTCGGCGAGCCGCTTCTGGGCCTCGCCGGCGGCGGGCACGAGCTGGTGGGCGCGGCGCAGGAGCGTGAGCTCCTTCTCCGCGTCGGTCTTCCCCTTCGCCAGCTCCGCGGCCTCGCGCAACAGCCGCGCCGCCTCCTCGGGGGCGACGCGCTGGGCGGCCTCGTCCAGGTGCTCGATGGCCTCGGTGACCTCGCCCCGCTCGACCAGGAGCCGGGCCAGCGCCACCCGGGCGTGGGCGTTGGCGTCGTCGAGGCTGACCACCCGGCGCAGCGCCGCCTCGGCCGGGCCCGGCTGCTCGAGCCGCTCGACGTAGAGCTTGGAGAGCTCGCCGTAGAGCTTCGCCGCCTCGGCCCTGGGAGCGCGCGCGGCGAGGTCCGACAGCACCTCGGCGAGGCCTTCCCAGTCGCCCAGCGCCGCCAGGCCCTTGCGCAGGCCCTCGGTGGCGACGGGGTGCGCGGGCTCGAGCGCGAGCACCGCGCCGAAGGTGTCCACCGCCTCGGCCTGGGCGCCGCGCGACTCCTGGAGGCTGGCGCGCTCGAGCAAGGCGTCGACGCGGCGGGGCACCGGGCCCTGCTTCGAGGCCTCGAAGAGCGCGTCCTCGGAGCGGCGGGTGTTGCCCACCGCCTTGGCGGCGCGGGCCAGGCCGAGCCACGCGTCGAGGTGCGCCTGTGGCTCGAGCGGCAGGGTGACGGCCGCCTCGTAGGCCTCCACGGCGCGCGCCAGCTCGTTGAGCTGCAGCGCACCCGTCGCGAGCCCCAACAGGCGCTCGGCCACCTCGGCCTTCACCTGGGCGTCGGCGCCGGCCCGCTCCAGCACCAGCTTCCAGGCCGAGAGCTCGGCGGCCTCGTCGCGCGACTGGCGGGCGAGCTCGGCCAGGGCCTTGAGCAGCGGCACCGGGTGGGGCGAGAGGCGCGAGGCCTCGAGGAGATCGGTGCGCGCGGCGCGCAGGTCGCCGGACTGCCGCAAGAGCTCGGCGCGGCGGGCCAAGAGCTCGGCGCGGGCCTCGCCCTCGGACGCGTCCACCAGGCGCGACACCAGGTCCAGCCGCTCGGCGGCGTGCACCTCGTCGTCGGGGAGGAGCGCGAGCAGGCGCTCGGCGGCCCAGGCGTCGCGGGGGAGGTCGACCAGGAGGCTGCGCAGGGCCTCGGCGGCCGGGTCGCGGCGACCGAGCGAGAGCGCGCCCTCCACCAGCTCCCGGCGGGCCCGGGTGCGCTCCTCACCCTCCAGGCGCGGCCACAGCTCGGCGAGCAGGTCGACCAGGGGCTCGAGGGCGCCGGCGCGGCGGTGCAGCCTCACCAGCTCGGTGACGGCCTCCACGTCGTCGGGCCGCGTCGCCACGTAGTGCGAGAGGTGGCGGCGGGCGGCGTCGAAGTTCTCCACCTTGAGGGCGGCGAAGGCGAGCCGCCGGGTGAGCGCCGCCTTGTCCAGGCCCACGCCCACCGCGTCCGCGTCCTCCGCGCTGGTCTCGAGCACGACCTCCAGGTCGGCGAAGGCGCTCCTTGGGTCGTCGGCCTCCGAGAGCTCGGCGCGGCGCAGGCGCGCGGGAACGAAGGTGCCGTCCTTCTCCAGGGCCTGCGCGAGCAGCGGGGCCTCGCGCGGCGTGTCCTTCACCAGGGTGGCGGCGCGGAAGAACCAGCGGGCGGCGTCGCGGGCCGAGGTGGAGAGCGCGGCGCGCTTGGCGTACAGGCGCGACGCCTCGGCCATGCCGCCGCGCTCGAGCTCGATGGAGCCCATCAGCTCCAGCGCCGCGGCGGCCTGGTCGCCCTGAGGCGAGGCGTCGAGGGCGGCGGCGAGGCGGAGCATGGCGCCGGCCGGGTCGCCCGCCTTGAGCAGGGCCTGCGCGGCGTTGAGGAAGAGCGGCGCGGCGTCCTGGGCGCGGCCGGCGGCGAGCAGGGCCTGGGCCCGCGCCGCCTGGAAGTCGGTGAGCTCGCGCGTCGAGCCCTGCGCGACCAGCAGGGCCTCGAGGCGCTTCCACAGCTCGTCGTCCAGGCGCCTGAGCGGGAAGGCCTGGGCGTAGTGCTCCTTGGCGGCGTCCTGGTCGCCCACCGCCTCGCAGGCCTGACCGAGCCTGGCCCGCACCTCGGCGAGCTTCTCCGGCGCGGCGTGCCTGGGGAGCAGGGCCAGCGCGTCCTCGAGGGCGCGCCGGGCGTTGACCGGGCGCTCCAGCCGCATGCAGAGGTTGGCGAGGTCGAGCAGCGCCATCGCCTCGGGGTTGAGGCGCGCGGCCTTCTCCAAGGCCACCAGCGCCTCGGCGCCGCGCCCCAGCCGCGCGTCGAGCACCATGCCGAGCTCGCGCAGCGCGGCGGCGGCGAGGCGCTTGTCGCCCAGGCCCTCGGCGGCGCGGGCGCGCTGCTCCAGCACCCAGGCGAGGCCGCCCATGTCGCTCTTGCGGCGCTCCAGCGCGGTGAGCTCACCCAGCACCGGCAGGTCGTCGGGCTCGAGCTCGAGCACCTTGCGGTAGGCGTGCGCGGCGAGCTCGAGATCGAAGGCCAGGTCGCGCGCGGCGACGGCGAGGCGGCGGTAGTGGCGCGACCGCTCCTTCGGCTCCTCGGAGAGCTCGGCCAGGGCGCGCAGGCAGCGGCAGAGCTGGCCGCCGTCGCGCTTGGCCTCGGCCACCGCCAGCATGCCCTCGAGCGCCACCTTGTTCTTCGGGTCGGCCTCCAGCGCCTGGCCGAGCAGCCGCTCGGCGCGCTCCGGCTGCGAGAGGCGCCCGCGGTAGAGCTCGCCGGCCTCGGCCCAGAGCGCGGCGCGCTTCTTCGGCTCGGCGAGCACGGCCGCGGCCTTCTCGCAGGCGTCGGCGAGCTCGGCGGCCTTGCCCGAGGCGCGGAAGTACGGGAGCAGCTCGTCGAGCGCGATGGTGTCGGTGGCGTCGAGGGCCAGCGCGGCCTCGAGGTGCTCGCGCCCGCGCGCCGGCTCGCCCAGCCTGGTCTTGAGGATGCGCGCCAGCGCGTGGTGCGAGAGGTGCGCGGCCTTGCGAATCTCGTCGGTGCGCGGCGCGGGGCCGGCCAGCTCGACGCACTGCTGGTAGGCGGCCACCGCCTCCTGCACCCGGCCCAGGTTCTCGGCCACCCGGCCGGAGAAGTAGAGCGGCTCCGGCTCGCCGGGGAGCAGGGACGCGGCCTCGCGGTAGCGCAACAGCGCGTTCTCGAGCTGCTTGAGACCGGTCTCCCAGACCTTGCCGGCGAGGAGGTTGGCGCGGCCCACGCGGTCGACCTCGTGGCGGGCCATGGCCACCTCGCGCAGGCGGTCGAGGGCCTTGATGGCGCGGAGGTGCTCGCCACTGCGCGCGCACAGCTCGCCGAGCTGCAACAGCGCGTCGGGGTGGTCGGGCGACAGGCGCAGGGCCGCCTCGCAGTGCAGCCGCGCGCCGGCGATGTCGTCCTCGGTCTGGGCGCAGAGGCGGGCCAGGTTGACGTGGGCCTCGGCGGCGTCGGCCGGGTCTCTCGCCAGCGCGGCGAGGCGACGGTAGGCGCGAATGGCGCCGGCGCGATCCTTCGCCTGGTCCGAGGCGCGGGCCAGCGCCTTGAGCGACGGCACGTGGTCGGGGCGCAGGCCGAGCAGCTCGTGGAGTGCGCGCACCGCCATCTGCGGCGCGTGCTCGCGGGCCGAGCGGGCGCCGGCCTCGGCGGCGTAGAAGGCGGAGGCGTCCTCCTGGTTCTTGCGGGCCAGGGCGCAGACGGCGAGGTAGCGCTCGGAGGCGCGGGCGAACTCTCCCCGGCGCTCGCGGACGACGGCCTCGGCCCACAGGCCGGTGGCGCTCTGCTCCCGGCGGCGCTGCAAGCTCGCGGCGATGTCCAGCGCCAGCTCGTGCGCCTTCCCGTCGGCGACGAGCAGGGTGAGCAGGCGCTCCACCGCGAAGGGGTGCGCCTCGGTGGCGTCGCCGAGCCGCAGGTAGGCGTCCTTGGCCTCGGCGAGCTTGCCCTCGGCGACCAGCTCCTCGGCGTCGGCGAAGGCCCGCGCGCCCTCGAGGGTGAGCAGCAGCTCCTCGTCGGGGTTCGCGGGCGGGGGCAGGCCGCCGGCGGAGAAGCGCAGGCGCAGGCCCTTGGAGGAGACCTGGGCCTCGGCGAGCCGCGCCTGATCGAGCGCGGGCATCTTGTAGCCGCGCGCCACCGCCGACTGCTCGACGATGCTGGGGAGGATGGCGGTGGTGAAGCCGGTGGCGCCGCGCCGCTCCACCTCGGGCAGGACGTCGAGCGCCTTCACCGCCTCGGCGAGCAAGGCGGGCAGGCGCGCGGCCGGCGTGGTGGACCAGCCGTAGAAGCGCACGTCGTAGAAGTAGACGGCGAGCTTGCCGCCGTCGCCGTCGAAGGCGACCTTGAAGGTCAGCGGCGTGCGCTCGGGCCCGCGCAGGCGCGCCTGCACCTCAAGGGAGCCGGCGCGGAAGTGCAGCTTGAGCTCGTCGACCTCGGTGACCTTCGAGGCGAGCTGGTGCACCGCGCGCTGCACCACCTCGGCGTCGACGGAGAGCTCGAGGAAGCCGAAGTCGAGCTTCTTCTTCTGGTAGCGCGACGCGCCGCCGGAGACGTTGAGGGGGAAGGTGACGTCGGGGATCTGCAGCGCGAAGTCGGTGACGGTGACGCCGGGCGCGAGCTTGAGCTCCGGGAAGCCGACGAAGGCGCGCCGGTCCACGAGCCGCAGCTCGGGCCCGGGCGTTCTCGCTTCGCTGGGTGTGGTGTCCTTCTCGGCCATGGGGCGGGCGTCGTCGGGAAAGCTACCACCCGCAAGCTAAGGCCGGAATTTCTCGTCCCTTTTGCACAGGACCGCCACATGGTGAAACAGGCAGGTGGCGCTCGCTCAGCGGCTCTTGGGTACGGGCAGCGGCAGCACGCCGAGCCCGACCCGGGCCTGATTGCCCAGAAAGCGCGAGGTGTTGGTGAGCCACACGCCGGCGTCGGCGAGCTCGGCGGGCGGGGCGTCGACGACGTTCAGCGCGACCGCGGTGTCGATGAAGAGGGCGACGGGGTTCGAAGCGAGCATGGTGTCTTCGACCACGATTCGTCCGGGGCCGAGCGCGAGGCCGATCGCGGCGTGCGAGGCCAGGTGGCAGGCCACGAGCCGGACATCGACGCCGCTGCCCGCGTACACGCCGTGCCCGAAGGACCCGTCCTCGGCCGTCCGCGTGCCGACCACCGCCGAGCGCGAGAGCGTCGCGCGCGAGCCCACGTTCATCACCACCACGCCGATCTCCGAGCTGTCGGCGACCAGGGAGTCGGTGAGGGTGAGCGCCCCGCCCTCCTGCACCGTGATGCCGCGGCCGGTGCTCCCCTCCCAGAGCGCGGTGGAGGCGATGGCGCTGCCCGAGATGTCCGCCTGGGCGCCGTCGCCGACCACCATCACGGTCGCGTCGCGGTTGCGCAAGAGCGAGCTCGCCCGCACCACCAGCCGCGAGCCGTCGGCCACGTTGACGCCGCGGCCGAAGTCGCCCGCCGGGTCGCTGGCGGTGTCGCGCACCACGACGGTGTCGAGCTCGACGCCGGCGTCAAAGGCGGCGACGACGGCGACCCCCATGTTGTGGGCGATGGCGCCGCGGGTGACGCTGAGGCGCGCGCCGCGGATCGCCTGGAGACCGCGCCCGCCCTGAATGGAAGGGCTGTAGCCGGTGTCCCGCACCACAAGGTCGGTGGCGAGCACCGAGGTCCCGAGCCCCGAGGCGCGCAAGCCCACCGCGAGGTTCGCCACCAGGGCCGAGTCGGCGATGACGAGCGACGAGCCCGCCTGCACGTTCACGCCCCAGCCCGGACCTTGTCCCAGAGGCTTCGTGCCGCGGATGACGGTGTTGGTCACCACGCCCTGGGAGTCGGCGTCGGACTGCGCGTAGCCGGCCCCGCCGTTTTCCTCGAGCGCGCAGCCCTCGACGCGGACGCTGGCGTTCGCCCCGACGCTCACCCCCACGTAGCCACCGGTCACGGTGAGCCCCTCGAGCGAGACGTCGCGCGCGGCGACGCGGATGCCGAAGACTCCGACCTGCATCGGGCCGACGACGTGCACCTGCTCGGCGCAGCGGCCGACGAGGCGCACCGGGCGCGAGATGGTGAGCGACTCGGCGTAGGTGCCCGCGGCGACGAAGACGACCCCGCCCGGCGGCGCGGCGGCCAGACCCTCGGTGATGGTCCGCACGTGGGCGGCGTCGAGCTGGGAGGCGCCGAAGGTCGGGTCGACCCACACGCTGGTGCCCGTGGGCGCGGGGGTGGCGCAGTCGCCCAGCGGGACGCAGGTCTTCGAGCCCAGGGCCTCGCGGGTGGCGCCGGCGCAGGGCAGCTCGGGCGTGACGTCGACGCAGCCCGCGCCGCCGTCGTCGGGCACGAAGCCCGCGGCGCACGCGCTCCACGGGCCTTTCCGGCACGCCGACTCGCCGGGGTAGAGCATGGCGTCGAGGGGGCAGAGCCCGTCCGCGCCGGCGTCGGGGAGGCCCGCGTCCGGGGAGGGCGGAGCGGGACAGCCGCAGGCGAGCGCGACGACGAGCGCCGCGGTGAGGGCAGAGCCTGAAGGCATCGAGAGCGCCCTCCCGGTCGGGCTGAGCGACGCCGCAGGGCGAGCGGCCGAGTCGACGGGCGCGCTCTCGGATCGATCCGAGTCACCACCGTTCAGGCTGAGCGAAGCCGAAGCCTGCCGACCACCGCGAGCTGAATTCGGCCCCCTTCGACGCTGCTCACAGGCTCGACCGAAATGCGGAACCAGGCACCGTTCAGTCCGAGCGACGTCGAGGACCTCGCCTGAACCGATCGGATTCCGGAGACTCGCCGGCCCTCGACTCCGCTCGGGCTGAACGGAGTCGCCATTTCGATCGACCCTCTCAGGGTGAACGGCGGGGGCGACGCGAGGCCTCACCGTCTTCGAGCGCCCCGAGCGCACACGCATTCCCGTCACGTCGGCGTGCCGCCCGCCGCGGCGCCCGCCGCCGCCTCGCGCTTCTCGGCCTCGGCCTCCGCCTGCGCGCGCTGCTCCAGCACCTGCTTGAGCGAGGCGAGCTGGCTGGTGGAGAGCTTGAGCAGCCGGAACAGGTCCTTCTCGTCGGTCTCGGTCTTCCCGCCCTTCTGGGTGACGGTGATGGCCTTGCCCGTGAGCGTGAGGGTGGCGCGGCACTGGGTGCACTGGTGGAGATCGAGCCGGGTGAACGCGCTGGCGGTGGCCGCGGGCAGCCCTTTCAGCGCCACGAAGTCGGACAGCTCGAGCCGCGGCACCAGCTCCTCCTGGGTGGCGGGGCCGAGCAGCGCGAAGGACTTCTGCTCCTCGCACCAGGTCTGGCAGTCCTCGCAGAACGGCTCCGCCACCATGCCCTCGGCCATCGCCATCGAGACGCCCACGATGATGAGCGCCTCGCACGCCCAGAGGAACCAGAGGACGCCGCCGGTGGGGGTGGCGCCCTTGAAGCTCCAGGCGCCCTTCTCGTTGATGACGCCGATGACCTGCCACAGGCCCACCGGATCGAGGGTCAGGCCGAGCAGGCTGATTTCGGCGTCGCCGCGGCGGAGCAGCGCATACACCCACGCCACCCACGAGGCCCACAGGGCGACCAGCGCCACCGGCAGCGCGGTGAGGTAGGAGACGAGGGTGTTGCGCACCTTGCCCGTGTGCAGCATCAGACCGACCACCGCGCCGACCACGGCCGCGAAGCCGCCGGTGAGGATGAAGCTCACGATGCCGATGATGGGGATGTAGACGATGGCGTAGGCGTAGACGAAGGCCATCAGCACGGCGGCCGGCAGCCCCAGGCCGAGCGCGCCGACGATGCCTCCGGGCGAGAAGCGCCCCGAGTGGCGGTAATAGCGGGTGTCGTCCATGGTTCCCTCCGGGCGCGGGAGACTACGCTCTTCGGTCACGCCCATGAAGACCCTCACCGACTACTTGTGGTTCGAGACCGAGAAGAAGAAGGAGCTGGTGCGCGTCACCGACACCGTGGCGGGCTTGGTGAAGAAGTCGGGCATCAAGGACGGCATGGTGCTGGTCTCCGCGATGCACATCACCGCCGGCGTCTTCGTCAACGACAACGAGCCGGGCCTCTGGGAGGACATCTGGGAGTGGCTGGAGGGCCTCGCGCCCGAGCGCCCCGACTACCGCCACCACGCCTCCGGCGAAGACAACGGCGACGCGCACCTGAAGTCGCTGTTGATTCACCACCAGGTCATCGTCCCGGTGACCAAGGGGCAGCTCGACCTGGGGCCGTGGCAGCAGATCTTCTACGCGGAGTTCGACGGCCAGCGGAAGAAGCGCGTCATCGTGAAGGTGATGGGCGAGTGAGCGGTGAAGCTCCGGGGCGAGCGTGTCGCGCCCTGACGTCCATGTCGCGATCGGCCGCCCTTCCCGGCTCGTCTCCCCCGGGCGCCCCCTGGCACGAAGGATGCTCGAGGGCGCCGCCCAAAGGAGACACACCATGAAACGCTTCCTGCTGTTGGCTGCTCTGGTTTCTGCCTGCGGTCCCGTCGAGTCGAAGCTGGTGTCGGGGACCTACACCACGAGCTCCGGAGAGCTCACCGGGGCCACCTTGGCGCTCGACCTCTCGGCGAAGAAGGCCACGCTCACCCCGAAGGGCGGCGCGGCCATCGAATTGACCCTCGCGGGCACGGCGTCCTTCATCAACCTCTGCGCCGGGAACCTGGCGTCGGTGCACGTGGAGACCATCGCGCTGACGCCCGACCCGCTGGTGGTGGGCTCGGTGTCGCTGGAGGCGCCGCAGCTGCGCGCCGGGTGCGGGCTCAACGCCGGCGGATCGCCGGACGCCCTGCCCACCCGGGTGACGCTGGCCAACAACGTGGGCACCGTCTCGCGGATCTTCGAGTTCAGCCGCTGAGCGACGGGCCTCCTCGCTCATCGCTGCGAACAGTGGAGCTCCAGGTCCATTGTCTGCCCAGCCGTGCGTTCGCGATAGGGTCGCCCGCGTGCTCGCCCTCGTCGCCATCGCCGCGCTCGCCGTCGGGGCCGGCGCGGCCACGCGAGGCTGGCGTCCGCGGCGCTGGGCGAAGCTCGTCTCCCTCCTCTCGGCGGCGCCGTTCGCGCTGGCCTCGAGCGGTTCTCCCGCCGAGCCCGTGCACCCGGCCGGCGCGCTGCAGGCGCTGGTCGACGGGGCGAAGGAGGGCGCGGTCCTCGTCCCTCCGCCTGGCCGCTACCCGGGCCCGCTGGTCGTCTCCAAGCCGCTGACCCTCGACGGGCGCGGCCACGTCACCGTCGACGGGCAGGGACATGGAACGGTGGTGCGGGTGACGGCGGCGCGGGTGCGGCTGGTGGGGCTCCGCGTCACCGGCTCGGGCGAGAGCCACGATCAGCTCGACGCGGCGATTCGGGCCGAGGCCGACGACGTCGAGATCTCCTTCTCGACGCTGGACGACGTGCTCTTCGGCGTAGCCCTCCAGGCGGCCAACGGCGCGCTGGTGTGCGGCAACCGCATTCGCTCCAAGTCCGACGAGCCCTCGCTCCGCGGCGACGCGGTCCGCATCTGGTACGGGAGGCACAACCGCGTCCATGGCAACGACATCGACGGCGCCCGCGACGTGTCCCTGGCCAACGCGCCGGAGAACGTGGTGGAGAAGAACCGCATCCGCCGCGGGCGCATCGGGGCGCAGGTGGTCTTCTCGCCGCGCGCGCGCCTCGAGGAGAACCTCTTCGACGCCAACGTCACCGGCGTGGCGGTGCTGTACTCGAACGAAGTGGAGGTGCGGAACAACCGCGTCCTCCACTCGCGCGGCCTGGCGGGCTCGGCGCTGACCTTCAAGGAGAGCAGCCACTGCGTGGCGCAGGGCAACGAGGTGGTCGACTGCTCCGTGGCGGTGAAGGTCAACGCGCCCACCAGCCCCGACAACGTCATCGACTTCGTCGGCAACCGCTTCGCCCACAACGTCGCCGGCATGGACTTCTACGGGGAGAACGGCGGCCACCGCATTCACGGCAACGCCTTCGAGCACAACCTCCGGCAGGTGACGGTGAGCGGCCCGATGAGCGCCCGCGGCAACGACTGGAGCGGGAACTACTTCGACGACTACCAGGGCTTCGACCGCGACGGTGACGGGGTGGGCGACCAACCTTACGAGCTCTACGCCTTCGCCGACCGCATCTGGATGGAGACTCCGGCCGCGACCTTCTTCCGCAACTCGCCGGTGATGGAGCTCATCGATTTCCTCGAGCGCCTGGCGCCCTTCGCCTCCCCCGAGCTGACGCTGAGAGATCCATCTCCGGCGATGGCGCCGCCGCGGGCGCAGCTCCCGTCGGCCGCCGGCTTCACCCCGTCGTGCCCGTGAGCTGGCTCACACCAGCGTCTTGAGCGCGTCGAACAGCGGCGTCGTTCCGCGCTGAAACTCCTTGGGGTGGCTGAAGGCGACCAGCCCGCGCGCCATGCCCTGGTACAGCTCGGCGTAGAGCGCGGCCATCGGCTCGGGGAGCCCGGCGGCGGCCAGCGCGTCCTTCGCCTGCTCCACCGGCACGCTCACGGCCTTCACCGGCGCGTCGAGGAGCGTGTGGAGGATCTGCGCCACGTCCTCGACGGACCACGGCTCCTTGCCGGCGACCTCCACGACGTGCGTGCCGTGGGCGTTGGCGACCAGGGCCTTGGCGGCCGCTTCGCCGACGTCGTGGGCGCAGACCTGGGGGAACTTGTGGTGGGTCTGGCCGAAGAAGCGCAGCTCGCCGGTCTCCAGCGCGCTCATCAGCGAGGTGGCCCAGTTCTCGAGGTACCAGGCCGGCCGCACGAAGGTGAGCGAGGGGGTGATGCCCTTGAAGGCCTTCTCCGCGCGGTGCAGCGCCACGATGGGGCCGGTGCCGCTGGGGTGCTGCGCGCCGACGGAGGAGAGGAAGACCAGGTTCTTCAGGTCCGACTTCTTCACCGCGTGGACGAGATGGTCGACGAAGGCCGCGCTCTCGGCGAGGTAGTCCTTCGCGCCCATGTTCGGCGGCAGGAGCAGGAAGGCCCCGCTCATGCCCACCAGCGCCTTGGTGAGCGCGGGCTCGTCGGTGAGGTCGACGACCGCGACCTCGGCGTGCCGCTTGGCCCAGCGCTCGCCCTGCTCGGGCTTACGCACCAGCACGCGAATCTTCTGACCCTGCTTGAGGAGAGCGTCGGCCGTGGCCGCGCCGACGTGACCCGAGACTCCGGCGATGGCGAACATGGGCGGGACCTTGCGCCGGTCGGAGGCCAGAGTCACGGGGTCCCGGGCTCGGACGTAAGCGAAATGCATCGAAGGGTGCGGCGGGGCTCGATCGGCGCTGATGCGGGCACGCCGCACTGCTTGCCCGCAGGCTGCGTCTGCTACAGCCTTCGGCCATGCATGGACTCACGCGCGCGGGGGCGCTTTGTCTCCTGGTGGCTCTTCCCAGCTTCGCCCAGGTCGGGGATTCGGCGACCATCGAGCGCCCCGCGCCGAGAGTACGCGCCGGCATCGCGGTCGGGCCCATGGGCGCGGTGGTGCAGCCAGGCCTCGCGG
The DNA here is from genome assembly GCA_037443525.1 of Archangiaceae bacterium. Lineage (GTDB taxonomy): Bacteria > Myxococcota > Myxococcia > Myxococcales > Myxococcaceae > JBBIOE01. Next base: position 827 of record JBBIOE010000188.1, on the reverse strand, counting down.
TGGGGCTCGGGCTCGCTGGCGATCTCGGCGTGGTGGCGAGCGATCGCGTCGCGCTCTCGGTTCGGGTCGCGGCGGCGCTGGGCTTCCTCCTCTACGGAGCCGCGACGGTGAACGGCGAGTACGCGCTCTCGGATTCGGTCGCCGTCAGCGTCGGCGCGGGGCTGGTCGGTGCGCCGGGGGGGATGCCTGGATCGCCGCATGGCGCCGGGGTGCTCTTCCCTCTGCGCGGAACACTCTGGCTGGGCGAGCGCGGGGAAGGTGACTCACGGCGCCGCGGGTTCGTCATCTCTCTTTCCCTCTCGCCGGGCTTCAGCTTCGCCGGCGGCGCCGCCCTGCCGGGATACGACCCGAAGTTCCCCGGCTTCGCCTTCGCGACCGAGCTCACCCTCGGCTACGCGCTCTTCTGAGGCGCCCCGCGCTCAGAACGTCGTCGTGATGCTCGTCGTCCCGGTGACGCCGTTGAGCCCGGCCGCCGCGCCGGTGCCGCCCTGGCCGGCCGTGCCAATCATGAACGACGTGCCCGAGACGGCGGTCCAGGTCGAGCCGGAGTTCTTCGCCAGACCGTAGACATTCCCTCCCGCGCCTGCGCCGCCGTGGCCACCGCGCCCGCCGTCGCCGCCCTTGCCGCCGGGGCCGCCCGCCGTCGCGGTGCCCTGATAGCTGTCGAACGGCGAGGGCCCGGCCGCGCCGCCGGTGCCACCGGTTCCACCAGCGCCACCGTTGCCGCCCTTGCCGCCGTTGCCCGCCTTCACCACCACGCCCTGCGCGGTCACCTGGGCGTTGAAGAGGAACAGGCCGATGGACGCTCCGCCGCCCAGGCCTCCCCC
>JBBIOE010000187.1:0-16409 GCA_037443525.1 Archangiaceae bacterium | reverse complement strand
CTCATCGGCCCGCAGTCGGCGCCCAGCGCGGCGCAGGTGCGCCTCACGCAGCCGGCGTCGCCGCCGCACACGCTGGGCGTGCCGCCGCCGCCGCAGGTCTGGGGGACCGCGCAGGAGCCGCAGTCGAGCAACAGGCCGCAGCCGTCGCCGATCAGCCCGCAGGTGGCGTGAGCCTTGTCGCAGGTGTTGAGGAGGCAGCCGCCGTCGGTGGCCAGCAGGGGGTTGGTGGGGCCGGAGTGTCCCGCGTCTCGACCGGCGCCGCCGTCGCTCCCACCGGCGCCGCCGTCCTCCGCGCCCGCGGCGCCGCCCGTCCCGCTCAGGTCTCCCGCGTCGAGGCCGCCGCCGCCGGTGTCCCCCTCGGCCACGGGCCGATCGCACTTGCAGCCGCCGACGACGGCGAGACAGAACAGCACGATCGCGCTTCGCTGGAGTCGGCTCATCAGTGCCCTCGATTCAATGGTCCAGAGCAGGGACTCCGGTCGCTGGAGGACCCACCATAGCTCCTCTTGACCACCGCTCTACGGGCACAAGTGCTTGGACCGAGCGGGCGCGACGGACACCGCCCCTGGCGTCCTCGAGCCCCGCCCTGGTCGCGAAGCGCAGCTCGATCTGACGGCGGCGAACGATCGAGCTCGCGCGAGGAGCCCTTCGGGGCCTCTCAGGGCGTCGAGTACTTCACCGTGCCCGACAGGCCTTCGACCTTCCCGTCCGCCGGCTCGAAGCTCAAGGTGAAGGAGCGGCGGTCGGGGTGCATGCGGGTCTCGAAGTCGAGCGCCATGGGCGTGGCCGGAGTGACGGAGGCCTGCCGGTCGCCGGTGAGGTCGCGGTAGCCGAGGCGCAGCGTGCCCTTGGCCACCTGCAGCGCGAGCTTCACCTTCGCCACCCGGTTCCGCGACTGGGTGTCGAAGTGGAGGCTCGACGGTCGGCCGACCACCGCCGCCTCCACCGTGCAGCTCCAGGGATCGCCGACGGCCAGCAGCTCGTCGTGGCAGGAGGCCAGCGCGATGTCCTTCGGCGTGCACCCCGAGAGCATGGCCAAGAGAAGGACGGCGGGAGCGCGCATGGGCGCAGCTATGCCACACACGTAATCCCCGCGCAGCCCGCGCCCCCGTTATGCCTCGAGCTCGTGGCGACGATCGAAGCGCAAGCGAAAGGCACTGAACGCCGGTCCGGCGTGCCGCTGGGCGTCATCGTGCTCGGCGTCGTGAGCTTCCTCACCGACCTGAGCTCCGAGGCCATCTTCGCTGTCTTGCCGCTCTTCCTCACCAGCGTGATGGGCGCGAGCCCGCTGGTGCTGGGGACCATGGAGGGCCTCGCCGACTTCGCCGCCTCGTCGCTGGACCTCGCCTCGGGTCACGTCTCGGACAAGCTCGGCAAGCGCAAGGGCCTGGCCGTGCTCGGCTACGGCCTGTCCACCGCGGCGAAGGCCGTGCTGGTCTTCGCCGCCACCACGGGCCAGGTGGTCGCCTTCCGCGTCGTCGAGCGGCTCGGCAAGTCGATTCGGGGCGCGCCGCGCGACGCGCTGCTCGCGGGCATCGCCCCCCAGAAGACGCGCGGCACCTCGTTCGGCGTGCACAAGGCCTTCGACAAGGCCGGCGCCATCCTCGGGCCGCTGGCGGCGTTCGCGCTGCTCGAGCGCTCCGGCCAGTCGCTCCAGTCGTTCCGCACCCTCTTCGCCTGGGCGGTCGTCCCGGCGGTGGCCTCGGTGGCGGTGCTCGTCTTCTTCGTTCGCGAGCGCCCGGCCACGCTCAAGCGGCGCCTGCCCCTGAAGGAGGCGCTGGGCACCTTCGGCCCGGGCTTCCGCCACTACCTCGTCTCCGCCGGCCTCTTCTCCGGCGCGTACTTCAGCTACGCCTTCCTGCTGCTCGCCGCCACGCGCGCGCACTTCGAGCCCCAGCACGTGGCGCTGCTCTACGCGCTCTTCAACGTGTCTTTCACCGTGCTGTCGGCGCCGCTCGGGTGGCTGGGCGACCAGGTCGGCCGGCGCGCGCTCATCGCCGCCTCGTATCTTCTCTACGCCCTCATCGCCGTGGGCTTCGCGCTGGCGACCAGTCAGCTCGCGGTGATCCTGCTCTTCGTGGCCTACGGAGTCTTCTACGCCATCGACGAGGGGCAGACGAAGGCCTACATCGCCGACCTCGTGCCCGACGCGACGCGCGCGACCGCCGTCGGCGCCTACGGCTTCGTCACCGCGCTGATCTACCTGCCGGCCTCGCTGCTCGCCGGGTGGCTGTGGACCGCCTTCGGGCCCGAGGTGACCTTCGGCGTCGCGGCGGCCATCGCGCTCATCGCGCTCTTCTGGTTCCTCGCCTTCCAACCCAAGGCGGCAAAGGCCGCTCCTTCGTGAGCTCGAGCCCGTCGGCGAGGAGAGCGGCGAGAACGACGGGTCCTCTGCGCATGGTGCTTCCCCCTGGGACGTGGTGGCGGTGAAGGGGGAGCGCGGATGTCCTGAGCCTTGACGTTTTCGGTGCCCTCATTTCACACAGCGGCGGATCACCGCTCCGTCGAGATGCGGGTCCGGGGCGAAATGCTCGGCGAACCAAGGTCCGTTTGGGTCGATTCGCCTCCGCCGGAGGCCGATCGCGCCTCTCGGCTCGCTGGCATGGTTGCTGAAGAACGGCGGCCTCCGTGTCCCTCATGCGCGCTCTGCCGCTGTCCCTCCTCGCTCTTCTCCTGAGCTGTGCTCCCAGCGACGCCTCGCTCGATCCCGGCGTCCTCGACGACGCGGCGCTCACCCCGGCGTCGCAGCGCGTCTCGGCCGGGCTCGGAGGCCTCGGCGCCGCCACCGTCGGCCTCACCGGCACCAACGCCTCGGCGACCTGGCAGCTCTCGGTCTCCGGCCTCCCCGATGGCGTGACGGCCTCGCTGAGCCCCGACGCCCTCTCCGAGGGCGGCTCGTCGACCATCACGCTCCTCGTCGGGACGAGCGCGCGCGCCGGCGCCACGGACCTCACCGTCACGGCCACGCGTGGCGGGCTCACCCGAACCGCCACGCTTCGGCTCGACGTCGCGCAGAGCTCCGCGGCGGCGGCGCCGGTCACCGTGCTGAGTCAGGGCGTGCCCTCCGGCGCGATGGCCGCCGGGTCGGGCCAGTCGCTCACCTTCGCCATCGCCGTGCCGCAGGGCGCGAGGAACCTGGCCTTCACCGCTCGCGGCGGCAGCGGCCACCTCACGATGCGCGCGAGGCGCGGCGCGTCCCCGACCGCTTCGAGCTTCGACTGCGAGCAGGCTGGCGCCCCGGCGGCCGAGTGCCCCTTCCCATCGCCGCTCGTCGGCACCTACTTCGCCGTCCTCGAGGGCGCGCCCAGCTTCCAGGGCGTGACCCTGATCGCCACCTTCGACACCACGCCCGCCGGCGGAGGCACGGGTGGCGGAGCCGGCGGCGGCGGCGCGGGCACCGGCGGCACCACGAGCTCCGGCGCGGGCGGGTCAGCGAGCGGTGCGGGCGGCGCCGGCGGCTCGTCCGGTGGAGCCGGCGGCGGCAGCGCCACCGCCGGGGTCGGGCCGTCCGGCGGCACAGTGACGCTGCTGCGCTTCGCGCTGACCGGCGACACCCGCCCGCCCCAGTGCGGCCAGACCACCCAGTACCCGACGGCCATCATCGACGCCATCGCCGACGCCGCGACCGCGCAGCACGCCCAGTTCGGGCTCGACCTCGGCGACCACATGTTCGTCTGCAACAACGATCTCCAGGCCGCCACCGCTCAGATGAACCTCTACACCGGCGCCACCGGCCGCTTCTCGGGGACCTGGTTCATGACGATGGGCAACCACGAGTGCACCAGCGGGCCCTGCCTGCTCGGCTCGCAGAACGCGAACTACGTCGCCTACATGCGGGCGCTCGCGCCCGTCGCGTCGAAGCCGTACTACGCCTTCCACGTCGAGACCTCGCTGGGGCGGGTGACCTTCGTGATCATCGCCGACAACGCCTGGGACTCGGCCCAGCAGCAGTGGCTCGAGAGCACGCTCACCGACGCCGACGCGCACGCTACCTACACCATCGTCGCGCGCCACCACCCCGAGGGCGACACTTCGGTGGCCTCCAACCCGACCTCGATGAGCATCGTGCGGCAGCACAAGTTCGCGCTCTTCCTCACCGGGCACACCCACGAGTACCACCACCAGACCACTGACAACGGTCGAGACGTCGTCATCGGCATCGGCGGCGCGCCGCTCCTCTCGGCTGGCACCTTCAACGGCTACGCGATGGTGGAGCAACTCCCCACGGGCCGCCTCCAGGTCAGCGTCTACAACCTCGCCGGCAATCTGTTGCAAGACCAGTGGAGCGTCGGCCCGAATCAGTAGCCCCGGACACGGAACCGCCGAGTCTCGACCATCATGTTTGTTCTGTATTCACGAAAGCGGAGCGCGCCGCGCCAGCCGAGCTCCGCCGTCCGGGATGCGATCTGCCCCATGGAGGCAATTCGGGCGTCATCAATCGCCTCATGACCGTCGGGTCGATGTGCCTCGCCTGGTGAATTTCGTGTGTTTCATGCGTGCGACGATTGCGCCGATCCAGACAACAGGCGTAGAGGCGCCGCGACCTTTTCGAATGTGAGGATTTCATGCGTGCATCCAATACCCTCCGGAGTGTCTGTATTGTTCTGTTCGTGGCCGCGTGCGGCCCGTCGACGATGACGTCGAGTCACCCCGGGACGGGCGGTGGAGCGGCCGGCGGCGGCGCGGGTGGTGGGACGGGGACCGGCAGCGGGACGGGGACGGGCGGCGCGACCGGCACGGGCGGCGGCGCCTCGTGCACGCCCAACTGCGCGGCCAAGCAGTGCGGCGACGACGGCTGCGGCGGTACCTGCGGCGACTGTCCCGGCACCCAGACCTGCGCCGCGTCCCAGTGCTGCCAGCCGCAGTGCACCGGCATGGTCTGCGGCGACGACGGGTGCGGCGGCACCTGCGGCACCTGCAGCACGGGCACGTGCACCAACGGCCAGTGCAGCACCTCGAGCGCCTGCCCCTCGGCGCGCCAGTGCGGCGCGGCGTGCTGCTCCTCGGGGCAGACGTGCACCAACTCGGTGTGCGCCTACCCGCCCGGCGCCGTCTCGGTGACGAGCAGCGGCAACAAGCTGCCGCCGACCTGGTCCGTCACCGACGCCACGGTGCTCAAGAGCGACGACTCCGGCACCGGCGCGTCGGCGCACGTGAACGAGCTGGTGACGCTCGCCGTCGCCACCACCTCGAGCACCACCCCGTGCCCGCTGCCGCACACCTCCAGCACCGGCAAGGTCTACTGCGACGGGTTCAACGCCAAGGACACCTCGGGCCACGCCGTCATCGTGGACACCTTCGGCTTCCTCGGCACCAAGCCCGGCTGCACGCTCCCGCCCACGGACGGCACCGCCTACACGGCCATCACCGGCGTGTGGGTCGACAACTACGACGCCACCGCCAAGACGGACACCTTCGTGGTGGCGCCGACCAGGTGTGGCGATCTGGGCAGCTCGGGCACCAGCACCGGCTCCACGCCCACCGCCTCGACCGACATCGCCACCCTCCTCGCCTCCTTCCCCGACGGGCAGCAGGTGAGCAACATCCACGGCGTGGTCATCGCGGCCTGGTCGTCGACCACCAGCTTCGGCTTCACCATGGAGGACCCGCAGGGCGGCCCGGCGAGCGGCCTCACGGTGAGCAAGGGCAAGACGTCGACCTCGACCGCGGTGGTTCCCAAGGTCGGCGACTACGTCAGCGTCTCGGGGACGGCGAAGAAGGAGGGCCCGGTCTCCCGCTCCATCCGCCTCTAGGAAGACCCGATGCGCTCGTCCTCGCTCCTCGTGGTGCCGTGCGTGCTCCTGGCGCTCGCGGCGTGCTCCGCGCCCCCCGATCCCGGCACCGGCACTGGCGGGGGCGGCGGCGCAGGCGGAGCGAGCGGCGGCGGCTCCGGGGCCGGACAGGGCGGAGGCGCGGTGGACGCCGGGGCTGGGTTCTGTGGCTCGTGCCTCGAGAACGCCGACTGCGCCACCGGCGGCGTCTGCGTGCAGGTGGGCGGCAGCGACCGCTGCGCCACCACCTGCCCGGCCGCGGGCTGCGGCACGGGACGCGTGTGCGCGACGGTCGACGCGCTCGACGGCTCGCGCACCCAGGCCTGCGTGCCGGAGAACGGCGCCTGCACCGGCGCGGGCTGCGGCTCGTGCGGAGCCGGCCAGGTCTGCAACTACGCCAACGGGCGCTGCGTGAGCGTGGGGCGCGACGGCGGCACGCCGCCCCCGCCGCCCGACGCGGGCACGCCTCTTCCGCCCATCAGCGGCTCCGTGGGGGCGAGCGGCGGCTCGGTGTCACGCCTCTTCTTCGCCCTCACCGGCGACACCCGGCCCGACACCATCAACGACGTCGCCAACTACCCGACGCCGCTGGTGCAGAGCATCTACTCGGACATTCAGGCGATGTCGCCGCGACCGCAGTTCGTGGTGGCGACGGGCGACTTCATGTTCGCGAGCACCACCAGCGCCACCGCCTCGCAGCAGCTCAACCTGTACAAGAACGCCTCGGCGGCCTTCACCGGCGGGCCGCTCTTCCCCGTGATGGGGAACCACGAGTGCGATGGCTCCACCAAGGGCAACTGCGCCGGCCGCACCACCGCGAACACCACCGCCTACCAGCAGGTGATGGTGCAGCCGTCGGGGAGAACGAAGACCTACTACACGGTCACCTTCACCTCGTCGCAGCCGGGCTACCCGTGGACGGCGAAGCTCATCGTCATCTCCTGCAATGCGTGGGACGCGGCGCAGCTCAGCTGGCTCCAGAGCCAGCTCGCCGTGTCCACGACCTACACCTTCGTGGCGCGGCACGAGTCCACCAACGCCGACGCGACGGCGCCGTGCATCGCCGACGTCGATCCGCTCTTGAGCGCGCACCCGCCGAACCTGCTGCTCGTCGGCCACACCCACACCTTCGAGCTCTTCAAGCGCCACTCCGCCTACAACCCGTTCCCGTTCGACGAGGTGGTGGTCGGCATCGGCGGGGCACAGCAGCAGCTCAACCCCGGGCAGGTGGCCGTCTACGGGTACGCGACCGTCGAGCAGGTCGCGACCGGCTTCAAGATCTCCGAGTACTCCGCCGCCTCCCCCGGGCTGCCGCTGTTCACCTACGTCTCGCCCTACTGATCCCGGCTGCCCGCGCTTCGTCAGGAGCGGAGGCCCTTCATGGGCGAGCCGGAAGGACCCTGGCGCTCCACGAACCTTCTGCGGCCCGCCCGCGGCCACGCACGCCTTGCGCGGCGGACCCCGGACGCCGCTGGCCACCGCTCGGCCCCGTTCTTGTACGGCGAGAGACCTTGCGTCGATGCACGAGCGCCCCGGCTCGAGCCGATTCGGCCGTGGCCACAGCGGAAGGTGCCGGGACATGTCTGCTCCGACCGATTCCTCAGCACGATCGCCCGCGCCCGGCGGCGTGTCGGTGCTCGATCTCCGGGGGCTTGCCGGACTGACCGAGGCCGAAGCCCGCGCGCGGCTCGCCGGGGAGGGGCCCAACGAGCTGCCCACCGAGAAGAAGCGCGGCCTGTTCGCCATCGCGCTCGAGGTCCTGCGCGAGCCGATGTTCCTCATGCTGGTGGCCGCCGGCGCCTTGTACGTCGTGATGGGCGAGCCCGGCGACGCCGGGGTGCTCCTCGGCTCGGTGGTCATCGTGATGGCCATCACCATCGTCCAGGAGCGGCGCACCGAGCGGGCCCTGGAGGCCTTGCGCGATCTGTCGAGCCCCCGCGCGCTCGTCATCCGCGACGGCGCCCACCGGCGCATCGCCGGCCGCGAGGTGGTGCGCGGTGACGTGCTCGTCCTGGTGGAGGGCGATCGCGTGCCGGCCGACGCGCTCTTGCGCCGGGCCATCAACCTCTCCACCGACGAGTCGGCGCTGACCGGAGAGTCGGTGCCGGTGCGCAAGACGCCGTCGCCTTCGGCCTCGAAGCTCGATTCTCCGGGCGGCGATGACCTGCCCTCGGTGTTCTCCGGGACGGTGGTGACGGCGGGCCAGGGCATCGCCGAGGTCCTCGCCACCGGCGCGCGCTCGGAGCTGGGGAAGATCGGCAAGGCGCTCGAGCACGTCGAGCAGGAGTCGACCCTCCTGCAGAAGGAGACGCGGCGGCTGGTCCGCGTGCTCGCCGCCGCCGGCGTGGCCGCCTGCGCCGTGGTCATCGTCGCGTACGCCCTCACCCGCGGCGGCGGCGCCCAGGCCTGGAAGGAGGGCGCGCTGGCCGGCATCGCGATGGCGATGTCCGTGCTCCCCGAGGAGTTCCCGGTCGTGCTCACCGTGTTCCTCGCGCTGGGCGCCTGGCGCATCTCCAAGAGCGACGTGCTCACCCGCCGCATGCCGGCCATCGAGACGCTGGGGGCCACCACCGTGCTGTGCGTCGACAAGACCGGCACGCTCACCCAGAACCAGATGACCCTGCGGGCGCTGTCGGTGCTCGGGAACACCGTCGATCTCTCCTCGCTCGCCACGCCGCTGCCGGAGGACGTCCACGGCCTCCTCGAGAACGCGGTGCTGGCCAGCAAGCCCGACCCCTTCGACCCCATGGAGCGGGCCCTGCGCCAGACCGGTGACCGCCTGCTCGGCGACACCGAGCACCTGCACCCCGAGTGGACCTTCGCCAAGGAGTACCCGCTCACGCCGGAGCTGCACGTGGTCAGCCACGCCTGGCGGACGGGAAGCGGCGAGCTGGTGATCGCCTCCAAGGGCTCGCCGGAGGCGATCGTCGCGCTCTGTGGGCTCGGCGCGGACCAGCGCTCCGCCTTGGTGGAGGAAGCCCGGTCGCTCGCCGGCCGGGGCTTGCGGGTCTTGGGCGTCGCGCGGGGGAAGGCGCCCCTCACGGTGCTCCCCGACCAGCAGCGCGCGCTGCCGCTCGAGCTCATCGGGCTCCTCGGCTTCGAAGACCCCCTGCGGCCCACGGTGCCCGCGGCCGTGGCCGAGTGCCGGACCGCCGGCATCCGGGTGGTGATGATCACCGGTGACTACCCGGCGACCGCCCAGAGCATCGCGCGCCAGGCGGGGCTACCGAACCCCGACGCGATGATCGCCGGCCCCGAGCTCCGAGCGCTCTCCGACGAGGAGCTCCAGCGGCGCATCGGCACGGTGGAGGTGTTCGCGCGCGTCGTGCCCGAGCAGAAGCTCCGCATCGTCAACGCGCTCAAGGCGAACCACGAGGTGGTGGCGATGACCGGAGACGGCGTGAACGACGCGCCCGCGCTCAAGGCCGCGCACATCGGCATCGCGATGGGCGGCCGCGGCACCGACGTGGCGCGCGAGTCGGCCGCGCTGGTGCTGCTCGACGACGACTTCTCCTCCATCGTCGACGCCGTCCGCCTCGGCCGCCGCATCTTCGACAACATCAAGAAGGCGATCGCCTTCGTGCTGGCGGTGCACGTGCCGATCGTCGGGCTCTCGATGCTCCCGGTGTTCTTCGCCGGCTGGCCGCTGATCCTCCTGCCGGTGCACATCGCCTTCCTCGAGCTGATCATCGACCCGGCCTGCACCCTCATCTTCGAGGCCGAGGAGGAAGAGGCCGACGTGATGCGAAGGCCGCCCCGGAACCCCGAGGAGCGGCTCTACTCGTTCCGCACCGTCGCGCTGTCGCTCTTGCAGGGGCTGAGCGTGCTGGCCGTGTGCGTGACCGCCCTGCTCCTGGCGCGCCAGGGCCACGAGCCCGACTCGGTGCGCGCGCTCGTCTTCGCCACGCTGGTGATCGCCTTCCTCGCGCTCATCACCATCAACCGCTCGTGGACCCGGCTGCTCGTCACCATGCTCCGGGTGCCCAACGCCGCGTTCGGCTGGGTGGTGGGCGGCACCGCGGCGCTCCTCGCGGTGGTGCTTCTGGTGCCCTTCGCGCGAGACCTCTTCCACTTCGCCCCGGTCCACCCGAGCGATTTGGCGCTCGGCGCGGCGACCGCCCTGCTCTGCTTGCTGTGGTTCGAGGCCCTCAAGCGACTCAAGCTGCGCCCGGCCGCGCCGCCCGCTGGAGCGCGGACGCCATTCATCTCCACCTGATGCCCGCGCGGACCAACTGCCCCGCGCGCGTGCCCCTGGCCACGAGCCCAGGGGGTGCGACTAGGCTCGGCCCGTGACCGCCCGTCGACCCACCCCCGAGCCCGATTCCGAGGAGGAGGTCGTCGAGCTCTTGCACTACGACCCGGACGACTCCGCCGACGAAGAGGAGGACTTCGCCGATGAGCTGCCCGCCGGCGACCCGAGCGTCGAGGGGAACGCCGACTCCACCGAGGAGCGCGAGGGCGACGACTTCGGCGGCGAGGCGCCGGTCACCTTGCCGCAACCCGATCGCGCCCGCTCCGCGCCCGACCTCCCCAAGGTGAAGTCCAGCGCCTTCAAACGCCTCCTGCGCTGAGGCCTCGCCCGCAACCGCTCCCGCAGTTCCTCGAAGGAACCCAAACACCATGACCGTCACTCGCACCGCCGCTCGCCGCCCCCACGTCACGCGGACCACCACCCCGAGGGCGGCGCAGCGCAGGCCCGCCGCGGGCGCGAACCCGACGCTGGCCCGGGCGGTCAGGAGCATCGACATTCAGCGCTTCCACGCGCGCGGCCACACCACCTTCTGCAACCAGGCCTTCAACGCCTACGCGAAGAAGATGGGCTACGGCGGGTTCAGCGGGCTCATCGCCAACCAGATGTACAAGAAGATGTCCGCCCCGGGCAGCGGCTTCAGGCGGGTGAGCGCCGACGAGGCGATGCGCGCCGCCAAGAACGGCAAGCTGGTCTGCGCCGCCTGGTACAACAGCCGCAACCAACCCGGCCGCCCGGACGGGAAAGCGCCCGGTCACGTCGCCGCGGTGATCGGCGAGTACGCCCCGGGGGTGCCCGGCATCGCGCAGGCCGGCCGGAAGACCTTCGAGTGGGGCCCCATCACCGCCACGCGGAAGAACCCCAGCTACTTCGTGCGCGAGTAGCGCCGCGGCGAGCTCGGCCTCGTGAGCACGTGCAGGTTGATGGGCTCGAGCGTGCCGGCCCAGTCCACCTGCCACTCCTCGACGGCGTGCGCGTAGCCGTGCGCGCGCAAGAGGGAGACCAGCTCGTCGGCCAAGAGGGTGCGCGCCTTGGGGACGCTGAGGAGGAACCGCCCGCCGCGCCCGAGCAGGCCGCCGTCCTCGAGCAGGGAGAAGATCAGCTCCGGGGCCTGAAGCTCGTAGACGACGTCCGAGGCAGCGACGAGCATGGTGCTGGCGCCCGAGGGCTCGCTCCACTCGAGGTGGCTGGCGGTGAAGCCCCCCACCCCGTTTCGCGCCGCGTTCTCGGTGGCGTAGGTGAGGGCCAGCGGCTCTCGATCGGTGCCCTCGGTGATGACGCCCAGGTGCGCCAGGGTGAGGCTGACCAGGCCCATGCCGCAGCCCAGCTCGGTGGCGTGCGTGGGCAGGCTCCCTGGCGCCTGCGCCAACAGCCAGCGGCTCATCGCGATCGACGCGGGCCAGATGCGCGCCCAGTGGCAGGGCCTCGGCTGCTCGAGCACCTCCAGCATCTGGAAGCTCAGGCCGAGGTCCAACTCCACCCAGACGGAGCGCGAGGTGATGGAGGAGGACCGCTTTCGGACCGCAGGCCTGCGGGAGGTCAGCAGTGGGTCCGCCGAGCGCCGGTTCGATAAGAGAGCAAGGCCGGACTCTACGCGGGGGTGGCCCGGCACGCGACCTCGCCGGAAGGCGCCAGGCACCGCGGGCCGGCGGGCGGCGCTCATCGAGGCTGCCCCTTCGCCCGTGCCCCAGACGTTCGGCGTCGGGCGCGCGCCGGATAGACGATGGCTCCACCCGGCCCCGGTCGAGCCGCGGGCGTGAGGCTCGCGGGCTCGGGCACGTCGCTCGACACGAGGTGGAAGACGTCCGCGCCCGCGGCCAACAGGTAGTCGGTGATGATGCGGCGGTGACAGCGCCACCAGACGGCCTCCGCGCACATGATGGCGCTGCGCCGCGCTCGACCGATGGAGCGCAGGCGCTCGAGCCCCAGGCGAAACGCGTCGCTCAGCGCGTAGTCGGCGTAGGCGTGGAAGCTCGCGCTCTCCCAGAAGCCGTTCACGCCCGCCGGCACGTCGGGGCTCCGCTGGCGCAGGCCCCCGAGGGCGGCGAGGTGCTCGTACCCGAGGCCGCGCCGGGCCAGCGCGCGCGAGAGCCGGTCGGCGTTGAACTGCGGGTTGGTGCGCGAGCGCGGCACCGTGCGCACGTCGACCACCACGGCGATCTCGTTGGGCACGAGCACCCCGACCAGCTCGACGACGGAGCGGGTGGAGTGCCCGACGGTGAAGAACGGCTCGGGCATTCGAGGTTACGCGCCACCGTCGCGGCCCGAGGACGACTCCCCGGCGTCACCACGGGGGGACGGCGGGAGCACGCTCGGGGTGGCCCACGGCGCCACGCAGGCGTTGGCGGTGGCGTCGCGCCACTGCGCCCGGACCTCGGAGATGGCCTGCCCGCGAGCTCGGCAGAAGGCCCGCACCTCCTCTGCCTTCCACAGCTCGAGCGCCGCGACCGCCTGCGCCCCTGCGCGACCGGCGCACAGCTCCACCCGCACCGCGCTGGTCGCCCGCAGCGGCGCGGGAAGCCGGACCCACGTGCGGTGGCGTCGCGGCAGCTCGTACTCGATGCCGGAGTCGAAGACCGCCGTGCCGTCGACGAGGAGGCGCACCCGCGGCCCACCGCCGATGAGGGCGACGTCGGCGCCCTGGTGCGCGGCCACCTGCTCCACCGGGACGTCGGCGCTCACGCAGCCGCCGGCCTGGAGCTCGCCGGCGGCCACCGAGCCGCCCGCGCGCGTCGTCTCCCGGACCCCCGAAGGCGTCGAGTAGGCCCGCACCACGTGGGGGTTCTCGACTCGGCGGTAGACGAAGAGGCCCTGCTCGAGGGTCACGGCGCCCGGCGCGAGCCGGACGAAGTCGGTCGCGCTCTCGAAGGCGTCGAGCTGCTCGGGGAAGCGCACCGCCACGAGGTCCGCGCCGAAGTCGTCTCCGACGACCGCCGCCGGGTCCGCGACCTCGTTCGCGCAGACGAGCCGCCGCAGCTGCGCGAGCTTGGGGGCGTCGAGGGTGAGAAAGGTCGGGTCGAGCACGTCGACGACGCGCAGGTCCGGCCGTGCTCCGAACAGCAGCGTGCCGGTGTCGAAGCTGCAGTGGAAGACCTTGTGCGGACGGCCATCGTGGGGAATCGCCTCCACCCCCCGCGAGAGCCGCGCGCGCAGCGCCTGGAACTCGGGAGGCGTCGTGAGCAGCGCGCCGCGGTACGCCGGCACCTGCGCGACGATGATGGCCAGCGCGGTGGAGAGCACCAGCCGCAGCGGCAACCCCTCGGAGATCAGCGCCGCCGCGAAGATCGTCACGGGCAGCGCGTACTCCAGCGCCCGCGGAGACCAGGTCGACAGCCCCCAGAACACGAAGGCCACCCCGAAGAGGAAGCGGGCGTGCACCGACTGGCGGACCTTCGTCGAGCTCGCCAGGAGCGCGAGGGTCGCCGCGCCGAGCACCATGAGCGGGCCGCCGTACCGGGTGAGGAACTCGTGCGTCGGCTTGGTGAACAGCTCCTCTCCGTACCCTGCCGAGTTGGCGTCCACCGCGATTCGGGCGATCTTGGCGCTGAGCAGCAGCGTGTCGGGGAAGTACGGGTTGACGAGCAGGCCCAGCGCGAGGCCTCCCCCCGCCCAGGCGACGAGGCGCCGGGTGTCCCAGAGGCGGCGGCCGTGCGCGAGCGAGAACACCGCCACCACGATGCCCGGCACGTAGAGCGCGTGGTAGGCGAGCGCGTACAGCAGCGTCATCGCGCCCACTACCCGCTCCCGGCGCTGCACGAGGGCCAGGATCAGGCCGACCACCAACAGCTGCGCGAGGAGGTACGCGCGCACGAGCACCAGCCGGAAGACGGGGTCCTCGCACGAGAAGACGACCGCGAAGACGAGCGCGAACGCCGGCGCCGGCCTGAGCCAGAAGCGCGCGCCCAGGTAGCACAGGCAGACCAGCAGGGCCGCCAGGCCGTGGCAAAACCAGACGACGGCCGTCGGCCCCGCGACGGCGTAGGCCAGGGCGGTGAAGACGTGGAACAAGAGCTCCTTGTCCACGAAGTGGCGGGCCCACGCGGTGTCGGACACCTGCGGAAGGTCCCGCACCAGGCCGACCTCGAGCATCCGTCGCGAGAGCTCGAAGTGGAAGTAGCGGTCGGGGTCCACCAGCGGCGCCGGGCTGACCGCGCTCATGGCGAAGAGCCCAGAGGTGATCGCCACCAGCGCGGCGAGGTCCCATCGAGACCACTGCCGCCGGGGGACGCTCGTCGGCGCAGGCGGACCGGAGGCGTTCACCCGCGCCGATTAGCGTAGGGCCCGAGAGGGCGCAAATGATCCGGGGCGCCCCGTCAGGGCGCCGCGCGCGCGGCCCACGGCACCACGCAGGGCATGGTCGCCGAGTCGCCATGCTCCCCGTCGCCCGATGGGAAGGGCTCTTGGCGCGCCCGGCAGAAGGCTCGCACCTCGTCCGCCTTCCACAGCTCGAGGGCGGCGGTGGCGTGCGCCCCGCACAGCTCGAGCCGGACGGCGCTGCCCCCCGTCAGCGGCCCGGGCAGCCTCACCCACAGGCGGTGGCGGCGCGGCAGCGCGTATTCGAGACCGGAGTCGAAGACGGGCGCGCCATCGACGAGCAGGCGGACCCGCGGGCCGCCGCCGATCAGCGCCACGTCGGCGCCCAGGTGCGCGGCGAGCTCCCCCGCCGGCACGTCGGCGCTCACGCAGCCCCCAGCGGGCGCGTCGCCGACGGCGACCGAGCCACTCGATGGGCCGGCCACGCGCGGGCCACCCGCCGTCGAGAAGGTGCGCACCGCGTGCGCGCTCGGCGCCAGGCGGTAGACGATGAGGTCGTCCTCCCCCCGGGCGGGCTTCGACGTCAGCCGCTCGAAGTCCGTCGAGTGCTCGAAGGCCGCGGTCTGCCCGGCGGAGCGGGTGATGACGTAGTCGGCGCGAAAGGAGCCCACCACGCCCGCGGCATCGACGACCTCGTCGCCGCACAGCCGGGTGCGCCGCGTCGCCAGGTCCGGGCGCTCGCGCGCCAGCATGGCCGGGTCGAGCGCGTCGACGACGCCCAGGTCCGGCCGCGCGCCGAACAGGAAGGTGCCGAGCTCGGTGGTGCAGTTGAGGACCTTGTGCCCGCCGGCCTCGCGGGGAATGGCCTCGGCCTGCCGCTCCCATGGGACGCCCGCGGTCGGTGCGGGATGAAGGAGCGCGGCGGAGAACGGCGCCCGAGTGAGCACGACGACCAGCCCGCCCGGCAGCAGCAGCCCGAGAGACAGCCCCTCGAAGGCCACCGCCGCCGCGAAGACGGTCGCCGGCAGGAGAGAGGCGATGACGCTGGGGGTCCAGGCCGACAGGCTCCAGAGCGCGAAGGCCACCGCGAACACGAACCGCGCCGGCACCGCGTCGAAGACCGGCGTCGGCCGCGCAAAGACCGCGAGCGTCGACGCCGAGAGCACCAGCAGCGGGCCGGCGTAGTGCGTGACGAACTCCCGCGTGGTCAGGGTCGCGAGCTCCGGGCCATCGGCCTTCAGCTCCGCGCCGATGAGCCGCGCGGCGAGCGAGAGGCTGTCGGGGAAGTACGGGTTCACCAACAACCCCAACGCCAGGCCCCCCAGGGCCCAGCCCAGGACGCGGCGGGTCCGGAGGACCTGCTTCCCGTGGACGAGCGCGAAGAGGACCAGCACGAGCAGTGGCAGGTAGAGCGCATGGGAGGCGAGGGCCGCCAGCGCGCACAGCACCCCCGCCGCCCGCTCGCTACGCCGGAGCAGGGCGATGATCAGCCCGACCATCAACGCCTGCGCGACGAGCGACCCGCGCACGCTCTCCAGTCGAGAGAGGAAGTCCTCGCACGAGGCGGCCGTGGCGACCACCACGGCGAAGGCGGCGAGCGGCGAGAGCCATCGCCTCGCGCCGGCGAAGGAGAGGCACAGCACGAGGGCGCCGAGGCCCCGGCAGAGCCACACCACGCCCGTGGCCTGGCCGAGCGCGAAGGCCAGCGCCGTCGCGACGTGAAACAGGAACTCGGTGTCCACGAACGCGCTCGACCAGGACGTGTCGGTGAGCTGCGGCAGCTCGCGCACGAAGGCGACCTCCGCCACGCGCCGCGACAGCTCGACGTGGAAGGAGCGCTCGAGATCGGCGTGCGGACGGGTCGAGGCGGCGCCGGCGAGGAACACCCCCACGGCCAGGGCCAGCATCGCCACCAGGTCCCGCGGCGACCAGGCCGGAGCTGGGACGCTCGTCGGCGCGGGCGTGACCGAGGCGTCCATGGCGAACCGAATACCTCAGGGTCCCCACTGGGGCAAACAGGGGCTGAGCCGGCCGGCGCCAGCCCCGGCCTCACTCGGCCTGCCCCCCGTGGCGCCGGAACAGCCGGGGGTTTCTGCGAATGAAGTTCCGAATGCCGTCCACCAGGAAGGAGGAGC
>JBBIOE010000186.1:0-16602 GCA_037443525.1 Archangiaceae bacterium | reverse complement strand
GGACGTGAAGCCCTGGGAGCCGTCGCCGGAGATTCAGGCCCAGGCGGCGAAGGACGAGGCGGACTGGCAGGCGGAGCTCGAGCGACGGAAGGCGGCGGAGCCCAAGCCGATGTCGGAGGAGCAGGCCAAGGCGTTCACGGAGGAGGCGAACGCGCTGTTCCGCAAGTAGCGGCGATCGCCGCTGCGCGCGAGCAGGTCGCCAAGTTCGATCCGGAAGCCCGGCAGTCGTTCACCGAGTACCTCGACTTCCTCGAAGGCAAGGGCGCCGAGCCCACCGGCCCGAAGGTCGCTGAGGTTCGCACGGTCCTCGAGAAGCACTTCGGCCTCACCGTCCCGATCACGAAGGTCTACGCCCCCGGCGACAACGTCCCCCGCGGCTACACCGACATGCCCAGCCCGAAGGAGCTGGAGCCGGTGTACCGCATCATGCTGAACGCGGACGCGGACTTCTCCACCCTGGTGCACGAGTCGGCGCACGTCTTCCTCCACCTGCTCGAGCAGCTCGCCAAGCGCCCGGACGCGCCCCAGTCGGTGCAGCGCCACCTCGCCGCGGCGCGCGAGGCCCTGGGCGTGGCGAAGGACGAGGCCTTCCAGACGGAGCACCACGAGGCCTTCGCCGAGGGCTTCGAGAAGTGGCTGTGGCAGGGTCGGGCACCGAGCCAGGGCCTCGCCCGAGCCTTCGCGGCCATGCGCGCCTTCCTGGTGAAGGCCTACCGGGCCGTCGCCGGGGACGGCGAGCTGGTGCCCCCGAAGCTGGCCGACGTCTTCGCCCGCCTCCTCGCCACCGACGCCGAAGTCGACGCCTTCCGCCAGAAGCGGGGCCCCGACGCCTTCGGCAGCGCCGAAGAGGCCGGCATGTCGGAGAAGGAGTGGGAGGACTACCTCGCCCAGCGCGTCGAGCGCGAGCTCGAGGCCGCCCGCGGCGCCGAGGTGTCCGTCCTGAAGTCCATGCTGCGCGCCCAGGAGCCCTGGTGGAAGAAGGCCCGGGACGAGCAGCTGCGCCTCGCCGAGGAGCGCTTCGAGGAGCTCCCTGGCCGCCGCGCGCAGCGCCTGCTGCAGGGCACCACCGAGAACGGCGTCACCACCCCGCCCGCGCTCCTCGACAGGCAGGCCGTCGTCGACCTGGTGGGCGAGGAGCGCGCGGCGCTGTTCCCCACCGCCGAGGTGGGCGAGTCCCCGGATGACATCGCTCGCCTGGCCGGCTTCGAGACGGGCCAGGAGATGCTCGAGGCGGTGGCGGATCTCCCCTCCAAGGAGTCGTGGAGCACCCGCCAGGCCGACGCGATGATGGAGGCCCTCCACCCCGATGGCCTGCGCGACAGGGCCCACATGCGGCAGCTCATCGCCGAGGGGCTTACGGGGAGCGAGTTCGAGCAGGGGCTCCTCCGCGAGCTGGGCATCCTGGAGGCCCTCCGCGCGCGGACGGAGGGGCGCGCCCCGCGCGTCACCTACGACACCGCCACCATGAAGGCGCAGGCGGAGCTGGTGGTGAAGGAGAAGCGCCTGCGCTACCTGCGCCCCGGCTCCATCCTCAAGCGCGAGCGCCAGGCGGCCATCAACAAGGCGCGGGCGGTGGCGCGCGGCGACTACGCCGGCGCCATCGAGTTCGGCCGGCAGCAGATGTACGCCACCGTCCTCTACCGGGAGATGCTGGCCGCGGTGAAGGAGCGCCAGCGCTTCGTGAAGCTGGGCGAGGACATGGCCACCGAGAAGGCCGCTCTCCTTGCCTCGAAGGCCTCGCCGCTCTTCCGCGACTCCATCGATCTCCTCCTCGCCCTGCTCGGATTCAAGGAGCCCGACGCCGACATCACCGTCGACTTCGACGAGCTCCAGAAGCAGCTCGCCAACGACGCCGACTCCACCGGGGAGTGGCTGGACTTCGTGCGGGAGGCGGTGACGCGGAACGCCCTGGGCGCCTGGCAGGAGCTGCGCTTCGGGGAGATGCAGCAGGTCCACGACGCCCTCAAGGCCCTCCGCGCCGCCGTTCGGAACCGGAACGAGGTCATCGTCGCGGAGAAGCGCGCCGAGCGCGACTTCGTCATCAGCGAGCTGCTCCGCGAGGCCGACGAGGGCCCGCGGAAGGATGGGCTATCGCCCATGACGCTCTCCGCCCGGGAGACGAAGCGCAGCGCGGGCGACTTCGCGAGCGCCTTCGACGGGGAGCTCATCTCCATTCCGAGGATGGTGGACGACATCGCCGGCGAGCGGACCGACTCCATGTGGTTCAAGGTCTTCGTCGAGCCGACGCGGAAGGCCGCCCACTACGAGGCCGACCTCCTCAAGAAGGCCGTCAAGCCCATCCTCGACGCCTTCGAGGCGATGCCCGCCAAGGTGCGCGCCCGGATGATGGAGAAGGTGGACGGCCGGAAGCTCTTCCCCGGGCATCGGACGGACTTCGCCCCGCCCTCGCGCCGCTTCGAGCTCCTGATGATGGGGCTCCACACCGGGAACCGGAGCAACCTCTACCGCCTCACCGAGGGGCGACACATCACCCTGCCCGAGGTGCGGGCGGCGATGGACCTCCTCACCGCCGAGGAGCTCGCCTTCATCCAGTCCATCTGGGACGCGAACGAGAGCCTCAAGGAGGTGGCCTTCGACGCGGAAGAGCGCGACAGCGGTGTGCGCCCGGAGGCCATCGAGCCCGTGGCCCAGCGCTACAAGAACGGCCGCCTCGCCGGCGGCTACGCGCCCGTGGCCTATGAGTCCCAGGTGTCCCACGTCGGGCGGCTGCAGGAGGGGGACGCGCTGGCGCAGCTGATGGACCCGAGCTTCACCCGCCCAGGCACGCCCCACTCGCACACGAAGGCGCGCGCCGAGGAGTTCTCGGACGTCGTCAGCCTCGAGCCGGCCATCATCTACCGCCACCTGGTGCAGGTGGCCCACGATGCGGCCTGGCGCGAGGTAGTGAAGAGCACCGGCAGCCTCATCCTCTCGCCCGCAATCCAGGAGGTGCTGCGCCGGAAGCTGGGCAACGACAAGGCCAAACAGTGGCTCGAGTGGGCAAAGAACAACGGCACCCTCCACGGCGTGGAGACGGTGCACGCGGCCAAGCTGATGGGGGCGATCCGCTACTTCCGCTCGGTGCTCCCGGTCTCCTACCTGGGGTGGAACGCGGCCACGGCGCTGGGCGACTTCGGCAACCTCCCTGCGGCGCCCTTCATGTCGAAGCTCGCGACGATGCACCTGGCCGCCGGCGTCGCCGAGGCCTTGGGCGCGCCCCTGGAGACGTACACGTGGGTGAACGAGAAGAGCGGGGCCATGCGCACGATGCGCGACGAGCTCTCCCGGCGGTTCCGCGACGACGTCAAGCAGCTGACGCGGAGCGCCCTCTTCACCCGCTCGAAGCTGTCCTGGGTGTCGGAGCACGCCTTCTGGTTCATGGAGACGGTCTCGAAGGTGGTGTCCACGCCGGTGTGGGTGGGCGCCTACCGCCAGGCCCTCGCCGAGGGGAAGGGCGAGACGGACGCCGTCCTCTTCGCCGACGACGTGGTGACCAAGGTCTTCCCCGCCACCAGCAACACCGAGCGTCCCGGGGTGCTGCGCGACAAGGGCTTCGTCGGGGTGTCGACGATGTTCTACTCGTACTTCTCGCAGGTCTACGGCGCCGCCCACCGCATCTGGCAGCCCCTCGTCGGCTCGAAACTGTGGGCGAGCTCCGGCGCGGGAGATCGCGCCGCCCTGGTGGCGAAGGCCTCCGGGGCGACCCTGGGCCTCATCGTCGCGGTCAATGTGCTCTCCGAACTCTTCAGCGGCCGGGGCCCGGAGGACGGCGACAAGGACAAGGACGAGCCCGACTCCGAGCTGCGCAAGTGGAGGAACTGGCTCCTGCGCAAGGCTGCGCTGGCGCCGCTCACGTGGGTTCCCTTCGGCGGCGACGTCGCGGCGCTCACCGAGGCGCGCGTTCTCCACAAGCAGGCGAACCCCCGGGCCGGCATCGTCTCGAGCATGGTGGACAGCGTCTTCAGGGGGCTCGAGGCGGTGATGGACGAGGACAAGACCGCCGGAGAGCGCCTCAAGGGTGCGGTGCACGCCGCCGGGGCCCTCGCGCCCGTGCCTCAGGCGCCGCTCACCAAGAACCTGCCGTACGTCGTGGGCGCGGCCTCAGGCGACATCGAGGTGCCCTCGGTGCCCGCGGCGCTCTCGGGTGCGGTGTACGGCGAGAAGAAGGACAAGCCGGCGACGGCGATCGACTGGTTCCCGCGGTAGTCGCTCAGAACCCGAGCATTGGTCGATTGAGTGCTGCTCGACATCCATGACACGACCACCAGCAGAGCCGGCACGGCCTGCCCGCGGCCGCGTCGGGCGTCGTCTACGGCGAGAAGCCGCAGAACCAGCCCGCACGGGCATCCTGGTCGGGACCCAACGCGCACGTCGTGCGCTACACGGGGCGAGGGACACCCACCTTGCGCGTGGTTCCGTCAGACGGCCGTCCGGCAGTCAACGAGATTTCGTTGAATGATTTTCAGTGCTTCAGCATGGAACTTGAAACCGAGCTCGGGGGTACGACACTATGCAACGGCCGTTACCCAAGGGACCCACCATGCTCACCCTGAAACCAGACGGACGAACCGCCGGGCAGGTGTCCGTCGATCGCTACCTCGCGCTCTACGCGGCGGACGTGGTGTATCGAAAGGGCGGTTCGCTGGGCTCCGTGCTCTTCCAGAAGATCATCTTCCAGGCGAAGCTTGCGCTGTCCTCCGTCGGCATCGGGACTCCGCACTTCGAGTACTTCCGATACCACTACGGTCCCTACAGCCCTACGCTCGCGGCCGACGAGAAGCTGCTTCGAGAGAACCGCCTACTGGGTTCCCGTGGCGCGTCGTTCGAAGGCCGTGAGGTGGTGAAGGCGTTCCGACCGACGATGGAGAAGTACTTTCCCCAGGCGATGGCGGCGGTCGAGAAAAGCGCGTCGAAGCGAGCTCTCTGGACTGGCAAGAAAGCGATGGCCGAGGCGTACGGCGTGCTGGTGAAGCGCGACGACGGCGTCACCATGAAGCTTGAGGACGTCCCTCATGCGGTCGATCTGGGCTTCGGCCCCGCAAAGAAGGCGGAGGCGGAGCTGCCCCTTCATGTGCTGGTTGAGCTCCGCGTTGCACTCTCGGGGGTTGAGCGCATGAAGGCCGGACACAAGTTCGCGCCCAGCTACACCGAGGAAGTGCACCAACTCCTCGGGTGAGCATGGCCACGTCGTTCTCACAGGAGTTCCTGAGGTGCCTTCGCGCCTTCATGGAACGCTCTCGTCACAAGCAGCGCTTGAAGGACGAGATCAACGACAACATTCGTCGCATCGAGAGCGGCGGCGCCGACGACGAGATGTCGAAGATGTACGCGCCGGACGGCAAGGTGCACGTCTGTCCCGGAGCAACCTGGGCGATCATCTACTCGACGACGCCGGCGGGGATCTGCGTGCACTTCCTCGAGCGCGTCGGCCTGTAGCTCGCGGTCTCCAACCGGCGAAGGGAGGTGCTCCACCCCCGGGCGCACCCTGCGCCCATGGTCCCCTCGGAAACCAGCAGCGTCGCCTACGTCATGAACGGCCCGGGGCCCTTCCCCGTCACGTTCCGCTTCCTGGCCAACAGCGAGCTGGTGGTGCGCCACACCCCGGTGGGCGGCGCCGAGACGGTGTGGACCGAGGGCGTGCACTACACGGTCACCGGCGACGGCGCGGCGGGCGCGGCCTCCATCTTCATCACGGCGAGCTTCGGCGTCGGCGATTCGCTCGTCCTCGAGCGCACCGTCCCCCTCACCCAGCCCATCGACCTCACCACCCAGGGCCCGTACACCCCCGACACCATCGAACACATGCACGACGAGTCGGTGTTTCGGGACCAGCAACTCGACCGACGCGTGAAGGCCCTCGAGTCCGCCGGCGCGGTCGGCTCGGTGGTGGCAGGTGACGGACTGAGCTTCAGCGGCTCAACCCTCCACGTCGGCGCCGGCAACGGCATTCTCGCCGCGGCCGACTCGGTCTCGGCGGACTACGGCGCCGCGGGCTCCGTCGCCACGGTCACCAAGGCCGCCGCCGGCGCCGGCGTGTCGAACCAGCTCGCGCGGGTCGACCACAAGCACGACGTCTCCACGGCCGCTCCGCCCGCCGGAGCTGTGGTGGCCGGCGGAGCCGCCGCCGAGGGCGCGGCCACGTCCCTCGCGCGCTCGGACCACGGCCACGCGGTCCTGACCGACGTGCCCGTCAACGTCACCAAGGCCGCCGCTGCCGAGGGCGCCTCGCCGAAGTTCAGCCGGGCGGACCACAAGCACGACGTGACGACGGGCGTCCCCGCCACCATCGGCACAGCCAATGCCGAGGGCGCGGCCGCCTCCCTGGCGCGCTCCGACCACGGGCACGACCACGGCGCCCAGACGGACCCGACGCAGCACGCGGTGGCGACCAACGTCGCCAACGGCTTCATGAGCTCCGCGGACAAGGCGAAGCTCGACGCCTTCGCCTCGGAGACGTCGGCCATCTACACCGGGCAGACCACCAACGCGACACCGCTCCGCTTCGCGAGCGTCGCCCCGGGCACCAACAAGACCGTCACCGTAGAGGTGACGGTCGCCGCGCGCCGAAGCACCAGTAACACCCAGGGGGCGGGCTACAAGCTCCTCGCGACCTTCAAGAACACCGACGGCGTCGTCACCCAGGTTGGTGCGACCGCCGTCTCCCTCACCGCCGAGGATAACGCGGCCTGGGACTGCAGCTTCACGGTGGCCAGCCCCAGCGTCGACCTCTACGTGACGGGCGCGGCCGGCGTCACCGTCGACTGGGTGGCCCTCATCCGCACGGTGAGCGCGGCGTGACGACCTTGGCGGACCTTGAGCGGCGAGTGCGCCAGCTCGAGTCGAACCCCGGTGTCGCCGCCGGCGGGTCGGCGAGCTCCGCCGCACCGAAGTGGGAGCCGCTCGTGTACTCCAACAGCTGGGCGGACGTGGGCTACGGCTTCCAGACCGGCCAGGTGGCGCTCGATCGCACCCGCGTGTGGTTCCGCGGGCAGGTCGCGCGCACCGGAGTGCCGGCGGCCTTCGAGGTCATCGCCACCCTGCCCTACCGCCCGCAGGCGCAGCTCGACTACGCGGTGCCCACCAACACGGGCTTCGGGTGGGTGTCCATCCGCACCGACGGCACCGTCCGCTGGCGCTCGGGCGGGCACGGGTGGGTCAGCCTCGACGGGCTCAGTTTCGACTTGCAGTAGCGGGAGGGGCTCCACGCCCGGGCGGAAGTTGGGCCCATGCGAAACGCCCTGGTCCTCGGTCTCGCTCTCGGCTTCCTCATCGCCGTCGTCCCGTCGGTCGCCCAGGCCGGCGGCCTCTCGCTCAACACCGCCAAGCGGGCGGAAATCGACGACTGCCCGACGGCGGGCGGGGACGGCGGGGCGGCCACCCGAAGCGACCTGGAGGGCCCGGCGCAGTACCTCATGCGCGTCACCGACGAGGACGTCTGGGTGTGCTTCGGCGTCCTCGACGGCGGCGTGCAGAACACCTGCCCCACCGGCGGCGAGCGCTTCTCCAAGGGCAACATGCTCCTCCTCTCGGTGCCGGGCTCCGGGCGCGGTCTGAGCTGCCGCTCGACGGGGGCCACCGGGGACATCCACTTCACCCAGGCCTACTGAGGCGCCCGTGCTCGCGCTCCTCCTCGCTGCGACGCTGGGGCAGAGCTTGGTGCCCTCCTCCCCGGAGGGGCCGGTCTTCCCGTACGCCTACGACTCGCCCTACGTCTGGGCCTGGTTCGAATTCGCCAGGGATGCCGGGGCTGGGGCGCCGGTGCTCGGGCTCGACTACGCGGTGCCGCTTTGCGACACGCTCCAAGCCGGAGAGAAGAGCGGCAACTGGTGGTGTCTCCAGGGCGACGGGACGATGGCCGCCGGAAGCGTGACCCCTACCGCCATCATCAAGACCACTGCGCCCTCGGTTGCGAACGTGACGCAGATCCCTGATGGGCCGTCGGGCAGAACGAAATCGTCGCTCTTCTCCGGTACGTCATCCGGGCGCGTAGCTACGGCGGCGACCTCGACGCCTTCGAGCAACATCACCGTCTGTTGGCTCGGACTTCTTCAGGGAGGATCGGCGGCGGTCGACATGCTGGTGACGCATGGCACGAATCGGTCGGCTGGGTCCGCGTCGTGGTGGTTGGAAACGAGCGGGACATTCGTTCCGACTTTCTTCGTCACCAGCGGGGCGACGACGGCTGTCGCTGCGACCGCCCCGGCGGGAACACCGTCTGCCCTTCACCTCATGTGCGGAACCTACGACGGCGCAGCGGTGCGCGCGTTTCTCGACGGCACGGTCGGCACGCCGAGCGCCATGGCTCTTCCGATGGACGGATACCCCACCGTCAAGGACACCATCCACGGCTTCAACGGGTCGGTCTACAACGCCATATCCACGAACCAACTGCTCGGCGCCTTCTACACCGAGACCGTGCTCTCGCCGGCGCGCATCGCTGCCATTGCCCACGCCGTGCTCGCCGATCAGCCGCGAGGCGTGACGAGCGACGGGGACGCAGGAATCGCGATGACTTGGACGGCGACGACCGGCGTCTCGTGTCCCCTCGACACGACGGGCTCGGCGCTCTCGATTCTTCCGACTGGCCGCCCCTGCATCACTATGGGCGGGGTCCACACGGCGCAGGCGGCGACGAATACGCTCGTCCGAAATTCGGAGTTCAACAACCCCGCCTGGACGCTCTCGAGCAGCGGTGCGGCGCTTCCTGTCGTCACCGCCGACTACGCGATGGCGCCCGACGGAACGAAGACCGCGGAGAGGGTGCAGATCCCGGCGACGGCCGCTGGGCAGTTCTCGTTCCTCTTCCAAAGCGCGTACACCGTCGGGGTTGCTCACACGGGGAGCGCTTTCGCGAAGGGCACGAGCGGAAGCGGGACCGTGTACCTCGAGCGTGGGGCGGGCGGGGCCTGCATGGCGTGCGTCTTCACCTCGTCGGCGTGGACCCGGTGTTTGAACGTGACGAGCACGACGGGGAACGCGAGTTGGATCGTCGGGGCGGATAGCGCGACGACCGGGAACACCTGCGGCACCAATGCCACCGGGACGCCCGCGATCGACGTCCTCCTTTGGGGTGGACAGGCCGAAACCGGCGGGGTTGCCACCGACGTCATTCCGACGACGAATGCCACCCTCGCGCGTGCCGTCGTGAAGCCGAAGTTCGTCCTTCCGTCCTGGCCAGCGACGGCGAATACCGCGTGCATTGGAGCGAATGTCTCCGGCTACCTGGGCACAGCGAGCGCTTGGTCTGCTTCGCTCGGGAATGGGGGCAATTACCTCGCGAACTACATCAGTGGGGTCAGTTCCAACAGGGGTCAGGCAACCGAGGCAGGCGCGGTGACGCGAGACGCGAACCTCGGCGGAGTCTGGCCCGCGTCGGCTCGTGTCTCTGTTGAGCAATCAGGAACAACGCTCACCGGGTACGTCAACGGCACGCCCGCTAGCACCACTGCCGGCTCCGCCTCGTCGTGGACGCCGAACGAGATCGACGTTGGCAACTGGACCGGCAGTGGCGCCTTCGGCACGAACGGCACCATCTCGAACGTCATCGCAGACCCCTCTCTGACGAGGTGCCGCTGATGAACTGGAGAACCGTCGTCGTCCCTCTTGGCGTCGCGCTCACGATCGCCGGCGCCTCGGTCGCGGTCTTCGTCCCCACCGTCCCAGAGGCGGTGCTCGTCGACGCTGGCATTCGCAGCGAGTGCCCGCAGGTCATCGTCTCGTGTCCGGCCTACGCCGACGACGATGCCGTGGCGAGGCTCATCGACGCGGGTTCGGTCCTCGTGCGGCCGGGTCAGCACTACATCACCGTCGAGTCGGCGGCCGACGACTGCCGCGACGCCGGCGCCGGCCTCGTTGTCGACGCGCTCCGCGTCTTCAACGTCTCCCGGCCGAACGATCCGCACCTCCGCGTCGTCGGCATCAACCGGGAGTTCTGCACGGTGAAGCCGTGCGACTCGCTCTGCTCGAGCGCGAAGCCGTGGCGCATCGTCAACACCGGACTCCCGTGCGTTCGCGAGCCCTACGACGGGGGCGTGTGCCTACGGAGCGATGGGCTCGGCGGGTGGCGCGACTTCGGCGCGGGCAACGTGTTCCCGGCGTCGGAGTCGGCCGGCTCGGGGTGTGAGCCCGTCGCGGTCGGGTGCGGCGAGCTGGGCATCGAGGGTGGCCGGGAGGGCGAGCTGTGACCCCCGAGCTCCTCGTCCTCATCGCCGCCGGCGTGCCGTCGGCGGTGATCGGCGCCCTGGGGTGGTTCGCCCGGAACGCCTTCGCCGACATCAAGACGGGCCTCGCCAACCTCACCGTGCTGGTGACGGCGCTCGACAAGGGCTCCGCGGTGCTCGAGCAGCGCCTGGTGGCGCTCGAGGCCCGGGTGGCGCTGCTCGAGAAGGGACGCGCGCCGTGACGCCCGACTTCACCCACGCGAACGCCCCCTTCCTGGCCGGCTTCCCCAAGCCGGAGCTCTTCCGCCGCGTCTACCTGGGCAGCTACTACCCGCCCTTCCGCGACCGCATCATCCGGGTGAAGGCGCGCTGCATCGGGCGCGGCTTCGACTACTGGAGCGAGTTCGGCTACCGGGCCATGTCGCTGCAGGCCCAGCTCCACGAGGCCTGGAAGGCCGGCAAGGGGGGCCGTGCGGCGCCGCCGGGGCTCTCGGGGCACCAGTACGGCATCGCCGACGACAGCACCCACGACTCCGACGTGAAGTCCCCGGGCCTGCAACCCGACTGGGTGCCTGAGAACTACGCCGTCCTCGGCGAGGAGGCGAAGCGCGAGGGCCTGTGGTGGGGCGTCTCCATCAACGACAGGCCCCACGTCCAGGACGAGCGCTACGTCGACGGCAACCAGCTCGGCGTGCTGCTCGCCGTGTGGAAGGCCGCGCCGCCACCCGAGGACGTGAAGCTCAAAGCCGTCTGGAAGTACATCGACACCCACTGAAAGGACCCCATGAAGCGCTTCCTCGCCTGGTTGCTGTACGTCATCACGCCGCGCTCGTACCCCGAGCGGTGGCAGGATCGCCTCTTCGAGGGGCACGTGTCCTTCCGGCTGTTCTGGCTCTTGCCGGTGACCATCTACGGCGCCAACGCGATGCACTGGGCCGTGCACGTGTGGTTCCGCGGCGCGTACTGGTGCTTCCACCCGACGACGCGCACGTTCGGCGGGTACTGGCCGTGGAAGTTCTACATCAGCCCGAACGCGACGCCCTGGGCGGCCACCTTCGCGCTCGACAAGAGCACCCGGAGGCGGATGGCGGAGCGGACCAGAGAGGCGGCCTCGGTCGCCGCTGTACTCCTCGCCCTCGTCGCCCTGCCCGCCTTCGCCCAGGGCGCCGTGCAGGCTCCGCCGGCGCCGCTGTCGTGGCAGGTGCAGGTGGCCAACGCCTTCTGGACGACCGTCTTCCCCGGGCTCCTCACCGCCCTGGGTGCCCTCGTCGCCTGGGCGCTGAAGAAGCTCGTCGACGTGCTCCACGAGAAGGCCTCGACGTCGAAGGCCTTCGCCGCGGCCGAGAAGCTGGCCATGGTCGTGCAGCATGAGGTGGCCGACGCCGAGGTGACGCTGCGCCCCGCCATCGCCAAGGCCATGGAGGACGGGAAGCTGACCGCCGAGGAGGCCGCCGAGCTCCGGCGCCAGGTGCTCGAGCGCATCAAGGCGAGCGCCGGCCCGGCGCTGCTCGGCGTGGTGCAGAGCCAGGTGGCGGGCAACATCGACGCCTTCATCGGCGGCCTGGTGGAGCGCGCCGTGGGAGGCCTCGCCAAGGCCGGGGTGAGCGCCTCCGCGGTGCCGGCGCCGGAGAACCGACCCACGGCCCCCAGCGCCCCGCCGGCGGCCGTCCCGTCCCCCGCGTAGCCCTGGCGGCCGACGCCCCCGCCAGGGCGGACACGCGCGACGGGCTGACCCGCGCCGAGCTGCTCGGCGTCGGGCATGGGTACGTCGAAGCCACGGTGACGGCCGCCAAGGCGTGGGGCGGCCCGCTCGCTGCCACCGCGCGCATCGAGGCGGGCTACCGGCCGGCGGAGCACCTCGAGCTCTTCGGCTTCGCGCAGGCGGACCTGGTGGGCGTGTCGGGCGGCGCGGGGGCCCGCGTCACCTTCTAGCTCGATACACCCAGGAGAACACGATGGATTTCGGCGAAGCGCTCAAGCAGCTCAAGGTCGGAAAGAAGGTCGCCCGCGCCGGGTGGAACGGCAGGGGTATGTGGGTGGCCCTCACCGACGGCAGCACCTTCGGCAACGACATGGCCCGCGTCGGCTCCGCCCAGCACCTCGCCCGCGAGCGCCCGGGCGACATCCGCATCGCTCCCCGCCTCGACATGAAGGCGGCCGACGGCACCCTCGTCATCGGCTGGCTGGCTTCGCAGACGGACCTCCTGGCGGAGGACTGGAGCGTCGTCGAGTAGGCCAGGCTGATCTCCAGCGGTGCAACCAGGGCGAGACGTCGGCCAGCGCCGCGGAGGTGGTGCTGCAGCCCGTGTACGATCCGGAGGGCCCGAACAAGTCCTGGACGAAGTGGACGCCCAGCGGCGAGGTGAAGCTGGACATCACCAACCCGGAGGCCCTCAAGGAGTTCGAGGTCGGCAAGTTCTACGGCAGCACCTTCGAGAAGCTCGAGGGCTGAGAGGTTCGGACCACCGGGAGGTGTCCCCGCCGGCGGAGCCTGACGGCCCTCCGTCGAGCAAAACAACCCCCGGCGAACGGCGCGCGCGGCCAGGCACCTCACCGCCCGCGCCGTTCACTTTGCGGGCGCCCGCAAGACGAAGACCCGCGCCAAGCAGGCCGCGGGTCTTCGGAGTGCAGGGCGTCGGGGGAGCACCGAGCGCTACAGGTTGGAACCTCTCACAGCGGATCGTCGTCGTCAGCCTGGAGCTCCACGTCGAGCTCCTCGTCACCGGTGGGCGCGCAGCTGGTGCAGAGCGTCTCGGTGTCGTCCGTCCAGGCGCAGCCCTCCGGGCAACCGTGGGCGTCGGTGCAGCCGCACTTCCGGCAGACGCCCTTCTCGGGCTTCTTCGAGGCCTTCGTCTTCGGGCACTTCTGGCCGGCATGCTCGCCGAACTCGCGTCCGCACTCGGTGCACTTCTCCGTGATGCCGGAGCCCTTCGGGAACTTCTTCGACGCCGGCGTCTTGCTCGCGGGTGTCGCCGGCGAGAGCGGCCCTGGGTGGCCGTTCTCGGCGTCGCGCACGGCGTCCTCGAGCGCCTTCAGGTTGATGTCGAGCTCGTCGGCGGCGAGGCGCAGCACCACCGGGTACTCGTCCCGGCCGCCGTGCAGGCAGGCGTGCTCCAGGAGCACCTCGAGGACGAGGCCGAGTCGCTGCCCGGGCTTCATCTTCTCGATGACGGACTCCCACCCGGAGCTGTCCGACACGCGCCGGCGAGCGTGGACGCTCCACGGCGCCGCCTCTCCCGCCAGCCGGGCGAGGAGCGCGAGGAGCGAGCCTTCCGGTTTGCGCTTCTCGGTCTCCGCCGCGGCGAGCTCGATGACGGCCTTCTGCACCTTGTCCCGGACCTTCTTCTCAAGGCGCTCCATCCGAGCTTCTTCGGCCTCCTTCTTCGACACCTTCCTGCCGTCGCTGCGCTGCGAGGCCATCGCGTCGAGCTTCCCAGCGCGCTTCAGGGCGCCCGCGAGGAGCTCCTTCGGGTAGACGGTCATCACCTTGCCGGTGCGGGGGTGGAGGACGAGCGTCTCGAGAGACTTCGCCTCCTTGCCCAGGAGCACCTTGTAGCTGCGCCCCTTCATGTCCGAGGGGTGCGACTGCTCGGCCGAGACGTAGGGCGCGTCGCTCATCAGGCCGCTCTGGGTGTCGCAGATCTCCTTCGCCTCGACGACGGAGAGGCACCGCGGGCCCTTCCCGCCGCGCGAGAGGTCCATCCTATCCTGCCACCAGGCCTTCACCTTCTTCTCGTAGCACTCGACGTCGAGGCAGACGTCCCGCTGCTTCACGTCGGAGAAGAGCTGCGGCTGCGCACCGGAGCGCTTCTCGCAGCTCGAGCAGGCGCCGGCCCCCAGGCAGGCGAGGTGGGGCTGCTTGATGTTGAAGGGCGCCTTCGACAGCTCGCGCATGAACCGCTCGATGATGCGGTCCGCCAGCTCGACGTCCATCATCGCGTCGCCATGCCAGGACGACTGAAGCGCGGTCAGGCACTCGTCCTGTGCCTTTCCGGCCGGGATGCGGGCGAGCCGCCGGGCGACGCCGGCGCCGAGCTCGCCGGAGAGCCAGTCCTTCCGCGCCTTCGCACCCAGCCTGCCGACCGCCAGGGCGTCGCGGATGGTGGTGACGCTCCGGCCCACGCGCTGGGCAATCTTCTCGATGCTGAGGCCGTGCACCTCGTGGAGCTGGCGGTAGCCGTCGGCCTGCTCGAGGGGGTGGAGGTCCGCCCGCTTGTCGTTCTCGACGAGCTGAATCTCCAGTACCTGTTGATCCGACAGCTCCCGCACGATGGCGGGGATGGTGCCCAGCTTTGCCTTCTGCGCCGCGCGCCAGCGGCGCTCCCCGAAGACGAGCTCGAAGTTGCTCGGGAGCAACGGGCTCGGCCGCAGGAGCACCGGCTGCAGCACGCCGCGGAGGGCGATGTCCTCGGCGAGCTCCTTCAGCTTGGCCGCGTCGAACTCCTTCCGCGGGTTGGTGCGAGAGGCGACGATCTTCTCCAGCGGGACGTCCTGGAACCCCGTCACGGCTCGACCTCGACACCATCGAGCGCCGCGCGCACGCCCTTGAGCCACTCGCCGGCGAACTCCTCGAGTTGCTGGTTGGCGTCGACGCCGATGGCCTCGGCCACCTGGCGGAAGCGGCGGAGCTGAGGACCGTCACCTGGCGTCGGACGGGAGGAAGACTCCATGTTCGAGCTGGAGCTTGAGGAGCTCGACGTCACCCCTTTCGCTCGCTTCGCCGGTGGAGCCTCTGGGCTCCGGCAGTTGTTGCTGCACAGCCCCGTCGAGTTGTCGCTCCGGAGCTTCTTCCCGCACTGCGGCCTGCTGCACGTCGTCATTCGGCGTCTCCTGGTGAGGGGTGGTGGGCTGCGAGAACCGCTTCGGCTGAGAGCGCGAGCGGATGGTGCTGGTGAGACGCCTGGAGGCGCGGACGGCGCCCGGGGCATTCGCGTCGCCGATGTCGTAGGAGGCAAGGGCCGCCAGCTCGAGGGCCTCGTCGCGCGCGAAGCGCGTCTGGCCGGGCACCGCCAGGCGCTTGAAGGCGCCCCGGGCGTCACCGTGAGCCATGTCGGGGTGCGGCGCGGGAATGGTGCACGGGTGACCCGTGTCCCCGCATCTTGCCTTACACGGCCCCTTCCAGCGGCCGCCCTCGGTGGAGAGCGGTAGGGGGAGGACCGTCACCGGGACGGCCGCTGGGGTGAGCTCCGCCGGCGGCGCCTGGAGTTCCGGGCGCGGCGGCGCTGGGTGCCGGAGGGCCTCCACGAAGACGCGCGCCGGAGGGGTATGGGTTGGCGGAGGAGAGGAGGCCAGTGTCCTGGCGGAGGTAGGTCTCCGCTGCGATTCCCCGGGGCTCGAGCCACGACTCAGGGCTCTCGACGGCTCCCGCGACTGTGCTGGTCGGGCGGCAGCACCGCCAGGACGCTGGCCGGAAGGCTCGGCGGTGCGCGGGCTCGACGCCGTCGCCGAGGCGCGGCCCTGCATGCGTGCGGCGATGGCGGCGGCCAGGCTCATGGGTGGCTCAGGCGTCGGCGGGGACGTCGGTGCCGAGAGGGGGGCGTTGATCGAACGCCGACTCGAAGCGGCGCGTCTTCTCGGCCTTGTAGGCGTCGAGCCGCTCCACCATGCGCTGGCGCCGCGGGTCCTCCGGCGCAGTGGCCTGGAGCGTCTCCTCGCCCTTCTCGATGCCGGCCTCGAGTTCCTCCGCGGTGAGGGCCTTGAGTTGCTCGAGCGTCGGCGCGCCCTGGGCGCGAGGCGCCCTCGTCGCCGGCGTACTGGAGGCCGGCCTGCGCCGGGCGTCGTCGAGGGCCTTCTGGACGGCCTGGCCAGGCTTCTTGCCGCCGTGCTCGAGTTCGCCGTCCGAGTCCTCGTCGGGCGCGACGCCAGCGATGGTCTGCAGGCCATACCGGCGGCCGTAGGTGATGGCGACGCCGATGGCCTGGGCGCTGATGCGCGCCGAGGCTCCGGGCGTCTCCTCTTCGTCCGAGCCCTTCCGCCGGCGGGGCTGCGGGAGGATGGGCACGACAACGACGCCCTCGAGGACGCCTCCGGAGGCGTGCACCAGGCGCGTGGTGACGCGCACCGTGCCGTGCGACAAGTCGGCGGCCCACGAGACGTCGGCGGAGTCGCTGAGAGCGAAGCCGGCCGCCAGGAGCGCCGGGCGCACGCTGTTCAGCACGGACGACAGGTCCGCGTAGCGCTTGCCGGTGTGGTTGTTGAGGCAGTTCTTCTCGATGGGCAGGAAGTTCGCCTGCGCCGTCGCCAGCGCGCGGTAGGCGACGAACTGCGCCTCCCTCGACTGCGTGGTGGGGTTGGTCTTCGTCGTTTCGATGTCGCTCATCGGCTCTCCTGTGGGTGGTGGGACCGGGCTCGTCACGCTGCCCGGTCAAAGCGTGCTGCTGGCGAGGAGGTTCAGCCCCAGCCCCTGCCACTGCCCCTGCCACTGCCCCTGCCTCTGCCCCTG
>JBBIOE010000185.1:0-16672 GCA_037443525.1 Archangiaceae bacterium | reverse complement strand
GCACCTACTCCGGCGTCCAGCAGTGCTCCAAGTCGTACCGCAACCTCCCCGGGCTGACCGCGGCGATGAAGGCGCGCTGCGACGGCCGCCGCGTCTGCTACGCGCCCGGCTACGACGGGAGGACCCAAGAGTACATCCAGGGGACGTACGGGAAGATGCTCCTCCCCGACGGTGGCTTCCTCGACGTCGGAGGCGGCGCGGTTCGGCACTCCATGACCTGCGGCTCCTTCTCGCCCCAGAGCTCGCAGGAGATCGACCACGGGGCCGCGATGTCGGGAGGCGAGTCGTCGAAGGTCGCCATCGAGTGCCCGGTCTTCGACCCCGACGCGGTGATGAAGGGCATCCGCGTGGTCGACGTCACGCCGGCCGATCAGACGCTGGCCATCACCAAGCGCTGCTTCGGCACCGACACCTGCGACGTGGGGACCGCCCAGGTCAAGTACCGGTGCGGAAACAGCCCCACGGTGCTGACGTCGCAGAACGGGAAGGCCGAGTGCCGTCCCGCCATCACCATCACCAAGGTCGCCGGTTGTTCCTACACCCCGCCGGCGAACTCGTGCCAATTCTCGCCGGGCACCTGTGACTTCCACCCGAGCTACTCGCCCAATGAGCAGAACTACGGCTGCTCGAGCATCACCGTCTCGTACACCTGCGGCCAGGACCCGACGGTGAAGACGGCCACCGCCCCGCCGACGGCGCCCTACAACCGGGCGCTGACCGTGCCGCTCAGCTGCCCGACCCTCGCCACCCCCTACGTCCGCAAGGAGTGTGTGCCGGGCTGGTGCTACGGCAGCACGCGCCGCGACGACAACCTCCAGTGCGTCACCGACACCACGCTGCAGCCGGCGGTGAGCGTCCAGACCGGCTTCATCGCCAACTGGCAGGAGGGCCCCGACGGAGGCACCAGCCGCTTCGGCTCTCCGCTGCCCAAGCCGGCCGATGGCGTCTACCCGCTCAAGTCCGACTTCCCGTACCAGGTCTTCACCTCGACCTACTACAAGGCGGACAACAACAAGCCGCTGCCCGACACCACCTCCGCGACGGTGTGGGCGTACGACCAGTTCGAGCTCGCCGACGGCGGCACGCCCAACCCGGCGGTCTTCGGCTACCGCTGCTTCCTCGGCGAGTCGATGCTCAAGGGCGCGGCGGTGCCGTCGAACATCGCCGGGTACCAGGCCGCGGTGATGGGCGGCAAGGGCTCGGCCATTCCCTCCACCTGCTTCGACCAGAGCGGGTACAACGACGAGCGCTCCTCGACCTTCGACGCCGCGCGCTCGGTCGGCCTCGAGGAGTCGGCCTTCCGCACCCGCTACCGCTTCAAGCAGTCGTGGGTGGTCTCGTCGTTCGACGCGCACGGCAAGGCCACCACCAAGCGCATCGGCGCGGTGGCCGTCGCCCCCAACCCCATCGGCTTCTTCTACGACCCCAAGCGCGACTGGGTGAACTCGCTCGGCTACTACGCCCAGCGCGGCGACTTCTCCCGGGCGTACAAGGTCCGCTTCGAGCCCAGCACCGAGATCGAGCTCTCCGCCATCGACCAGTCCGTCGACGCGTCGGACCTGCTCGTCGACGTCGAGAAGCCCGACCTGTTGCCCGGCTTCGACGTGAACTTCGCCTGGTACCAGCGCGGCAGCTCGAGCCTGAACCCGTACTTCCAGGAGAACCGCGTCGCCAACAACCCGGTGCAGTCGCTCGACAAGCGGAACCTGCGCGTCACGGTGGAGATGGCCCGCGCCGACTCCGCCCTCGCGAACCCCTGGGAGGCGAGCAACTCGGTGCGCTTCCCCTCGCAGCCGGTCGGCCCCGGCACCAGCCTGTTCCGGAAGACCGAGCGCGTGCACGTCGACTTCACGCCCGAGCTGCGGCGCCGGCTGCTCACCGTGCGCGGCAACTCGACGGCCACCACCCCCGCCTCGCCCGACGGCTTCATGAGCGACTTCGCCGACGACGACACCGCGTTCCTGGTGCGCGCCTGCCTCGACCTCGACGGGCTCGACCGTGCCGTCGGCGACACGGGCATCGACAACCGGGCCCTGCCGGCCGCCAGCGGCTACACCGCCAAGATCTCCAGGCGCTGCTCCGCGCCGAGGACGGTGGTGGTGCGGCGCCAGCTCTTCGTCCGCCCGGTGATGCCGATGGCCGCCGAGGAGCTCCCCAACGACAAGGGCGCGATGGCCGGCAACGGCGACGGGGACGTCGGCGGCGGCAACGACAACGGCTCGCAGGTGGGCTGCATCCGCAACTGCACGGTCGACGCCGATTGCGGGAACGCCGGGGTGTGCACGCGGGGCCCCAACGGCACCATCGGCCGGTGCGAGCGCACGCCGGACAGCGCCAAGTGCAGCAGCGAGAACCGCAGCCAGCAGGGCAGCGGCGGCCAGTTCCCGCTCACCATGTACAGCGCCCGCTCGACGAGCGCGACGGAGCAGACCTCCTCCACCACGCGCGCGGCGTCGGACCAGACGACCGGCAGCGCCACCGCCAGCGCCGAGATGTTCTCGTTCACCACCTTCGCGCCGACGTCGTCGAGCGCCAGCGTGACCAACTCGCCCACCAAGCGCGCGCTCGAGGTGAAGATCAGCCCCAACCTGCAGCCCATCATCGACGCCTTCAAGGGGAAGAAGGTGGGCGTCTTCAGCACCGACGCGAAGAAGGTGCTGATGCAGATGAAGAAGAGCGGCAAGAGCCGCGGGGCCGGGGAGACCGAGAAGGGCGCCGACGGCCTGGGCTTCGCGGTGGGGCGCGAGTTCTACTTCCTGCTCGGCCCGGTGCCGCTGGTGGTCGAGGTGGGCCTGTCGGCGGGCTTGGGCTTCGAGCTCGAGCTCAAGGCGGCCACCGAGAAGTCCGAGCTCGGCCAGTCGAGCTCGGCCTACCCCTGCCTCAACGGCTCGAGCACCCGCTGCTTCACCGTCGAGACGTCGCCGAAGACGTTCGCCGACGCGCAGCGCGCCTGCCAGCTGCAGGGCGGCCGCCTCGCGCCCATCATCACCCCGGCCGACCTCACCGCGGTCGACACCCAGCTCGCCGCCGCCGACCCGCTCCCCGACGGCGGCGTGGCGACCGACGGCGAGGTCTGGCTCGGCGGCCAGACGGCCTACAACTACGCCTACGGCCCCTGCGCCTCCAACGGTGGCCGCTGGGTCGACGGCAGCCTCGGCGCCGGCGGCGCCTTCTCCAGCCAGTGCCAGCAGAACTCGGCGACCGGCTACTTCTGGCTGACCGGCCAGCGCTTCGCGGGCCAGACCGGCCTCTCAGCGGCCATCACCGCCAACTCTCTGCGCGACAACGGCTTCCCCTCCACGCTCACCCTGCCCGCGAGCCGGGTGCCGGCGAAGGCGGGCGTCACCTACCGCAAGTCGCCCTTCCAGGTGAGCACGCAGCCGCAGGAGGCGGCGCTGCCCTACGTCTGCGAGTTCGACCCCGCGACCAGCGTCATCACGCAGTCGAACGACGTGGGCTTCACCATCGAGGCCTCGATCGGCCTGGGGGCCGCGGTGTGCCTGCCCAGCAACCGCGTCGGGGTGTGCCTGGCCGCCGAGCTCAAGTTCGTCTCCCTCGCGCTCGCCTTCGAGGCCGGCTCGGAGAACACCTCGGTCTTCACCGGGCTCAACACCGCGCGAAAGTTGAGGACGACCATCGGGAAGACGACCAACAAGGGCGGCGCCGAGCTCTCGTTCATCAGCGGCGGCCTCGCCATGCAGCTGCGCTTCCTCTTCTGGACCAAGAGCTTCGACCTCAAGACCTTCGGCCCGGCCTACAAGAAGGAATGGCCGTTCTACGAAAACGAGAATCCGTACTTCAAGGAGACCCCATGAAAGCGCTCAAGCTCGCGGCGCTCGGCGTGGCGCTCGTCCTGGCGGCGGCGGCCGTCCTCACCAAGGGCACCGCTCTCCGCGAGGCGACGCCGGCGACTCCCACGCCCGAGGCTGCCCAGACCGCCGCCGCGCCCGCGCCCACCGCTCCGTCACCGGTGACGGCGGCGTGCACCTTCACTCCCGGCCAGCGCTTCGCCTACGCGGCCTCGGTGGCGACCTCGTGGACGTTGCCCGAGCGCCTGCGGAGCCTGGTGGGCGCCCTCTCCGACGGCAACTCGAGCTGGTCGGCCGAGCTCCACTTCGAGGTCCTCTCCGCCGGGCGGGAAGGGGCGGTGTTGCTCGGCCGGCTCTCCGACGCGACGCAGGCCTTCGCGCAGGGCGGGGGAGAGGGGCTCACCACCAGCTGGCTCGCGCGGGTCGACTCGCGCTGCGAGGTGGTCGGCTTCGCGCGGCACGCGAGCACGCCCGTGCAGGCCGCGCGCGTCCAGCAGGCGGCGCTCCACGAGCTGTGGTTCACCGTCCCTGACGCCGAGACCGCGGGCTTCGACTTCCTCAACGCCACCGGGCAGGCGCGCGGCGTGATGGCGAAGGAGGGCGGCGCGCTGGTGCGGCGCATCGAGAGCTACCCCAGGACCTGGTCGCGGGACATGGCCGGTCTCAAGGTGACGGGCTCGTCGCTCGCGGTGGAGCGCGGCAAGGGGCCGTGGTTCGACTCGATGACCGGGCTGGAGACGTTCACCGCCGGCTCCATCGACCGCGGGAAGGTCGAGCTGTCGATCGTCTCCACCGACGCGCGGGAGGACGTGCTGGCGAAGGCCTCGCGGAAGACCGAGGAGTACGTCTGGGAGAACCTGCTCGGGCCGGTGGTGACGCAGACGAGCACCTACGTCCCGGTCGACCACCAGCAGCGGGTGGAGGCGATGCGGAGCACCACCCTCGCGGGCGCGCTCCAGCGCTTCACCGCCGCCGCCGACACCGACACCAACGTCGCGGCGCAGTGGCCCGACATGGCCGCCTTCCTCGACGCGCACCCGGAGAGCATCGAAGACTTCTCCACCCTGCTCGTCACGGAGTTCGAGCCGAAGTGGAAGGCGGGGGGGTTCATCGCCTTGGGTCAGACGCAGAACCCCGCCGCGCGAGAGGCGCTGCTCGGCATCTGGCGCGAGCGCGGCCTGTCGATGATGGACCGCACGCGCTCGAGCCTGGTGCTCGCCACGCGCGCCGACGTGGGCGCGGCCTTCGCCCAGGAGCTGCGCGCCGAGTCCACCCGCACGCCGGGCAACGCCAGCGAGGCCAACGTCTCGCGGCAGGCGATGCTGCACCTCGGCATCCTGGCGGGCACGCGGATCTCGAATCAGGAGGTCCTCGCCGAAGCCCGCGCGGCGATGCGCGGCGCGCTCGGCTCGGCGAAGACGCCCGACGAGACCTCGCTGGTGTTCGCCGCCATCGGCAACACCGGCGACGTGACCTTCCTCCCCGAGGTGGAGCGCTGGTCGCGCCACGCCGACCCCGGGGTTCGGGCGACGGTGGCCATCGGCATGCGCCGGATGCCCGTGGACGCGGTGCGCGACTTCACCCTCGACTGGCTGCGCCGCGAGACGCACCCCGACGTGAAGCGGGAGATCTTCGAGGTGATGCAGCACCAGTACCAGGACGAGGGAAGGGTGCTCGACGAGGCGCTGGTCGACGAGGCGGTGCGGCACCTCCGCCAGCAGCCGCGCATCCTCACGCGGCAGTCGCTGTTCCGCCTCTTGGAGCCGCACCTGGGCAACGAGTCGGTGCGAGCGGCGATGAGAGAGCAGCTCAAGGTGGAGTACGAGTCCCGGACCGGGCTGTTCGCCTTCGTGGCCTCGACCCTGGGCGAGCGCGACGTGCAGTCGGTGTTGGCGTCGATGCCATCGCTGAGGGACCAGCTCGGGAACGTGTCGCCGGCGCCTCCGTCGCCGCGCGCCGTGGCCGACGCGGTGGAGTCGGCTCCCGACTGGGTGATGCCGGCGCCGCCGACCGCCGCCGACGTGGAGGGGA
This sequence comes from Archangiaceae bacterium, assembly GCA_037443525.1. Taxonomy (GTDB): domain Bacteria; phylum Myxococcota; class Myxococcia; order Myxococcales; family Myxococcaceae; genus JBBIOE01. The sequence continues at coordinate 10,832 of JBBIOE010000185.1, read as the reverse complement.
CGAAGCCGTGAGGACCTTCCTTCTTCTCGCCGCGCTGGCGCTCGCCGCCTGCCCGGGTCCGAAGCCGGCGCCCCCCGAGGACGCGGGTGAGGCGCTTCCGCCGGCGTACGACGGGGAGACCCGGGGCGGCTCGATTCCCGACGTGCCCGCGGGCCTGAACACCCCCGAGCCGCTCATCGACGCCGGCCCCATCGTGGTCGACCCGACGTGCTGCCAGACGCAGTTCCGCATCGACGACCGGGAGCCGGCCGGGGCGACCGGGGCGCTGGTGGGCTCGCTCGCCGTGTTCGCGGGCGGAGTGCCGCTCGTGCGCGCAGGCGGCGAGTGGACGGCGCCGCTGTGCTTCCCCATCAACACCGGCGGGGCGTACCGCTACGAGTTCCGCTGGGACGCGGGCGTCGAGGACGGCGGCACCATCGACCTCGACGACGGCGGCGTCCAGGTGACGCTCATTCCCCTGGTCGGGTTCTCGGCACGGGCGAGCGGCTTCGAGCCGGGCTTCGACGACGCCAACGGCGAGCGGTGGAACCTCTATCGCGCGGTGACGTCGTGCGATGGGCTCGACGGCTCGGTGCCCTGACGGCGACCGTTCTGGGCCTGCCTCGGCCTCCGCCTCCGGGCTCTCGCTCGGCGGGCGGGCTTTCCATGGCGCGGACGGCTCTTCTCCCGGCCCGAACCTCGAGACCTCGACTGGTCTGTTCGGGGGGCAGGCTCGCCCGCTAGCAGACGACTCCGAGCGGGGCGGCGAGGCGTGGGGTCGCGAGTCCCCGGCCGCGCGGAAGCATCGGGGTCTCGACGCCCCACGCGAACGAGAGACGTCGGCCGGTTGTGGGCGGCACGGCAGCTGCTCCGTGCCGGGACATGCACCTCGACAGCGCTGCCGCCACCCACGTCGGTCGTCGCAAGAACAACGAAGACGCCTTCTGCCTCGCGCCCTCGCTCGGCCTGTTCGCGGTGTGCGACGGCATGGGCGGCTACGAGGGGGGAGAGGTGGCCAGCGCGCTGGCGGTGGAGGCCCTCGAGGCCTTCGTCGCGCGCGCGCAACGCGATCCCGACGGCACCTGGCCCTGCAAGCAGGACCGCAAGAGGACGCTGCTCGAGAACGTGCTCAAGGCCGCCGCGCTCGAGGCGCACCGGGCCATCGCCCAGAAGCGGCACGGGCCGTTGAACCAGATGGGCTCGACGGTGGTGGCGCTGCTCTTCGACGGCGCGCGGCTGGCCATCGGCCACGTCGGCGACAGCCGCCTCTACCGGCTCCGCGACGGCGTCCTCACCCGGCTGACCCGAGATCACTCGCTCTACGAGGAGCTCGTCGCGCAAGGGCACGCGCTGGGTGAGCGCGCCGAGTTCCCCTACCGGAACCAGATCACCCGCGCGCTCGGCCTGGAGGGCGCGAACGTGGCCGAGACCGCGTGCGCCGAGCTCCGCCCCGCCGACACGTTCCTCCTGTGCAGCGACGGTCTCTCCGAGCCGGTGCGCGAGCCTCGCCTCGTCGAGCTGCTCGCGAACGACAGCGTGGAGGAGGCGTGCGCTTCGCTGGTGCGCGAGGCCTATGCCGCTGGAGGGACCGACAACATCACCGCCATCGTGGTGCGGGCGGTGGAGTGAGTCGGAGCCATCGTTCAGCGAGCCGTTCGGCGTCACGCAGGACAGGCTCCACCGTTGACCGGCACGTTCCCTCAGGTGCCGGCCGGTCCCTCGACTCCGCTCGGGGCGAACGGAACGTGCCGCGGGCTCCGCTGCGGGACTCACTCCTCTCCCGAGGTGGCCAGCCCATGCCTCGCGAGCAAGGCCCGCCAGTGCTTCCGGTCGACTCCGGCCTCCCGCGCCGCGGCGGAGAGGTTCCCCGCGTGCCGCGCCTGCACATCGCGCAGGTACGCCCGCTCGAAGGCCTCGAGCACCGCCTCCTTCGCTTCCTTGAAGGGCAGCTCGGTGCGCACCGCGAGCCCGTCGCCCGCCAGCGCCGCCGGCCCCACGTCGAGTCGCAGCGCCTCGAAGCTCGTGGCACCCGGCGACAGCGCCAGCGCCCGGTCGACGACGTTTCTCAGCTCGCGCACGTTGCCCGGCCAGGCGTGGGCCACCAGCCGCTCGAAGTTCTCTCCGCGCACCGGGCCGGCCACCACGCCGCGCCGGGCGAGCAGCGCGATCACCAGCGGGGCGAGGTCCTCCTTTCGGGCGCGCAGGGGCGGCAGCTCGAAGGAGAGCACCGACAGCCGGTAGTAGAGGTCGGGGCGGAACGCGCCCTCGGCGACCCGGTGGGCGAGGTTCGCCGTCGAGGCCGCCACCACCCGCACGTCGACGGCCCGCTCCTCGTCGGCGCCGACGGGGCGCACCTTCCGCTCCTCGAGCACGCGCAACAGCCTGGCCTGTGTCCCGGGCGTGACCGCCGCCAGCTCGTCGAGGAAGAGCGTGCCGCCGTGCGCCCGCTGGAAGGCCCCCTGCCGCTCGCCCGCCGCCCCGGTGAACGCGCCCTTCACGTGCCCGAACAGCTCGCTCTCCAAGAGGCTCTCGGGCAGGGCGCCGCAGTCCACCGCCACGAAGGGGCCCGCGCGCCGGCGGCTGGCGTCGTGGAGCGCTCGCGCCACCAGCTCCTTCCCGGTGCCCGTCTCGCCCATCACCAGCACCGTGACGTCCGACTGCGCGGCGAGCTCCAGCACTCCGAACACCTCGCGCATGGCGAGGCTCTCGGCCACCAGCTCGCCGAACCGCCGCGCCTGGCTCGGTCGCACCGCCAGGGGCCTCGCCTGTGGCTGCACGCGCAGGAAGGTGTGCCCCGCCTTCAGCGTCGCGCCGGGCGCGAGCTCCACCTCGGTGACCCGCGCGCCCTCCACGAAGGTGCCGTTCGAGCTGCCCAGATCCCTCACCCGGAAGCGCGCGCCCAAAGGCTCCACCACCAGGTGCTCGCCGGAGACCCGCTCGTCGGTGAGGCGCAGCTCGCAGCGCGCGCCGGTGCCCACCCGGCAGGCGCCGTCGAGCGACGCGGCGCGGCCCATGTCGGGGCCCTCGACGACCACCAGCTGGCAGCGCGCCGGAGCGCCGGAGGGCTCGGTCTCGGTGGTGAGGCGGGTCTCGGCCAGGGTGCGCTCCTCGGGTGAGAGGCTAGTGTACGCGCGATGGAGCTCCCGCGGCGCATTGGTCCCTTCGAGGTGCTGGCCAAGGTCGGGCAGGGCGGCATGGCCCAGGTCTTCAAGGCCAAAGCCTTCGGCGCCAGCGGCTTCGAAAAGCTCGTCGCGCTCAAGGTGCTCCTCCCCGAGCTCGTCGGCGAAGGGGCCTACGAGCGCATGTTCCTCGAGGAGGCGAAGCTGCAGGCCAGGCTCTCGCACCGGAACCTCCTCGCCGCGCACGACCTGGGTATCTCTGACGGCGTGCCGTGGGTGCGGCTCGACTGGGTCGACGGGGCGAGCCTGGACCGGCTCCTTCTCGGCGCGCGCCCGCCGGTTCCGCTCGCGCTGCTCGTCGTCGAGGAGTTGGCGGCCGGGCTCGAGGCGCTGCACGCGCTCGTCGACGACGCGGGGCGGCCCCTCGGGCTCGTCCACCGCGACGTCAGCCCCTCGAACGTCCTCGTGGCCAAGAACGGCGACGTGAAGCTCGCCGACTTCGGCATCGCCAAGGCCACCACCATGAAGGACGAGACGCGCGCCGGCGTCCGCAAGGGCAAGTACGCCTACATGTCGCCGGAGCAGGTCTCGAACCTCGTGCTCACGCCCGCGAGCGATCAGTTCGCCCTCGGGGCCACGCTGGCGGAGCTCCTCACCGGCGCGCGGCCCTTCGAGGGCGCCACGCCGCTGGAGACGATGGACCGCGTGCGCGCGGCGGAGCCTCCGGCGCTCGAAGGCGTGGGCGAGGACCTGCGCGCGCTGGTGCTGCGGCTCGTGGCCAAGGCGCCGGGCGATCGCTTCCCGAACGACGCGGCGATGCGTGAGGCCGTGACGCGGGCCCGCCGGAGCTGGCCGGCGACGCTGCCCGAGCTGGGGCGCTGGGTGCGGGAGCGGCTGGCGCCGGTTTGCACTTCCGTCTCCGCTCCGGTGTCCTAGAGCGGAGCGGAAACGTACACTCCGCTCGCCCCGCCGCTCCCGAGGTCCATCATGCGCCGTCTCAAGCTTCGCGCGCCGTCGTCCTTCGCCGTCGCGCTCGTCGTCGGGCTCTTCGCCGGAGCCGCGTGCGGCCCGCTCTCCTTCCTCCAGGGGAAGAAGTGCAACGCCTCGACCTGCACCGGCTGCTGCACCGAGTCCGACACCTGCGAGCCGGGCGTCTCGGAGAACGCCTGCGGCATCTCCGGCTCGGTCTGCAAGGCGTGCAGCGCGGGCGAAGGCTGCACCGCCGAGGGACGCTGCGTGCAGGGCGCGCCCATTCACGGCGGCACCGGCGGTGGCTCCGCGACGGGCGGCGGCTCCGGGGGAGGGTCCGGCGGCGGCTCCGCGACCGGCGGTGGCACGGGCGGCTTCGGGGGCACTGGAGGCACCGGCGGAACGGGAGGTACCGGTGGCACCGGTGGCACCGGCGGCACGGGTGGGACCGGCGGCACCGGCGGAACGGGCGGCACCGGCGGAACGGGCGGCACCGGCGGCACCGGCGGCACCGGCGGAACGGGAGGCACCGGCGGCACGACGACTCAGGGTGGAGACACGTGTAGCGCGGCGCTGACGGTCTCTGGGTCCTCGTACCTGACCGGCCAGACCGTCGACTTCACCGCCATGAACGACTACTCGAGCGGCGCTGGGTGCTCCACGCTGACCGACGGCCCCGACCGCGTCTATCGCCTCAGCATGCCGACCGGCCGCCGCCTCACCGTGGTCGCGATGGCCTTGACCGGCTCCGGCGTGGCGCCGACCCTGAACGTGGTGGTCGGCTCCTGCAGCACGACGCCGACCTGCGTCGCCGGCGTGGACTCCGCCTCGGGCTCGACGTCGGTGGTCTACGACAACACCTCGGGCTCGACCCAGACCGTCTACGTCATCGCCGACAGCACCACGACGCCGGTCGACGTCTTCAGCCTCTCGGTCTCGCTCGTCACCCTCTCCGCGCCGGCGGGCGACTCCTGCGGCACCGCCAGCCCGGTCTACAGCACCAGCACCACGCTCTCGTCGCAGACGCTTTCCAGCTCCGCCAACAACTACAACGACCTCGGGCAGCTCGGCTGCGCCTACGGCGACGGTGCCGATCAGGCCTACGCGATCTCCATCCCCGCGGGCATGCACCTCGGCGTCACCGCGACGCCGGCCTCGACGCTGGACCTGCGCCTGTCGGTGGTGGGCACCGCGGCCGGCTGCGGCGTGACCAGCTGCCTCGCGTCGAACGACCTCATCGGCGCGGGCAACGTCGAGACCATCGCGATCAGCAACGACACCGGCTCCACCTCGCAGCAGGTGTGGCTGGTGGTGGACTCGGTCGCGGGCACCAGCGGCAGCTTCTCGCTGGCCCTCACCTTCGCCAGCGCCAGCACGACCACGGGGGAGACCTGCTCCGGCCCCGTCGCCATCACCAGCCCGTTCCCCAAGACGCTCAGCTCCGAGACCACCGTCGGGTACCTCGACGACGTCCAGCTCCTCACGGCCTGCACCGGCTACGCGAACACGGGGCCCGACAAGGTGTACTCGGTCAGCGTCGCCAGCGGGAAGACGCTCACCGCCACCGTCACCCCCTCCTCGACCACCTACGACCCGGCCATCTCGGTGATCGCGACCCCGGCGAGCAACTGCCTGGCCACGGGCACCTCGGCGCTGGCCTGCAAGGACAATGGCGCCGCCGGCGCTTCGGAGACCGTCACCTGGACGAACTCCGGGTTCACCACCACCGTCTACGTCGTCGTCGACGGCTACCGCCTCGCCGAAGCCGGCCCCTATTCGCTGACGGTGAACGTGCAGTAGCCCGGCACCGGTGAATCTTGACGACAGGCCCCCGGCTCTTATTGAAAGGGCGATATGGCTATCTACGAGTACGACTGTCCGAAGTGCGGCACCTTCGAGGTGACCCAGAAGATGACCGATGAGGCGCTGACCCGGCACGAGGCCTGCGGCTCTCCGGTGCAGCGGCGCATCTCGCTGACCTCGTTCTCGCTCAAGGGCAGCGGCTGGGCCAGCGACGGGTACCGCTCGGCGGGCTCGGCGACCACCACCAGCGCCGGCGGCTGCGGCAGCGGCATGTGCGGCACCGGCGCCTGCGGGCTCGGCGAGGCCTGATCCACCGTAAGACCGTGCCCGTCGCTCGACGGCGCCCTCACCCCGAGTGGCGCTCGAGCTTCTCCGGGAGGTCTCCAACCGCGCGTGACGGGCTCACCGGCGCGTCGGCGGCCACCACCACCGCGGCCCCGGGCACGTCTGGGCGGCTCAAGACCTGAGCCGCCATCACCAGCCCCACCATGATGAAGAGCGCCCCGCTGAAGAACGGCGCGCCGGGCAGCGCTACCGGCGCCGCGGGCGAGATGAAGTAGCCGAACAGGTGCGAGGCGATGGGCGGCCCGAGCACCATGGTGAGGCTCCGCATGCTGGAGAGCGCGCCCTGCAGCATGCCCTGCTCGTCGGGAGGGATGGCCCTCGACATCAGCCCGTTGGCCGCCGGCGGCGCCAGGCCCGCGAACGCCCCGATGGGGATGATCAGGTAGATCATCCACCCCACCGGCGCGAGGCCGTAGAGCGCGAAGGCGAACATCGCCACCGCGACGCCCGCCAGAATCGACCGCCGCTCGCCGATGGCCGGCACCAGGCGCCGCACCACGAAGCCCTGCATCAAGGCCTGCGTGAGCCCCACCAGCACCAGGGACACGTTGGTCTGCATCAGCGACCAGTGGTACCGGTAGCCCATGTAGAGCACCCACACCGACTCCAGGCCGCGCTGCGCCAGCTCGACGAAGAACGACGCCGCCGCGAGGCGGAGCACCACCGGCGTCCGCTTGAGCTCGCTGAGCGTGCCGACGGGGTTGGCGCGGCTCCACGAGAAGGTCCGCCGCCGCTCCTTGGGCAGGGACTCCGGCAACACGAAGGTGCCGTAGAGCGCGCCGAGCAGCGACATGCCGGCGGCGACCAGGAAGGGCAGCCTGAGGGAGATCGGCCCCAGCACCGCGCCCAGGGCCGGCCCGGCGATGAAGCCCAAGCCGAAGGCCATGCCCACCAGGCCGAAGTTCTGCGCCCGCTTCTCCGGTGGAGAGACGTCGGCGATGTACGCCGTGGCGGTGCTGATCGACGCGCCGGTGAGCCCGGCGATGACCCGCCCGAGGAAGAGCCAGCCCAGGGTCGGCGCCCAGGCGTTGATCAGGTAGTTGAAGCCCATGCCGGCCATGGAGAGGAGCAGCACCGGCCGCCGCCCGACCCGATCGGAGAGGCTGCCCAGGATGGGCGAGCAGACGAGCTGCATCAGCGCGTACACCGCCGCGAACTCGCCCTGCCACCCCGCCGCCACCGCCGTGTCTCCGCCCGACAGCTCCTTGATCAGCTGCGGCAGGATCGGCACGACCAGGCCCAGCCCGAGGATGTCGAGGAAGAGCGTGACCAGGATGAATCCGAGGCCGGCCTTGCGGGGAGCCATCCGCCACCCTCTAACTGGCTCGAGTGACGGTGTCTTGAGAGAAGGCTACATTCCCCCTTCGCCATGGGGGTCCCTCTCACTACCTACGCCCACCGCTACATCGTCGACCGAGCGGCCCTCCAGGCGACCCTCGAATGCCCCATCCTGGTGTGGACGGCGGGGCACGACAGCTCGGACGACGAAGGCATGCCCGAGCACTACCTGCCCACCGGCGCCGGGCAACAGGAGACCCGCCCGCGCGCCGGCACGGCCATCGCCTTCGAGGTGAAGAAGGTCGCCGGCAAGGTGAACGCCTTCGCCATGGGCATCACCGTCGGCCGGTTGGATCACAACGACGTGGTGGTCGACGACTCCACCATCTCGCGCTTCCACGCCTACTTTCAGAAGGACGAGCGCAAGGGCACCTGGAGCCTGTCGGACGCCGACAGCAAGCACGGCTCCTTCGTGAACGGCCAGCCGGTGCCGAAGCAGCAGCGCGTGCCCCTCGCCAGCGGCTGCCAGGTGCGCTTCGGCGCGGTGACGATGCAGTTCTACACGGCCGAGGGCTTCCTCGCGTACCTCGACGGGCTGGCGCGCAGCCGGGGCTGAAGGGCCTACTTGATCGTCCAGCGGTACGACTCGGTGGCGCTCAGGTCGCCGGTCCCGAAGTGCACCGTGGCCGAGCGCGTGAGCGGCAGCGACGTCGCGTCGGAGATGCACACCTCGCCGGTGCCGGCGACCTGCCCGCCGATCTCGAGGGTGTAGCTCACCGCGTGGCAGGGCTCGTCGCCGACCTTCTTCGAGCCGGCGTCCTTGGTCGCGGTCGCGCGCGCCCACTGCTTCACCCCGCCCGAGACGGAGTCCGGCGCCTCGTCGCTCGAGAGCCTGGCGAGATCGTGCACCAGCCCCAAGCGCACCAGCTTCACCAGCAGCGCCTCGGCGAGGGCCTCGCCCACCGGCTCGTGGTGGTTGGAGGCGCTGGGGCCCTTGGAGAGGCTGCGGTTCGCCATGCCCGACGTCGAGTCGAGCTCCACGTGCACGGTGTCCTTCTCGTACGTTCCGTCGGCGACGAGCTTGAGGGCGTTGCCTCCCTGGAGCACGAGGGCGCCCTTGAGCAGCGCCGTCTTGGCGCCGGTGGCGCTGACCTCGAAGCTGCCGGTGAGGTTCTTGGCGGTGAGCAGCGCTTCCTCGGCCCGCTCGAGGCGATCGTCGGGGGAGGCGCTCTGCGACATGGGGCGTGGGCCGGACGCGCAGGCAGCGATGAGGCTCACGAGCGCGGCGACCCCGAGGCGGTAGGCGTTCATGGGGGCGGCACTGTGATCGCCTTGAGCGTTCCGAGCAAGCGTTCTGCTTCGGCGCCGGTCGGCCCCTCTGGGTCGAGCGCCTTGGCGCGGGTCAGGGCGGCGCGCGCGGCGTCGTGGTCGCCCTTGAGCTTGAGCGCCACGCCGAGGTTCAGGTGCACCACCGGGTTGTCGTGGTCCATGCCCAACGCCTCGCGGAAGGCCTCGAGCGCCAGGTCGAGGTCGCCGGACAAGAGGGCCTCCTTGCCCCGCTGAAGCTTCTTCTCGGAGTCGTTGACCAGCTCGACCTCGAGCACCGTCTTGCCCGCGAGGTTGAAGACCAGGGCCCTCAAGATGCCGGTCCAGTAGAAGGTGAGGCCCTCCACCGCCACCAGCGCGGCCAGGGGAATGTCGGGGAGCAGCGCCTTGCCGCGGAACTTGAAGCGCACCTTGGTGTAGCGGCCCTTGCGCGCCCACTTGCCGGCCTCGTCCTTGAGCTTCTGGAGCGAGGCCTCGAGGCGCTGGGTGTCGATCTCGAAGGGCAAGGTGTCTTGGGGAGGGGCCGCGGCCTCCTTCTTCGGGCGGGGCTTCGATTTCGAACCAGCCTTCTTCGTGGCCATGCCGAATACGGTAGCATCCGCGCCCATGGCATCGATGTACGAAGAATCGCTGCGGGCCTTCCTCAAGCCCGTCCTCAAGTACCTCGACGATCCGGGCATCAGCGAGATCATGATCAACGGGCCCACCGACATCTGGATCGAGGGCAAGGGCCACCTCACCAAGGTGAGCGAGACCTTCACCGAGGAGGGCCTGCTCGGCGCCGCGCGCAACATGGCCCAGTTCGTCGGCCGGCAGCTCACCGAGGAGCGGCCGCGCCTCGACGCCCGCCTCCCCGACGGCAGCCGCATTCACGTCGTGCTGCCGCCCATCGCGCGCAAGGGCACCACGATCTCGATTCGAAAGTTCTTCAAGGAGAAGCTGACGCCGCAGTCGCTGGTGAAGTTCGGCTCCTTGAACGATCAGATGATCCGCGTCATCGAGGCCGCGGTGCACATCAAGCTCAACATGCTGGTGTCCGGCGGCACGGGCTCCGGCAAGACGACCTTGCTCAACATCCTCTCGTCGCTGATTCCGGGCGACGAGCGCATCCTCACCATCGAGGACGCGGCCGAGCTCCAGCTCACCCAGGAGCACATCGTGCCCTTCGAGAGCCGGCCCCCCGACAAGTTCGGCAAGGGCGAGGTGAACATGGGCCACCTGCTCATGTCGGCCCTGCGCCTGCGCCCCGACCGCATCGTGGTCGGCGAGGTGCGCGGCGGCGAGGCCTTCGACCTGGTGCAGGCCATGAACACCGGCCACGGCGGCTCGATGGCCACCACCCACGCCAACACGCCGACCGACTCGTTGCGCCGCATCGAGTCGTTGTGCCTCATGAGCGGCATCGACCTGCCGATGGTGGCGGTGCGCGCGCAGGTGGCGAGCGCCATCAACTTCATCGTCTGCTGCGAGCGCTTCCACGACGGCAGCCGGCGCACCATCGCCGTCTCCGAGGTCTTGCCGCTCAACGAGAAGGGCGAGTACCGCACCCAGGACATCTGGCTCTACGTCCCGGTGACCAAGGACGAGAACGGGAAGATTCTGGGCTACCACGCGCCCACCGGCATCGTGCCGACCTTCATCGGCAAGGCCAAGGCCTACGGCTTCGACGACCTGACCCCGGAGTTCTTCGACCCCGCGACCTACGGCATTCCGCCACCGCCGCTGATTCACGGCGCGGGCACGGCCCACCACCAGAGCTGGGCACCCTCGCTCAAGCACCGCGAGGAGAACCGGCCCGACCCGAAGGACTTCGACGATCGCTACCGGGCGTTCGCGGAGAAGCTGCGGGAGGACGCGAAGGTGAAGAACGCCGAGGCGGCCAAGGCCGAGGCCGCGAAGCCGAAGACCCCGCCGGTGTCGGTGCAGGTGCCGGCGAACGCGCCGGTGGCGGCGAAGCCCGCCGCGCCGGCCGCCGCCAAGCCCGCCACGCCGCCCAGGGGCTCGCCCCCCGCG
>JBBIOE010000184.1:0-16798 GCA_037443525.1 Archangiaceae bacterium | reverse complement strand
CCTGGCCCGGGTGAAGAACAAGCTCGGCCAGCACTCCGGGGCCATCGAGGCGATGAAGCGCGCGGTGGACATCAACGGCAAGAACCCCGACTACCGCTACTGGATGGGGCAGATCTTCATGGACGCCCAGCGCCCCACCGAGGCCATCGAGGAGTGGAAGGCCACCCTGGACCTGGACCCCAAGTACGTCGACGCCCTCGCCAGCATGGGCCGCTACCACTTCGAGCGCGCCAACAAGAGCGATCTCAAGAAGTCGGTGGAGTACTTCCAGAAGGCCTTGGCCATCGCGCCCGATCAGATCGTCCTCATCGCCGACATCGGCGAGGCGGAGATGAAGATGGAGAACTGGGACGCAGCCATCGCCAGCTTCACCCGCGCCGTGGAGGCAGACCCCGACGCCAAGGAGCTCAAGGACGTCTACCTGCACCTCGCCCAGTGCTTCCAGGCGAAGAACAAAATCCCCAAGGCCATCGAGTGGTACAAGAAGGCGATCGAGGTCGACCCCAAGAGCGCCGACGCGTACCTGGAGCTCGGCTGGCTCTACAAGACCACCAAGAAGAAGGCCGACGCCATCGACGCCTTCACCAAGTACCTGGGCGTCAGGCCCGACGCCGACAACAAGAAGGAGATCGAGGACGAGATCTACTTCTTGAAGAAAGACCAAGGGGAGTGACGCCGTGCTGGATCTGAAGGAGATCGCCAAGAACTTCGACGCCGTGGTGCAGCGCCTCTCGGATCGCGGGGGGACGCTCGATCTCTCGCGCTTCAAGGAGCTGTTCAAAGAGCGCAAGGCGCTCATCGTGGCGGTGGAGGCCGAGCAGGCCCGCCGCAACAAGGCCAACGAGGACATGAAGGTGCTCGCCAAGAGCGACCCGGCCAAGCTGGAGTCGTTGCGCGGCGAGCTCAAGACGCTCTCCCAAGGCATCAAGGAGAAGGAGGCGAAGCTCAAGCCGATCGAGGACGAGCTCGAGCAGATCATGATGATGGTGCCGAACGTGCCCGACGCCTCGGTGCCGACCGGCAAGAGCGAGCACGACAACCAGGTGGTCAAGACCTGGGGCGAGAAGAAGAGCTTCCCCTTCACCCCCAAGCAGCACTTCGAGCTGGGAGAGAAGCTCGGCATGCTCGACTTCGAGCGCGCGGCCAAGGTCAGCGGGGCGCGCTTCGCCTTCTTGAAGGGGCCCCTGGCGCGGCTGGAGCGGGCCATCGCCCAGCTGATGCTCGATGAGCACGGCAAGAAGGGCTACGTGGAGATGGTGCCGCCCTACCTGGTGTCGCGGCAGGCGATGACCGGCACCGGGCAGTTGCCCAAGTTCGAGGTCGACGCCTTCAAGACCGCGGGGGAAGCCGAGTACTTCCTCATCCCCACCGCCGAGGTGCCGGTCACCAACTACCACGCCGACGAGATCCTCGAGGGCGAGCTGCCGTACCGCTACGCCGCCTTCTCGCCCTGCTTCCGCGCCGAGGCGGGCAGCGCCGGCAAGGACACCCGCGGCTACATCCGCATGCACCAGTTCCACAAGGTGGAGCTGGTGAAGTTCGCCCGCCCCGACCAGTCGATGGCCGAGCTGGAGTCGCTCACCGCCGACGCCGCCCACATCCTGGAGCTGCTCGAGCTGCCCTACCGGCAGGTGCTCTTGTGCACCGGGGACATGGGCTTCTCCTCGCTCAAGACCTACGACCTCGAGGTGTGGCTGCCCGGCCAGGGCGCCTACCGGGAGATCTCCAGCTGCTCCAACTTCGGCGACTTCCAGGCCCGGCGGGCGAAGATCCGCTTCCGCGCCGGCCCCAAGGAGAAGCCGCAGCTGGTGCACACGCTCAACGGCTCGGGCCTGGCGGTGGGCCGCACACTGGTGGCGATCCTCGAGAACTACCAGCGGGAGGACGGGACGGTGGCCCTCCCCAAGCCGCTCCACCCGTACATGGGCGGACTCACCGAGCTCAGGCCGCTCTGAACGCCTTCGCGCATCAGGGCCTCACTCCCTGCTTGCAGTCGCCCCCCCAATGAGGTACCCACCGGCGCCCCCGACGTCTGGTTCTGAGTCCGGGGACGTCGGTCACGAAGTCGTTGGAGCAGTGGCCGAGCGGCTGAAGGCGGCGGTCTTGAAAACCGCAGACGTCGAAAGGCGTTCGTAGGTTCGAATCCTACCTGCTCCGTAGGCGCTGTTCTTTGACAGAAGGTTCGCTGTGGGGAGATGGCCGAGAGGCTGAAGGCGCAGGTTTGCTAAACCTGTATACTCGTAAGGGTATCGAGGGTTCGAATCCCTCTCTCTCCGCACACGGTATCGGGAAAAGCTCCCTTAGCTCAGCTGGATAGAGCGTTGGACTACGAATCCAAAGGCCGGAGGTTCGAATCCTCCAGGGAGCGCTTGATCCTCACGGCGGAAGCCATCGACGAGGCGTACATGGCCGAGGCGCTTCAGTTGGCGCACCAGGCCCAAACGCTCGGTGAAGTGCCGGTCGGCGCGGTCGCGGTGAAGGACGGCGTCGTGGTGGGCAAGGGCTTCAACCGGCGGGAAGTGGACGCCGACCCGTTCGCCCACGCGGAGCTGCTCGCGATGCGCGAGGCCGCGAAGACGCTCGGCGCGTGGCGGCTGGAAGGCGTGACGATCTACGTGACGCTGGAGCCGTGCGCGATGTGCGCGGGCGCGCTGGTGCAGGCGCGCGTCTCTCGGCTGGTGTTCGGCGCGAGGGACCCGAAGGCGGGCGCGGTCGGCTCGCTGTATGACCTGGTGAGCGACGCGCGGTTCAACCACCGCGTCCCCGTGACCCAGGGCGTTCGGGCGGACGAGTGCAGTCAGGTGCTGAAAGATTTCTTCCGCGGCTTGCGAGAGCGGAAGGCGACAGCTGAATAGCAGGGCTTTGGAGAGCTGGCCGAGTGGTCGAAGGCACCTGACTCGAAATCAGGCGTACCGGTAACGGTACCGTAGGTTCGAATCCTACGCTCTCCGCAGAGCAGCACGGCGGCGGGTCGATGACGTCGTTGGAGAGGTGGCCGAGCGGCTGAAGGCGCACGCCTGGAAAGCGTGTGGGTCTTAACGGGCCTCGTGGGTTCGAATCCCACCCTCTCCGCAGGTTGCCTTCGCGGCGACCTTTGGAGTAGCAGACAACTGAATCGACTTCTGGTCAGGGCAACGCGGGGCCGTGAACCCCGCCAGGTCCGGAAGGAAGCAACGGTAGCGTTACTTCGCGTGTGCCCTGGCCGTCATCTTCACCCGCTGGAGGGAAACCTCCGGCGGGTTTTTGTTTTTCAAGGCGTGGGGGCGCCGCGCTCGAAGTACCAGGTGTTGGTGGCCTCGGCGGCGAGGTGGAAGCCGAGGGCCTCGAAGGCACGCTTGGTGTCGTCGTTGCGCTCTTGGTTGCCGGTGTCGAGCGTGTAGATGCCGCGATCGAAGCGGGGGTCTCGCGCCGCGCCCTGGCTGAAGCAGGGGTCGCGCGGGAAGTCGCAGGTGCAGAAGACCTTCCCTGCGCCCAGGTAGAAGGTGCCGCCGGAGCCCCACACCCCCTCGTTCATCACCACCAGGCCGTGCCCTCCCCGGCTGGCGCGCACGGTGAACTGGAACTGCTCCGGGCGCTGCACGTCGTAGGGCGTGGGCACGAAGAAGAAGGCGGCCGCGCCTGCGACGCTCGCCGAGGCGAAGAGGCCCTTCCACCCGAAGCCGCGCTGGAACACCACGAGCGCCCAGGCGGCGAAGGCCGGCGTGCCCGCCACCACCAACAGCACCACCGCCGGGTAGGCGAAGCGCGGCTCCTTGTGCGGGGTGGCGCTGATGGCGACGAGGTAGGCGAGCGCCGGCGCGACCAGGAGCCACGAGCGCGCGCTCGCGTCCTTCCACCAGCGGGCGAGGCCCACCACCGCGAAGGGCGCCACGAAGAGGCTGCCCGCGTAGAACCACCAGGGCTCGGCGCCGAACTGCTGCGCGGCGCGGCCGGAGAGGACGTTGAAGTCCAGGTACTCGAGCAGCGAGTGCCAGAAGCCGCCGAAGCGCGGCGACGCCAAGGTCGCGCCCCAGGTGAGCTTGTCGAGGAGCCCGAGGAGGAGCGCCACCAGGGCGCCCCCGGCGGTGGCGAGACCCAGGTCCTTCCACCGCCGCTGGGCGGCGAGCACCAGGAGCGCCGGGACGATGACGGCGGCCGAGCCGTAGCGCGCCACCTCCGCGCCGCCGAGGAGCACCCCGCCCAGAAACGCGGCCGTCCGCTCACCCTGAGCGGAGTCGAAGGGTGCCGACCTGGCATCCAACCGCTCGAGGCCCCACACCAGGAAGGCGGTGGAGAGCGACTCCCCGAGCGTCCTCCCCGCGAACCACACCAGCGGGGCGGAGAAGCCCACCAGCACCACGCTCCACCACGCCGCGCGCGGGCCGACCCGGCGGTTCGCGAGCCGCCACACCGCGCCCAGCATGCCGGCGTGGAGCAGGAGCTGCGGCAGCTCGAGCAGGGCCCTTCGCGCCTGCACGTCGTGGAGGCCGATGGCGTCGCCGAGCTTCAACAGCCCCGCGAACAGCCCGGGGATGGCCCAGTTGCGCAGGCCGACCTGCCACTCCCAGGCGGTGATGCCGGCGCCATAGGCCTTCAGCATCGCGGGCTCGAGGTGCTGGAAGACCTCGTCGGGGTGCAGGCGGCCCAGGCGGAGCACCGCGTCGACGCTCGCCACCAGCGCCACCAGGGTGACGTCCCGCCAAGGCGTCTTCACTGGCTCGGGCGCGGGGGCGGACATCGCGCGCGATGGATAGCACCGTTCGCGACGGGTGACGCGCGCGTGCTACGACTTGCTGATGCTCCGACTCGCCCTCGCGCTCTCGCTGCTCGTCGCCCTCGGGTGCACGCCGCCGTACGGTCAGCAGGTCTGCAGGGGCGGGAGCGACTGCAGCGCCGGCTTCGCGTGCGATCTGTGCAACACCGGCGGCGACGCGGGCGCCGGCGTCGCCAAGGAGGGGCTGTGCGTGAAGCCCTGCACGGCGGACCTCGACTGCGGGGGCCTCGGGCTCAAGAAGCCGGTCTGCGCCAGCACCTCGTGCGGCGAGAAGCACTGCCTGGACAGCCCGTTCTGAGGTCTACGGCTTGGCCAGCTCGGCCTCGATGACGTCGCGGGGCGTCTCGCCGGACTTGCGCCACCGCTCCTTGCCGTCGACGTAGAGCACCAGCGTGGGCACGCCCTGCACCTTCTCGCGTGCGGCCAGAGCTTCGCTCTGATCGACGTCCACCCGCATCACCTTCACCTTGCCGCGCCACGCGCCGTCGATGGCGTCGACCACGGGCGCCATGTGCCGGCAGGGCGTGCACCAGGGGGTGTGGAAGTCGACGAGCACGCGGCTCTCGGTGCCCAGGGCGAGATCGAACTTGTCCAAAGCCACGGCCTCGGCGGGGTTCGAGGGCGCCGGAGCCTCGGCGGAGCGCTCCAAGGGGTAGCCCTCGCGCGCCCAGCCGCCGATGCCGCCGGAGAGCTCGCACACCTCGGGGAAGCCCCTGCGAATCATCAGCTCCGCCGCGGCGGTCGAGCGCGCGCCCGAGGCGCAGTACACGAAGATCGGCCGATCCTTCTGGAGCCGATCGATCCGCTGCTCGAAGCGCGGGTCGTTGATGTCGATGTTGGTCGCCTCGGGGATGTGCCCGCGGGCCACCTCGCCGGGCGTGCGCACGTCGACGTAGAGGCCCTTCTTCTCCTCGGCGAGGCGCTTGAACTCCGGCGCGGAGAGGTGCTCGAGGCGTCCGAGCTTCTGCTCGGGAGTCGCGGCGCGGGCCACGCCTTCCGACTTGCAGGAGAGACCGAGCGCGGCGAGCGCGGCAAGGCTGAGGACGAGGCGCATGAAGGCTCCAGGCGGGGGACGTGCGTAGGAGCCACGGCCGGGCCGAAGGGTGCACCCGACCGTTCCGGGGCGGCGCAGGCCCCGTCCTTTCGACTGACGGGGCTCAAGGCCGCCCCGAAACCCCTCCGCAAAGATGGGTCACTTACCCCCGGGGAGCCCGATGGCCATCCACAAGCGCATCAAGCTGATCGCCGTGCCGTGGGACCTGGAAGTGCCGACGCTGAGCCTGGCGTCGCTGGCCGCGGTGACCCCGCCGCAGATCGAGGTCGCGATCGTCGACGTCCTCCGCGAGAACCTGGTGTGGGACGAGCCGGTGGATCTGGTGGGGATCACGGCGTCGACGGCCTCGATCAACGTGGCCTACGCCATCGCCGACGAGTTCCGCGCGCGCGGGGTGCGGGTGGTCATCGGCGGGCACCACGCGACGGCGCTGCCCGACGAGGCGCTCTTGCACGCGGACGCGGTGGTGTGCGGCGAGGGCGAGGGCGCGTGGATGAAGATCTGCGACCACCTCCTCGGCAACCCGACGCGCGTCCACGGCGTCTACCACGCGCCCGCGCCGGACCTGTCGACGCTGCCGCAGCCGCGCATCGATCTGATGAAGATCGAGCGCTACGGCCGCTTCTTCTACCCGCTCATCGCCACCCGAGGCTGCCCGGAGTCGTGCTCGTTCTGCTTCTCCAAGCGCATGACGAGAGGCTTCCGCACCTACCCCATCTCGCACGTCATCGAGCAGGTGCGGCGGCGGCCCCACTTCATCCAGGCGGGCTACTTCGTCGACGACAACCTCACCGCCGATCTCGACTACGCGCGGGAGCTGTTCAAGGAGCTCAAGAAGCTCGAGTTCCCCTTCGGCATGCAGGCCCGGGCCGAGTTCGCGCGCAACGAGGAGGACCTGGTCCTCGCCCGCGACGCCGGCTGCGCGTTCATGTCGTCGGGCTACGAGTCGGTGAACCAGGCCACGCTCAACGGCACCGGCAAGCGCAACCAGAAGGCCGACTACAAAGAGCTCATCCACGCCATCCACAAGACGGGCATCGTCGCCGCCGGCAACTGGATGTTCGGCTTCGACTGGGACACTCCGGACGCGTTCAAGGAGACGCTCGACTTCATCGACGAGACCGATCTGGGGCACTGCAGCTTCACCGCGGAGATCCCCTTCCCCGGCACCGCCACCTACAAGAAGTACGAGCGCGAGGGGCGTATCCTCACCACCGACTACGACCGCTACCTGGGCAAGGACGAGGTGGTGTTCAAGCCCAAGGGCATGACGCCGGAGCAGCTCAGCCAAGGTATCCGGTGGATCATCCACAACTTCTGGTCGGTGGAGCGCTGCACCCGGCGGCTCAAGAAGGCGCTCAAGGGCCGCACCCAGGTCACCAACTCCTTGCCCCGCTTCCTGCGCGCGCCGGCGCTGGCGTACCTCAACTACAGCCAGGGCCTGTGGTGGCGCTCGCAGATCATGCCGGGCGTGATGGCGGTGCGGCGGAAGACGACGCCGCTGCACAAGCACCTCTACCTGGGCGACGCGGTCCGCGGCACGAACTTCTGGAAGACGAACCACCGGCCCGCCGTCGAGGAGCGCGAGCACGGCGCGCACGCGTACACCTCCAAGAGCCCGTTCCTGCACCAGGAGGGCATCAAGCCGAGCCGGTCGCGGCCGCTGGCGGTGGCGGCGGCGGGGAGCGCGTCGGAGCGTGAGGCGGTGGGTCCGCACGAGGTGGAAGAGGCCGAGATCGGCGCCGCCGTGGGGACGTGACGGAACCTTTCGCGACCAAGACTGATCAATTCGCGACACCTGGCGACGACGGCGCGGAAAATCTGCACGCCCGCGAGCGCCCCGGGGTATCAGCCGGACGATGATTCGACTCTTCCTCGTCGCGGTCCTGGGCGCGGCCTTCGGGACGGCCTGTGGCACCTTCTCCTGCGATGCGACCAGCTGCCCGGACGGCTGCTGCCGTGACAACGTCTGCCACGTCAACGACGGCACCAAGGAGGACGCCTTCAAGTGCGGCCTGTCGGGCGTCGCCTGCGTCCAGTGCCCCTCGGGCTCCGGCTGCACGAAGGGGGTCTGCGGGTGCGACGCGTCGACCTGCCCCAACGGCTGCTGCGACCAGGGCGTCTGCCACGACAACTCCTACGACTTCTGCGGCACGGGCGGCGGGCAGTGCTTCAAGTGCATCAACGGAGCGTCCTGCCACTCCGGCACGTGCTGCTTTGGCTATGGGCACGCGTGCAGCAACGGGTCGAGTTGCTGCAGCGGCAGCTGCCAGCTTCCCTCCTCGGGCGCGACTTCGCTCGAGTGCAAGTAGAGCCCGGAGACGACCGATGACGACGCTCGCGACCGTCCTTCTCTTCAGCACCCTGGCCTCTGGCGACTGGAAGACGACCTTCGAACCCAGGGCGGTGGCCTCGTACCTGGACGCCGCTCAGCAAGCGGTGGTGGTGGTCGCCGCTGGGGACTCTCTCGACGAGGCGAAGGCGGCCGCCTCGGCCCTGCGCGACGGCCTGCGCGCGAGCGGAAAGACGCGGCTCGTGATGGACGACGCCAGCCTCGGCGGGGTCTGGGCCCTCGCTGACGAGAAGATCGCCGCCAAGGCCGCGGCGCTGCCGATCGATCAAGTCGCCATCGTCCGCGTCTTCCCCGGCGGCCCGGGGAAGCCCTGGAGCAGCGTCGTCACCTTCTACGACAAGGCCGGCAAGGCCCTCACCGCGCTGTCGGGAGAGGCGGGCACGGCGATCGCCTCGGCGGCCGGAGCCGGAGGGCTGGGCGTCTCGCGCGGCGTCTCCACCGCGGCCCTCGACGCCATCAGCCACGTCGGCCAGGCCGACCCCAAGCTCTCGGCCGCGCAGGAGCAGTACGACCGGCGCTTCATCTGGTTCGGCGACTCGGCGCTGGTCAGCGTGTCCACGGGCCAGATCGTCTCGACCTGGTCTGACGCCTATCGGGGGAAGTACCGCGAGCTCCTGAGCCAGGAGAGCTTCCTCGAGGCGGTCGGTCACCCTGAGATTGCTCGCGACATCCGGAACACGCGGACGCCGAAGGCGCTCCTCCTCGTCGGAGGATTGGTCGCCGCGACAGTCGGCCTCACCTGGGGCCTGATCGCGGCGACGAGCTTCCCTTGCGAGCGCCGGCTCAACTCGACCTCGCAGTGCACGAGCACCGACTTCTCGGGAGCCTACGTGCCGGGGGGCCTGTTGATCGGCGGCATCGCGGCGATGATCGGGAGCGCGTTCATCCACGTGCCGACCGTGCAGGTGCACGAGGCCCGGCGCATGGCGGAGGAGTACAACGAGCAGCTCAAGAAGGAGCTCGGGCTGCCGACCTCCGCCTCGCGCGAACCCACGGCCGAGCCCAAGCTCAGCTTCGGCGCGTTCGTCGGGCCCCAGGCGGCTGGCGTGAGCCTCGGTGTCTCACTGTGAGGGGAAACGTTCGGGTCTGCCTCGCCCTGGCGCTGCTCGCGGCGACGGCCGCGGCCGGCGACGATGCACTCAGCCAGCTCGAGAGGCAGCAGCAGGCGCTCTTCGAGAAGATCGCGCCCGCGGTGGTCTTCATCGCCCGAGGAGGCACCTTCGGCTCGGGCTTCTTCGTCTCCTCCGAGGGCCTCATCTTGACCAATGCCCACGTGGTCGAGCGCGCGCAGAAGGTCGACGTGGTGCTGAGCGACGGGCGGAAGCTCGCCGGCGAGGTCGTCGAGCGCGGCGCCAACGATCTCGACGTCGCGCTGGTGCGCGTTCCGCTCAAGGACGCTCCCGCCCTGGCGCTGGGGGGCGTCGACTCGGTGAAGGTCGGCAGCTGGGTCGGCGCGGTGGGGCACGGCCGTGGTGCCATCTGGACCTTCAACTCGGGGATGATCTCCAACATCTACCCGGCCGGCGCGGAGCGACCGGTCTTCCAGACGCAGATTCCCCTGAACCCGGGGAATAGCGGCGGGCCCATCTTCGACCGCCAAGGGCGCGTCGTCGGCATCGTCACCGCGGGCATCGAGGGCTCGAACGCCATCAACTTCGGCATCGACGGCGAGGTGGCGGTCAGGAGCCTGTCGAAGCTGGCGGGGCTTCGCGACTTTCTCGTCATCAACGCCCCCGCCGGCGTTCCGGTCTTCGTCGATGGCTCGATGGTCGGCAAAGGCCCCAGGGTGACGGTGGCCGCGGCGCGAGGGAAGAGCTACGCGGTGTTCGCCGTCGTCGAGGGGAAGATGAAGAAGGCCCAGGTGGTCTTCCCCGACTCGCGCGAGGTCACGCTCCCGTAGGCCGCGCCTCGAGTCGGTGGCTGCGCCCGGCCAGGACCCCAGAGGCAGGCGGAGCCGAGGCCGACGCCGTGGGGACGTGGCGGGCGCGCTCAACCGGTGGAGGGGGCGAGCAGTCCCGCCGCTCCAGCAGCGCGAAGGCCTGGAGAGCGCAGCTCGATCACATCGGCGCGAGCCACCGGTGCGTGGCGTTCGATCTACCGGGCAGCGGCCGCGCGGTGGACGGCGCACACCGAGCGTCCCGAGACCCTCAACCGCGCGCTGGAGCAGACGCTCGCGGCCTGGGCGGCGTGAGCATGGTGCATGCGCCTCCCGGCGGTGACGCCGATCGCCGCGCCTGACGCCGGCGCGCGACGACGCCTCCCACCGACATCACCGACGACCAGGGGACCCGGGCCGACCAGGGGCTGGGGAGCGCCGGCGCCATCGCCGCGGCCGCCACGCAGGTGAGGGGCGACGTCCGAGGCAGCTCGGCCGCGACGGCGAGGCCAGCGCGGGCCGCGCCCTCGACCAGACACACCGGGGCGATCGAGCAGAGGACGGAGAGCGCGAGGAGCAGCGGGAGGGTGACGAGGGCGGAAAGCCGCGGCGCGGAGGCCATCGGACGCCGCCTCTGCACGCCGGGTGCCGCCGGCTCACGCCCGAAGAAGCAGAGCGCCTCCCCCGCGAACCGGCGAGGGAGGCGCCCTGAACGTCACGCCCCGTTCTTCGGAGCCACCACCACCGGGTGAAGCGTCGTCCCGGCCACCGGCGTGGCGGTGGTCTTGAGCAGCTTCGCCACCATCACGTTGGCGAGCGAAGCCGTCCCGCCGCCCTCGCCACCGCTGACCGAGATGTCGGGCACCAGCTTCACGTGGTGCTCACCCACGATGCCCGCCACCTGAATCGAGGTGAACGCCTCGGCCCCCATGGCCGCGACGCCGTCCCGATAGGCCTGCGCCTTCGCCGCGCCGGCGAGCCTCGTGGCCTCGGCCTGGGCCTCCGCGACGAACCGAATCTTCGCCGCCTCGCCCTTCGCCGTCTCCGTCACCGCCAGCGCGTTCTTCTGGGAGATGGCCACCATCTGCTCGCTCCGCACGACCTCGGCCTGCATGTTGGCGATCGACGTCTCGCGCTCGAGCTGCTGCCGCTTCACCTGCGCCTCGCGCTGCACGTCGAAGGTCTTCTGCAGCTCGTCGGCGATCTTCCGATCGGTCTGAGTCTTCATCAGCTCGGCCGGCGGCACGATGTCGCCGATGAGGGTGTCGATGCACTCCACGTCGTAGGCCGACAGCGCGGCCCGGATGGCCTCGTACGCCTCTTGCTGCCGCTCGGTGCGCGCCGAGAGGAACTCGAGCACCGACACCTGCTGCGCCGAGTTGCGGAAGTAGTTGGCCACCGTCGGCTGCAGGACGTGGTCGACCAGGTTCTGCATCGAGCCCACCCGCGAGATGACCCGCGGCGCCTGCTTCATGCCGATGTGAATGATCTGGCTGACGTCGAGCGTGAAGCTGAAGCCGTCCCTCGACCGCACGGTGATGGCCGACAGCTTCTCGTCGTACCTGTGCGCCTCGGTGCGGGACGCCCAGTTGAGGACGATGTTCGTGGTGGGCACGAGCTCCACCTTCTGCACCCGGGTGTTGATGGGGTGCTTGCCCGGCAGGAGCGGCTCGATCCACACGCCCTTCCTGCCCTTCTCCACGAGATCTCCGTGGGTGAAGTCGTCACCCGAGAGATCGACGTGCTCCTTGCCGACGTAGCTGACCACCACGCCCACGCTGCCGATGGGCACCTCGGTCATGGCGATCTGCTCGACCCGCACGAACCACGGGTTCAAATTCCACGAGCCCGAGAGGAGCACCTGCTCCTGCAAGCCCCTGTACCCGCCCGCGTCGAGGTAGGCCTGGCCCGACTGGAAGTTGTCGTGCCCTTCCACCGGCGCGCCCGCCAGGTCGCCCTGGGGAATCGGCCGGCCGTCGAGCGTGGTCACGATGCCCACCGCGTCGGGCACCACCACGGAGACGAGCAGCTCCTCGGCCCGCATGCCGAAGCTCGCCGCGGTGTCAGTGGTGACGATCTCGAAGAGCGCCGGGTTCAGGCGGTAGGTGCCCGCCGTGAGGAAGCCGAGCTGCCGGCCCTTCTCTCCGCCGTTCTGGAGGAAGGCCCGCGCGTCCTGGAAGTCGTCGCAGTCCACCACGTGCCCCAGGATGCGATCGGTGGGAATGGTCTCGCCGTCGGCGGCCACCACCAGCGCGATCTCTCCCGGCCGCACCACCGTCAGGGGCACCCGCACCACGCGGTACTGCCAGGTCCACAGGCCGAAGTGCCAACCCGGCGGCAGCAGATCGGCCTGGTAGCCGGCCTCGCCGGCGAGCGCGATGAGCCGCCCCGGCGGGAGCGCCGGGCCGAACCTGCGAATCACCAGGCCCGACTCGTTCTCCGCGATGATCCAGGTGCCGCTCCAGAGGAGGACGACGGCGAGCGCCGCCACGCCGCCGAGGAGGGAGAGGAACGCGTGCTGCGAAAGGAAGGTGGTCAACATAGAGCCTCCAGGCCGGCCCCTGTTCGGAGCCGGGGTGTTTCGGGTGGGACGTCGTGTTCAGGCGAAGGTCAGAACCGGGGCGCCGCGACGGGCACGCCGGTCTTCCGCATCGCGTCGAGGAACCGCTCGGGGTCCTCCAGCGAGACGTAGAGGTCGGACATGCGCACCGGGAGCCCCACCAGCCACGTCAGCCGCGGCTGCTTGAGGGCGATCTTCACGATGTTCCGCGGCGAGCTGATCAGGCCGATGGCGTTCACCAGGTTGGTGCGCCAGCCGATGCTGGTGAGGTACCAGGGCACGCTGCGCCGGTGGAGCGACACCGACGCCAGCTCGTCGAAGCGGTACGTCTGGTCGAAGAGCGGTCCGAAGCGCGCCTCCAGCGTTCCGTCCTCCACGTCGAGGAACGAGTTCTTCTTCGTCGCGCCGAAGAGCGTGAGCAGCCACCACCAGAACCCCGCCGCCAGTTCGAACCGCATGACCAACCTCCCGTGTGGAGTGGGCTCTGTGCACGGGGCGGACCGCGGCCAACCGGGCGGGATTCGGTCGGGGATGAGACCAGGACGCGATTTCTTTCACGCCAGAACGGTGTTTGACTCGCGTTCATGGCGACGACCCTCCTGTGGCGGGGCCCGGCTCCGCGTCCCTCCACGCTCCAGGCGCTCTCGCGGAGCGGCTTCGCCCTGGGCGAGCGCCAGGCGGCGGTGGCGGTGGTGCGCTCCAAGCTGGGACGCGTCCCCGACGCGCCGGGCGGGCTGCCCTGGGTGTGGGTGGCGGGCGAGGCGCCCTCGGCGCCGGCGCTGCAGGCGGCGGTGGACCGCGGCGCGCGCGACGTGGTGACGGTGGGGCGCGACGGCTGGGAGAAGCGGCTGGTGACGCGGCTCTTGGAGGCGCTCGCGGTCGAGCCGGCGCTCGAGCCTCCGCCGGACTTCGTCGCCGAGAGCACCGCGGCGAAGCGGCTGCTCCGGCAGCTTCACCAGGCGGCGCAGACCTCGATGCCCGTCTTGCTCACCGGAGAGACCGGCACCGGCAAGGAGCTCGCGGCGCGGCTGATTCACCAGTGGTCGGCCCGGCGCGACCGCACCTTCGTGCCCATCAACTGCGCGGCCATCCCCAACGAGCTGATGGAGGGCGAGCTGTTCGGCTACGCGAAGGGCGCCTTCTCGGGGGCGGTGCGCGACTACGCGGGGCTGGTGGCGGCGGCGGAGGGCGGCACCGTCTTCCTCGACGAGATCGACGACACGCCGTTCGCGCTGCAGGTGAAGCTGTTGCGCGTGCTGGAGGACCACGTCATCTCGCGGCTCGGAGAGAACAGTTGGCGCGAGGTGGACTTCCGCGCGCTGGCGGCGACGAACCGGGATCTGCGCAAGCTCATCGAGGCGGGCACCTTCGGGGCCGACGTCTACGAGCGCCTCTCCACGGTGGAGATCGAGCTGCCGCCGTTGCGGGCCCGGCTCGAGGACCTGCCCTCGCTCACCCGCCAGCTCGTCGAGCGGTACTACGTCGAGGAGGTGCCGTCGCGCTCGCGCGCGCGGGTGCGGGAGGTGACGCCCGAGGCGCTGGAGGTGCTCGCCGCGTACCATTGGCCCGGGAACGTGCGCGAGCTCAAGAACGTCATCTTCGGCGCGCTGGTGTCGAAGCACGCTGGGGAGGCGCTGCTGGTATCCGATCTTCCCCGGCGCCTGTGGAGCACCTCGAAGGCCGCCGCGCGCGAGGGCGTGGTGTCGCTGGAGGCGCTGGAGAAGCGGCTCGGCAGCGGGGGCTTCAGCCTCCGGGTGGAGGTCGAGCGGCTGGAGCGCCTCGCGGTGGAGGCGGCGCTGCGGCGCACGGCAGGGAACGCGGCCGAGGCGGCGCGGCTGCTCGGGGAAGTGGGGCGCGGCTCGGCGAAGGATCCCGGCGGGACGCTCAGGACGATGATGAAGCGGCTGGGCATCCACCGTTCACCCTGAGCGAAGTCGAAGGGTGCCGACTTCCGTTTCCCCCTTGAACCTCCCCCGACGTGAGGACGTAGGGTCCACGCCATGAAAGAGGGCCACGCGAGCCGGACGGCGGAGATGGTGTGCATGGCGCGCGCGGTGGCGCATCGCCGCGGCCTCCTCTGCGACCCGACCGCCCTGGCGCTGCTCTCTCCCGAAGCGCGGGCGCAGGTGGAGGCCCAGCCCGCCGATGGCTCGACCCTCCGCGGCAGAGAGCGAATGCGCTTCGATCTCTTGGCGCGAAACACCGACGTGATGGTGCCGCGCACGCTCGCCATCGACGAGGCGATTCGCCAACGCCCCACTCCGCAGCTCGTCAACCTGGGCGCCGGGCTCGACGGCCGGCCCTGGCGCATGAAGCAGCTCGCCTCCACCACGGCCTTCGAGATCGATCACCCCGCGACGCAGGCCGAGAAGCGTTCTCGCGCGGCGACGCTGCCCCTGGCCGCGAAGGACGTGCGCTTCGTGCCGGTGGACTTCACCGAAGATTCCCTCGAGCGCGCGCTCACCGAGGCCGGCCACGACCCCAGCGTCCCGACGACCTGGCTCTGGGAAGGCGTGGTGCCGTACCTGACCCGCCCGCAGGTGGAAGCGACGCTGGGCGTGGTGGCGCGCCGCTCGGCGCCCGGCAGCCGGCTCATCGTCGGCTACCTGAGGAGCGCCCTCCGCACCCGGCTCATCTCCTTCCTCGTGGGACGCATCGGCTCGCGCTTCGTCGACACGCCGTGGACGAACGAGCCGCTGCGCTCCTTCTTCTCGAAGCGAGCGATGGCCACGGTGCTCGACGCGCACGGCTTCCAGGTGTCGTCCGACGAGAACCTCGAGACGCACGCTCGCGCGCTCGGCCTCGAGACCCGGCGTGGCGGCTACTCGCTGAAGCACGGGCGCATCGCGATCGCCGACCGGGGTCCCCGCTCCCCCTGACGCCGCGTCGCCTTCAGAGCTCCACGTGCGTCGGCGTGGCGACCAGGTTGACGCCGGAGCCCGCGTCGCGCCCAATGGCCTGGTAGTTACCGTTGTTCCCCCAGCAGGTGACGCCACCGTCCCGCTCGAGGCCGCACGCATGGTCTCCGCCGCAGGCGAGATCGATGGCGGGCCCCATCGCGACGTGGCTCATCGCCAGGGATACCGGAGTGCCGGGGCACGCTGTCGAGGCGTTGGTGAGCTGGCAGCCCTGGTTTTCGCCGAAGCAGGTGATGCCGGCGTCCGACAGGAGGACGCAGGTCGAGTAGCCCCCGGCGCAGATCTTCCGGACGCGATCGCCCGGGAACGGCGCGAAGGCGGCGAATGGCGCGATGGAGCTCACCGAGGAGCTGCCCGACTGGTAGTTGGAGTTGCTGCCCCAACAGCGCACCTCGCCGCTGGGAAAGACCTGCGCGCAGGCGTGGCGGGTTCCGAGTGAGGGCGCGCCAGCATCGAACCCGAGCGAGACGATGGTCGGAGGGCTCGACGAAGCGGCGGCGGGCGCGGCGATGACGCCGCCCAAGTTGTTCCCCCAGCAGGCGACGCCGCCGCTGGCCAATCCCGCGCACGCGATGGAGCTGCCCACGGCGATGCTCTTGGCCGGGGGGATGGCGACGTGCACGGGGAACGGCTGCGCGTTCGGCGGGCCCGAGTCCACCGGCGTCCCCACCTGCGCGTTGTTGTTGTACCCGAAGCACGAGACGCCACCGTCGGAGAGCAACGCACACGTCTCTCCGTAGTCCGCGGCGGCGGCCACCACCCCCGCGGCGATGGGCGTCACCGGCGCGGTTCTGTTGACTTTCGTCCCGTCGCCGAGGCCACCGAAGCTGTTGTCACCCCAGCACCGCAGCTGGCCCTGGGGAGTGACGGCGCACGCGTGATAATCGCCGAGGACGAGCTCGGAACCCGGCGGCAGCGCGTGCGCGGCCGTCACGTCGAGCGGCGCCTGCTGGAAGTTCCAGGCCGCCGGGTCCGGCGACCCGCTCAGGGAGCCGAAGGCATCTTCGCCCCAGCAGAAGGTCACCCCATCGAAACGCTTCGCGCAGGTGGTGAAGGTGCCCGCGCTCAGGCTGACGAACGGCTTGGGCGGAGGCCCGGCGTCGACCCCCGCGTCGGGCGGGCCCGCATCGGGCGGGCCGGCGTCGGGCTTTCCTGCATCCGGCGTCCCCGCGTCCCGCGTCCCCGCGTCGCCTGCTCCGGCGTCGGCGCTGCCGCCGGCGTCCGCTCCGGCGTCGAAGCCACCGCCGGTGCCGCCACCCAGGTTGCCACCGGCGCCTCCGACTC
>JBBIOE010000183.1:0-16810 GCA_037443525.1 Archangiaceae bacterium | reverse complement strand
CCCGGCTGTCCTCGCCCCGAAACTCGGCGGAGCGGTGGCCGTGCCCGCTGGTCACCTTGGGCGTCAGCGCCTTCCACAGATCCCGCTCCATCAGCTCGGGCAGCGCGCTGTCGCCGGTGAGCTCGGTCTCCACCGCCGCTGGTGTCTCCGTGCCGGTCGGCCGCGCCGCGCCGGGCGTCGAGCCGAGGATGTTGGCGATCTTCCGCTCCCGCGCGGTGTCCTGGAACCCGCTCCCCATCGCCTGCCGCTGGTGCTGCGTCAGGTTGAAGGGGTTGTTCTTCCTGATCATGCCCGGGGCCAGCTTCGCCTCCGGGGCCGGGGCCGCCGCCTCGCCGACCGCCGGAAGCCCCGCCTTCGACGCGCCCGCCGTCTGCGCCGGCAGCTGCCCGGTGCTCGTCTTCTTCTGATCAGCGGGCCGACCGGTCACCGAGGCGACCGACAGCTGCCCCGTCGACGTGCGGCGCGGCGGTTCGGAGTCGAAGCCCGAGCCACCGTCCTTCCCGGCACCTTTGCCCTGCGGAGGCGGCATGGAGCGGAACTCTATGCTGATCAGACCGATTTTTTGCGGGCATGTGGGCGCCGTGGTCACATCTCCAGGCCTGTAGCGAGGAGTTGCGCACCCCAATGACGGCTCGAGTCTCGGTGATGGTGGTGATCGCGGCGCTCCTCGCGCCCGCGCAGGCGCTCTCCGCCGCGCCCAAGACGGCCGCCGACGAGGCCCTCGACGCCGCGCGCGCCGAGTACCAGTCGCTTCGCAAGGACGAGGGCCGGCGCCGCTACCGCCACAACTGGCTCAACGTGGCGAAGAAGTTCGAGCTGCTCTCGCAGCGCTTCCCCAAGAGCGATCGCGCCCCCGAGGCCCTCTTCCTCGCCGGTGAGCTGTTCAACGAGCTCAACCGCTTCTCCAGCAACCCCGACGATCTCGGCTTCGCGGAGAAGAGCTACAAGAAGCTCATTGACGGGTGGCCGAAGCACCGGCTCTCCGACGACGCCGCGCTCTCGCTCGCCCACCTGCTGGCCGATCGGAAGGATGATCCGGCCGGCGCGCGGAGGGTGATCGAGAAGGCCCTCGACGACGCGAAAGACAAGAAGCGGGAGCTGGCGTCCCTGCTCGGGAGCTTGAAGGAGGCCGCGCGGACGAGCGGGAAGAAGCCCAAGGACGACGACGACGACGCGCCGGCGGTGGCCAAGGGCTCGGGCAGCAAGGTCTCGCGCCACGGCGGGGAGAAGGACCGCGTCGCTTCGGCGAGCGCCTCGAAGCGCTCGAAGGACGACGCGGGCGACGACGCGCCGGCGGTGGCGAAGAGTGGCGCCAAGGGATCGTCATCCGCGAAGTCGGCCGGCGGAGCGCTCAGCATCGGCGCCCTGGCCCAGGCCGCGGGGAAGGCGCCGGCGAGCACCGGCGCCAAGGCGGAAGGCTCCGCGAAGACCACGGCCGGCGCCAGCGCCAAGGCCGAGAACGCCGCGAAAGCGCCCCGCGAGGCGGTCGAGCCCGCGGGGGGAAAGAGCGCGTCCGCCGGGCTCGCCCGCGCCAGCGCCGCCAAGCCCCCGCCCGGGTCGCCGCTCGAGCCCGCCGTGGCCGAGGCCATCCGCCGCCTCACCACCACCACCGCGGCGCTCGTCTCTCCCCACGCCGAGGCGGTGGCCCGCGAGAAGGAGCAGCGCGAGGAGGAGCAGGCGCGCGAGGCGCAGCTCAAGAAGGACGAGCTGCAGGCCCGCCGCCTCCCGCCGGTGCGCCCCCGCGAGGAGGAGAAGGCCGACGCCGAGGCTCCGAACGCCTCCGACGACGTCGACGAGGGCTCGCCCACGGCCATCGCCGCCCTCCAGGAGCGCCTCCGCGACGTGCGGGTGGGCGCCAAGAAGCCGGCCCTCGCCGAGGTCGACGCCAAGGTGCGCCTGCAGAAGCTCGCCGTCGACGAGCAGAAGGCCGAGGTCACCCTCGCCGAGCAGCTCGGCCTCAAGGTGCGCCGGGTCATCGTCGACGCCGGCCACGGCGGCCACGACTCCGGCGCCATCGGGCTGAAGGGCACCCGCGAGAAGGACGTCTCCCTCGCCATCGCCAAGAAGCTCGGCGCGCGGCTCGAGGAGATGGGCCTCGAGGTGGTGATGACCCGCGACGACGACACCTTCGTGAAGCTCGAAGATCGCACCCGCATCGCCAACAAGGAGAAGGGCGACCTCTTCATCTCGGTGCACTGCAACGCCGCGCCGAGCCGGAAGCTCCGCGGCATCGAGACCTACACCCTGAACATCTCCTCGAACCGCTACTCCATGCGCCTGGCCGCGCGGGAGAACGCCAGCTCCGAGAAGGGCATCTCCGACCTGCAGTACATCCTCGCGGACCTGGCCACCAAGGCGAACGTGGGCGAGTCGACGCGGCTCGCCGAGCGGGTGCAGAGGGGGCTCATCCGCTCCCTCGCGTCCGCCCACAAGGACATCGCTGACCTCGGCACCAAGGAGGCGCTCTTCTTCGTGCTCCTGGGCGCCAAGATGCCGTCCATCCTCGTCGAGACCTCCTTCATCTCGAACCCGGAGGACGAGCAGCGGCTGGCCAGCGACGAGTACCAGGCGGAGATCGCCGGCTCCATCGCCGAGTCGGTGGGCGACTTCCTCGCGGAGCGGAACAAGCTGGCGCAGCTCGAGTGACTACGGCGCCACGGCCTTCAAGACGCCGCCGCCCTCGGTACCCAGCCAAATGTTGGTCGCCGACGAGCCGTGGATCACCGTCACCCTTCGCTGCGAGCCCGGGTCCACCGGCGTCCAGTTCAGCCCGTCGAAGCGCAGGGCGAAGCCGCCCTTGACCGGCGGGTTGGTGAGGCCCACCGCGTAGAGGTTGTCGATGCTCGAGCCCCACAGGCCCTCCACCACGTCGACGGACAGCCCGCCCAGCTGCTGCAAGGCGTTGAGCTGCGCCGTGTCCCAGTAGACGCCGTAGTTGCTGTCGCCGAACGCGAACCCCTCGCCCGGCCCCGGCGACCACACCGCGCGCCACGGCCCCGGCCGCACGCTCTGGCTCGTCTTCGGGTTCCAGGGGTCGGTGCCCGTCCTCGAGGCCATCATCCCGTCGCCGGCCACCCAGAGCTCCGACTCGTCGCGGCAGAACAGCGCGTGCAGATCGCTCGATTGCTGAACGAGGCTGCCGCCGTACGCCAGGTTCGGCCAGGTGCCCTGGTACCAGGCGCCACCTTTGCCCGCGCCGTAGAAGCGCGCGCCGCAGACGGCCAGGTCGTAGATGGGCCCCATCAGGCTCGTCACCCCGAGCCGCGTCCAGGTGGTGCCGTCCCAGTGCGAGAGCCCCGTGGAGGTCGCCACCACCACGTCGTTCGGCGCCTTGGCCACGATGCCGTAGAGCGCGCCGCCGAAGGCCTGGGGCCCCAGCGGCTCCAACCCGCCGCCCGACGCCCCGAGGTGCATCACGTGCCCCTCCTGCGCCAGGCAGGCGTCGTCGAGGCACTCGTTCTCGGTGAGGATCACGTCGCTGCCCACCGCCACCAGATCGAACACGTCGCCCAGGAAGCCCTTGGAGAGCTCGGTGAAGCTGCCGTTCGTCCACTCCTCCACCAGGCCCAGATCGCCCACCACCCAGCCCACCCCAGACGAGGCGCCGCCGCCGAACACGCCGCGAGGGATCATGCGCCGCCTCGTGGCGTAGCTCGTCCACGGCACCGCGGCGCCGCCGTCGACCGCCTGCCCGCTGGGATCGTGCATCAGGATCGTGCCCGCAGTGCCGGTGCGCCCGGTGATCACCACCCGGCCGTCGAAGAGCCCCAGCGCCGTCACCTCGTCGAGCTTCGGCGTCAGAGGCAAGGGCATCGCCGTCCATGCTCCCGCCTGGAAGTGCCACAGCTGCTGGCCGCCGATGGCCCAGGCCTGCGGGGTCGCGGGGTCGACCAGCGCCGCCGCCGTGAGCAAGACCGACAAGCGCGTCTGGTAGAGCGAGTTCCACACCCCGAGCGCCGGATCGTAGCGGTAGAGCGAGCCCAGGTTTCCCACCACCACGAAGCCGCCCGCGCCGTCGCCGATGATCGCGAGCAGCTTCTCGAACGACGGGTTCGCCTCGTGCACCCAGGTGCCGTTCTTGTAGAGCATCACGTCGTTGCCCTCGCCCACGGCCATGCCGAAGGTGCCGTCGAAGGCCAGCGCGTCGAGATCGGAGATCTGCCGGGGATCGAAGACCATCGCCGCCGGCGAGGCCGACGCGCCCTTGAGCTGCACCAGGACGCCCGAGGTGCCGACGGTGCCCACCGCCACCGCGTCGTCGATGGTGGTGCCGCCCGCCGCCTTCAACGTCACGCCGGGCGAAGAGAACAGGCGCGACCACGCGCCGGCCGAGGTGCGCGCCAGCACGGTGGCGTTGCCGCCGACGAAGACCGTGCCCAGCCCGCCCGGCGCCACCACGCCGCCGTGGAGATCGTTCCCGGTGGGGAAGGGGTTCTCGTGCACGAAGGTCGAGGGCCCCACCGTGGTGCCCTGCACGTGCACGGTGGCGGTCGCGGTCTGGTTGGCGGCGCTGGCGGTGATGGTGGCGCTGCCCGGGTCGAGCGCGATGAAGACGCCGCCGTCCATCACGCCCACTCGCGGCGGCGCCACCGTGAAGCTCACCGGCACGTCGAGCGGCTGCCCGCTGGGGTCGATCACCTGCGCGGTGAACGGCTTCGTGTCCCCCACGCGCATCGTCGCCTCGGTCGGGTCGAGCTCGAGCCGCGCCACGTTCGCCTGCGTCGGGCTGGTGACCCAGAACAGGCCCAGCTTGTCGGTATTGGCCTGCACCTCCTTCACCGGATCGGTGTTGGTGCGCGCGCCCGACAGCTGCGCGTAGGCCTCGGTCGAGGTGCGCCGCCGCATGTCGAAGCTGCCCGGGTCCACGCCCTTGGGCACCCGCTCGTCGAGCCACGGCAGGTGCAGCGTGATCTGCTGCTTCAGCTTCAGGGTCTGCGGCGAGATGCGGTAGCCGAAGCTCACCCGCGTGCGCTCCGGCACCTCGGGAATGTCGCTGTCCACGATGGTGACGATCAGCGTGGTCTCGGAGTCCACCGCGCCGCGCGGCACCTCGATGCCGATGCCGGGTCGAATGAAGATGCCGCCCTCGGGGCCGATGACCAGCGGCCCGTCACCGCCGTCTCCCGTGTCGATGGTGGGAGGGCACGCCGAGAGCACCAGCACGAAGAGGCTGAACCACCAGATGCGACGCATGGACGAGATCGTTCTCCCTGGCCCGAACGGAAGCCGGCACCATAGCCACGTTTCGGGCTCCATTGGCACCACCTCCCCACACACGCGCGCACCGCACGCTCACCCAGGACGGGAAGGAAAGATGCCCGGGGCCGTTGGACAGGCGTGCTGCAACGTTGCAGTGTGGTGGCTGCGCAGGGGCCGGGCGCGTCCACCAAGAAGAGCTTCCGAATCATGACCACTCGAGAGACCGAGCCCGTCGTCCCCGAGCGCGAGCGCGCGGTGGCGTCGTCGTCGGCGGTCATGCCGGTCACCCACCTCACCTGCCGCCCCCAGGTCGCGATCATCGGCGGCCGGCTGGTCGCCGTGCAGCACCTCGTCCCCGTCCCCAGCGCTCGGCGCTGAGCTCCTCCCAGCACGTCCAACGCTCTGGAGATCCTCCCGAATCTCAGGCCCTTGGACGTATGGTCACGAGATGTAGTGTCATGCTTGCTCCTGTCACGCAGTGCGTGTAGGAACGCGATTTGAGGCCGATTTACCGGCATTTGGCGCGTTTTCCGACACCAGCGGGGACAGCTCAGCGATGCGAATCAAGCGGCTCGACATCACCGGCTTCAAGTCGTTCATGGAGCGCATGGTGTTCTCCTTCGACGAGGGCATCACCGCCGTCGTCGGCCCCAACGGCTGCGGCAAGTCGAACGTGGTCGACGCCATCCGCTGGGCCATGGGAGAGCAGAGCGCCAAGAACCTCCGCGGCCGCGGCATGGAGGACGTGATCTTCAACGGCAGCGAGACGCACCCGCCGCTGTCGATGGCCGAGGTCACCATCACCTTCAAGGTCGAGCCGCACGACACCCTGCCGGAGACCTTGGCGGGCCTGCCCGAGGTCTCCGTCACCCGGCGCCTGTTCCGCAGCGGCGAGTCGGAGTACCAGATCAACCGCACCACCACGCGGCTGCTCGACGTCACCGAGCTCTTCCTCGGCACCGGCATCGGCACCAAGGCGTACTCGATCATCGAGCAGGGCCGCGTCGGGCAGATCGTCTCCGCGAGGCCCGAAGACCGCCGCGCCTTCATCGAGGAGGCGGCCGGCATCACCAAGTACAAGGCCCGCCGCAAGGTCGCCGAGCGGAAGATCGAGTACACGCAGGCGAACCTCTTGCGCGTCACCGACATCGTGGTCGAGCTCGAGAAGCGCCTCGACTCCCTCGAGCGGCAGGCGAAGAAGGCCGAGAAGTACAAGCGGCTCAAGAGCGAGATGAAGACCATCGAGCTCCACGACTACAGCCACAGGTGGCTCGAGCTCGGCGCGAAGAAGAAGACGCTCGAGGCCCAGCTCGAGAGCCTCTCCGGGGCGGAGCGCGAGCGGGTCCAGGCGGTGAGCGGCCTGGAGACCGAGATCGCCACCCGCCGCGAGGCGCTGGAGAAGGCCTCCGCCGAGCTCGAGGAGAAGTCCCAGGCCACCTACGCCCTCGAGGGCCAGGTGAAGCTCGACGCCCAGAACCTGGGCCACTGGCAGGAGGACCTCGACGCCACCCGCGCCCGGGCCCAGACCGCCGAGGCCGAGCTGAAGGACGTCTCCGAGCGCCGCGCCGCCATCGAGGCCGAGCAGCAGCTCAAGGAAGAGGAGCTCGGGAAGCTCGGCGTCGCCTCCCGCGAGGACGAGGTGACGCTGGAGGTGCGCGACGAGGAGCTGCGCCGCTCCGCCGAGCTGGCCAAGAGCGTGGCCGAGCGGCTGTCGGCCGATCGCCAGGAGCTGGCCGAGCTGGAGAAGCGCACCAGCTCGCAGGCCGCGCGCCTGTCCGGGCTCGAGGCCCGCAAGTCCGAGCTCACCCAGCGCATCGCCCGGGTGGAAGGGGAGCTGGAGGGACTGCGCGCCGAGGAGTCGACCCTCGAGCACGCCCGCACCGAGGTGCTGGAGCGGGTGGAGTCGAGCCGCCTCGTCGCCCGCGAGCTCAGCCAGCGGCGTGGCGAGGAGGAGGCCACCCTGGCCCGCCTGCGCGAGGCCTTCGTGGAGAACGAGGTGCTGGTGCTCGCCGCGCGCGAGGCCCTGTCCGACAAGCGCAGCCGCTTGAGCTCGCTGGAGGAGATTCAGAAGAACTACGAGGGCTACGATCGCGGCGTCCGCGCGGTGATGCTGAAGGCCGGCGCCGAGCCCAAGCAGGCCGGCGTCTGGGGCCTGGTCGCCGACGTCATCACCGCCCCTCCCGAGTACGAGCGCGCGGTGGAGGGCGCGCTGGGCGAGCGGCTCCAGCACGTGGTGGTGGAGACCCGCGAGCGCGGCTTCGAGCTGGTGGAGTACCTGAAGGGCCTCGCGGAGGGGCGGTCCACCTTCGTCCCGGTGCCGCTGGAGAAGGCGCCCCTGCCCGAGCCGCTGCACGAGCCCGGCGTCCTCTCCATGGCGCTGTCCAAGGTCGAGGTGAAAGACCCGGCGCTCCACCCGCTGGTCGAGCGGCTGTTGGGCGGCGTGGCCATCGTCCCCGATCTCGCGGTGGCCAAGGAGCTCTCGGCCCGCCTGCCGGCCTACACCTTCGTCACCCTGGACGGCGAGGTGGTCGACACCCTCGGCACCGTCACCGGCGGCGCGCTGGAGGGCCCCGCGGTCGGCGCCCTGCAGAAGAAGCGCGAGATCGCCGAGCTCTCGCTCGAGGTGGCGCAGATCGAGGAACGCTACAACGACCTCATCACCCGCCACTACGATCTGCAGAAGCAGACCGGCCACGCGGAGGGCGTGCTCAAGGGCCTGGACAAGAACTCCCACGCCGAGGAGCTCTCCCTCGCCACCCACGAGAAGGATCTGCACACCGCCGGCTCGGGCCTGGTGAAGCTGCGCGAGCGCATCGCCGGCCTTCAGGCGGAGTCGGGAGAGCTGACGCGCACCATCGCTTCGGTGGATCTCGAGCTCGAGGCCGCCCGCGGCGAAGCGGCCCACGGCGAGACCGATCGCCAGGCGCGGGAGGACCGGGTGCGCCTGCTCCAGGGCGAGCTCGACAGCCTCGAGGCCCGCGCGCAGGTCATTCGCGTCGAGACCACCGAGCTCAAGGTGAAGGTCGCCTCCACCTCCGAGCGCGGCCAGGCGGCCAGGGCCGCGGTCGACGCCCTGTCGGCGCAGTCGAGGGAGCTCACCGAGCGCCAGGAGCGCCTGACCCTCGCCGTCGACGAGGGCCAGGCCCGCATCGCCGAGCTCACCGGCCGATTGGGCGAGACCTCGGAGACCCGCGAGGCGCGGCGCCTCGAGCTGGAGGCGAAGAAGGCGGCGCTGGAGACCGACAAGGCCGCGCACGCCGAGGCGCTCACCCAGGTGCGCGGCGAGGAGGAGCGGCTCAAGTCCTTGCGCGCCACCCTCGACGAGATGACCAGCGGGCTGTCGAACCTCTCGGTGGAGGAGCGCACCCTGGCCATGGAGCAGGAGCACATCGTCACCCAGCTCCTGGAGCGGCACGGGCTCTCCATCGGCGAGGCGGTGCACCAGGCGCACATGCTCCCGCCGCTCGGGCCCGACGCGCAGGAGCGGCTCAAGGAGCTGCGCGCTCAGGTCGAGCGCATGGGCGAGGTCAACGTCACCGCGATCGAGGAGCACCAGGAGATCGCCACCCGCTTCGAGTTCCTCTCCCGCCAGAAGAAGGACCTGGAGGAGTCGCTCAAGCAGCTCGATCAGGCCATCGCGAAGATCGACGAGACGAGCCGGGTGCGCTTCAAGGAGACCTTCGACGTGGTCAACGAGAAGTTCCAGGCGGTCTTCCCGCGGCTGTTCGGCGGCGGGCGGGCGAGCCTGCACCTGGTGCAGGGCGGGCCGGGCGAGGAGCCGGGCGTGGAGATCCTCGCGCAGCCCCCGGGCAAGAAGCTGCAGAGCGTGAGCCTGTTCTCCGGCGGCGAGAAGGCCCTCACCGCGGTGGCGCTCATCTTCGGCATCTTCCTCATCAAGCCCACGCCCTTCTGCCTGCTGGACGAGGTCGACGCGCCCCTCGATGAGGGCAACGTGGGCCGCTACAACGAGATGGTGCGGGAGATGAGCCGGGCCTCCCAGTTCATCGTCATCACCCACAACAAGCGCACCATGGAGGTCGCCGACACCCTCTACGGCGTCACCATGCAGGAGCCGGGCGTCTCCAAGCTGGTGACCGTGAAGCTCAAGGAAGCCACCGCCGCCAACGACAGCCAGGTCGCCTGAGCCGGGTCGAACGGGGAGGCGAATCGTTTCTCAGCTCGCCGGGCTCACAGGAACGAGAAGCCTCTCTTCAGGAGCCCAAACCATGTGCGCAGCCGTTCAGTGTCCCAAGTGTGGAAAGCCCGACTGGCGCGGGTGTGGCGCCCACGTCGAGCAGGTGCTCGGCCACGTGCCGCGCGATCAGCGGTGCAAGTGCCGCGAGACGACGCAGGCCGCGCCGCCCAAGCCGCAGACGCGGTGAGCCGAGCGGGAGGCCCTCACCCGGCCTTGTGCCCGCAGCCCCCGCAGAACTTCGCGCCGGGCAGCATCTCTCCGCCGCACTCCGCGCAGAAGGTCTTGGCCTTCTGGCCCACGGGGCTGCCGCAGCCCTGGCAGAACTTCGCCTTGGGCTGCACCCCGGCGCCGCACTTCGGGCACGCGCCCGACTGCTTCTCCTTGAGGTCGAGGCCGTCGGTCTGATCGGACTTCCGCGCCTTGTCCCACGCCTGCTCCACCGCCACCTTGGCCTGAATCGACGCCGCGTGCTCGGCCAGGTTGGGCGCGCAGTCCTCGCAGAGCTGGCGCTCTTCGTTCCAGCACACCTCGGGGCAGACCCAGTGCCCGCACTTGGTGCACTGGTGGAACTTGGGGCGGATCTCGTCGACCGCCGTCTTGAAGGCCGAGTCCCACGCCTCGCCGCGCAGGGCGTCCTTCATCGTGTCGGCGCTGGAGGCCACCCGGGAGAGCGAGCCGCCGAAGAAGTTCCCCGCCGCGCGCAACAGCGACGAGGCCATGCCGAGCTTGTTGGCCTGAAACGACGATCGGTGCCCGTTCCCGCACTTGTCGCAGTGGAACTCGAACTGGAAGCCGGTGTCGTTGGAGTGATCGGAGTGGTTCTTCGTGAACGGTTGGGCGGGCATCCCTCGACTCTAGCGAGCGAGGTCTCGCTTCGTCAGCATCGACGAAGCGC
Source organism: Archangiaceae bacterium (assembly GCA_037443525.1). Lineage (GTDB taxonomy): Bacteria > Myxococcota > Myxococcia > Myxococcales > Myxococcaceae > JBBIOE01. Next base: position 6,521 of record JBBIOE010000183.1, on the reverse strand, counting down.
CCCGGCGCCGGACCGTCGTGAGACATGACTCGGCCGGGACTCGCGTCTAGCGTCCCGTTCCTCCCATGCTGACTGCCCTCGCCCTCGTGGCCGCCCTCGGTGCGGCACCCGTCACGTCTCTCGCGGCCCCCGGCTTCCAGAGCGCCAACGTCGACCCCAAGATCGTCGATTCGTTCCTGGTGCACTTCGCCCAGCAGCTCGCCAGCCGGGGCTTCCGGGTCACCACGCCCCAGGAGGTCGCCGCGGTGCTCGGCCTGGAGCGGCAGAAGGCGCTGCTGAACTGCTCGGACCAGAGCTGCAACATGGAGATCGCCTCGGCCCTGGGCGTCGACGCGCTGATCACCGGCAGCATCGGGCGCATGAGCTCGGGCTACCTCGCCAACGTGAAGATCATCCGCGCGACCGACGCCTCGGCGCTGGCCGTCTTCTCGGCGCGGCCGAAGACCGACGACGAGGTGGCCGACTTCCTCGAGGCCTCCGCGGAGGCGTTCGCCCGGCAGTACCCTCCGAAGGAGAAGGGCCCGGCCCTCGTCGCCGGGGCCGCTCCCGCGCCGAGGTCCCGGGCGCTCCCCCTCGCCCTCGCCGGCGGCGCCGCGGTGAGCCTGGTGGCCGGGGGCCTCATGCTCGCCGCGAGCCAGGGCACCGCGAGCGATCTCCGCGCCGGAAAGGCCGCCGACTTCCCCGCGCTCCAGACGCTCGAACAGCGCGGGCGCGTCCAGGAGAACGTCGGGTGGGGCCTGTGCGGCCTGGGCGCCGCCCTCGCGGTCGCCTCGGCCGGGGCCTTCGTCCTCGGCGCTCCGGCGGCCCCGGTGGCCACCGTCTTGCCGCTGCCGGGCGGTGCCGTCCTCTCCATCGGAGGTGCGCTGTGAGTCGAAGCCTCGTCGTGGTCGTGGTGCTGCTCTTCGTCGCGGGCTGCGTGGACTGGGGCGGGGCGCTCGACGCCGGCTGCCACGCCAACGGCTCCTGCGGAGCGGGAGGCGGCAGCGGCGGTGCCCTCGGCGGCGGAGCGGGAGGGGGACTCGGCGGCGGCACCGGCGGTGGCCTCGTCGACGCTGGCGAAGACGCGGGAATCGACGCGGGAGTCGACGCCGGTCTCGACGCGGGCACCGACGGAGGCTGCGCGAGGGTCTGCGTGGCCGACGGTGGAGAGCCGCCGCACATGGTTCCCGCCTGCCTCGCCGGGGCCTGCGGGCTGGTCTGCGAGGCGCTCTGGGGCGACTGCAACGACGGCGGCGTGGGCTGCCTCTACAGCCTCGCGGGGGACAGCTCGAACTGCGGCGCCTGCGGCCGTCGGTGCGGCAACGCCCACACCTCGTCGAGCACCTGCTCGGGTGGCTCGTGCCTGCTGGTCTGCGCCGCCGGGTTCGCCGACTGCAACGCCGACCCGCTCGATGGCTGCGAGACAGATCTCACCACCACCGCGACCTCCTGCGGCTCGTGCGGCTTCTCCTGCGGCGCGGCGTCCTGCACCACTGGCGTGTGCGTGCTCGCCTCGGCCGAAACCCGCAACCATTGGGACGGCTACAACGCCCTCGCCGCGGACGCGACCAAGCTCTACTGGACCAACCTCGAGGCCGTTCGCGTGGTGGGAAAGGACGGGCAGGGCCTCGCGTCCCTGTACGCCCGCTCCGACTTCGTGGGCAGCGGCGGCCAGTTTCAGTCGGCCATCGCCGTCGATCAGAACTCGCTCTACGTGAACCCCGATACCTACGAGCCGCGGTTCTACCAGGCGAACAAGCTCGTCAACCAGACGCCGACCCAGCTCTCGACGCCGACCTCGGGCTACCCGGTCCCGAACAGCCTCTACGTCGACGGCGACGCGACTCGGCCGAGCACCGCGCTGTACTGGACGAACGTCCTCAACGGCGCAGGCCTCTACCGCTACAACCTCGCCGCCAAGACCTTCGCCAAGGTGCAGGGCACCTTCGATCCGGAGTCGTCGACCAAGAGCGCCGACGAGCTGTACTGGGCCTTCTACGACTCCACGGTCACCAAGCACGTGGTGCGGCACGTCTCGATGTTCGACGGCGGAGTGCCCCAGTCCTTCGGCCCCTTCACCTACCGGCCCTGGGCGATGGCCGCCGGCCCCTCGGCGCTCTACCTCATGGCCGACAGCGATCTCCACGCCATCGACGCTCTCGGCAACGACACCGTCGTCGGGCACTGCCCCGGCGCGGGCAACCAGAACACCTCGCTCGCCGTCTTTGGGTCCACCGTGTACATCGCCGGCAGCTCGGGCCTGTACCGTCTCGAGGCGGGGCCGTCCGCGCCCACCTGCCGGCTGCTCGTCTCCAGCTCGGCGGCGGGCTCACAGCCGATCAACAGCGTGGTGGTCGACTCGAGCGCCGTGTACTTCGGGACGCCGTCGATGATTGGCAAGACGGCGCGCTGACGAGCCTTCAAAGCAGCCCGCGAGACTTCACGTCGAGGTAGGCGTTGACCGCGCCGGGCCCGAAGTCCCGCGCCGGCGCCCTGAGCACCTGGGCCCCCGCGTCGCGCAACCGCGCCACCGTCGAGTGCACCTCGCCCTCCAGCCGCGCCGCCACCTGGCGCTCGTAGGCCTCCGCCTCGCTGCGCGGTACCCGCGTCGCCACCTCGCGCACCTCGTCGTCGAGGAGCGAGACCACCAGCGGCAGGTGCCGGGGCACGAGTCGCAACGTCCGATTCACCAGGGCCTGCGACGAGTCGGCGTCGAGGAGATCGGTCAACACCACCACCAGCGTCCGCCGAACCCCCTTGGCGAAGGCCCGATCGAGGGCGCGCCCGTAGTCCGACTCCTCGAGCGACGCCTCCACCCGGTAGAGCGCCTGGGTGATGGCGCGCAGTTGCTCGGCGCCCTTCTTGGGGGCGAGGTGCGCCTTCACGTCGGCGGCGAAGGCCAACACGCCCACCAGATCGCCCTTGTCGAGCGAGACCTTGGCGAGCCGCAAGGCGGCGTCGACGGCGTGATCGAGCTTCCGCCGCCCGAGCACCTCGCCCGCCATGTGCCGGCCGCAGTCGAGGAGCAGCAGCACCTGCTGGTTCCGCTCCGGCTGGTGCTGGCGGACCATCGGCTTGCCGCGCCGGGCGGTGGCCTTCCAGTCGATGGACCGGCGATCGTCGCCGACCCGGTACTCGCGTAAGGACTCGAACTCCCGGCCCTCGCTCCTCACCCGCACCACCCGGCGCGAGGCGTCGTCGCTGGCGCGCGAGAGCTTCACCGCGTCCTTGGTGAGCGCGGTGAGATCGGGGAAGACCTTCACGCGCTGGGCGAGCGCCACGCGCTCCTGCCGGGCGCACAGGCCGAGCGGCCCCTCGAGGCGCAGCCAGACGTCGCCGAAGTCGAGATCGCCGCGGGTCTTGGGCACGAGCCGCCAGTCGACCGCCGCCCGACCGCGAAACGCGAGCCGCTGCCGGTGACCGCTGGCGTCGGGCCCCGGAGGAGGGGAGTCGCGCACCTCGCCCCGCACCTCGCGCTGGGCGCCCGGGCGCTGCTCCACCACCAGCCGCACCCGGTTCGGCACGCCCGAGGACAAGACCGGCGCCACCTCGCGGGTGACGGCCAGGCTCGAGGCCTTGGGCGCCAGCGCGAAGTCCACCGCGAGGAGCACCAGCAGCGCCACGTCGAGCGCCAGCGCCACCCACGCCAGGGGCCCCACGGCCACCGCGAGCACGGCCGGCGCCAGCGCCACCGCCGCGAAGCCCACCGCCCGCGTCGTGGGGACCGGCCGGCTCACCGCGCGCCCTCGGGCGACCGTTCAGCCCGAGCGGAGAGGGCCCACTGGCTCACTCCCGAGCACCCCTCGGCCCCTCGACTCCGCTCGGGACGAACGGTGCGCGTCACGGGCCTACCTCGGGACCGGCACCTGCTCCAGCGTCCGCGCGATGACGTCGTCGGCCGTCACGCCCTCGACCTCCGCCTCGGCTCGCACCTGGAGCCGGTGGTTGAGCACGCTCGGCGCCACCGCCTTCACCTCGTCGGGCGTCACGAAGTCGCGCTGCTCCAGCGCTGCCCGGGCCTTGGCGGTCGCGATCAGGGCCTGCCCCGCGCGCGGCGAGGCGCCCAGCCGCACCTGTGGGTTCGCCCGCGTCGAGCGCACCAGGGCCGTGACGTAGTCGATGACCGAGCCGTCGCAGCGCACGCTCGCCGCGTGGCCCTGCAGGGCGTCGAGCTCCTCCTTCGAGAGCACCTGCGCCACCTCCGAAGGCTTCCCCTTCTGCTCGTGGAAGCGGCCGAGCATCGCCCGCTCCGCCTGCGCCTCCGGGTAGCCGACCCGCACCCGCATCATGAAGCGATCGAGCTGGGCCTCGGGCAGGGGGTAGGTGCCCTCGAGCTCGAGCGGGTTCTGCGTCGCCACCACGAAGAAGTGCGGCGACAGGGGGCGCGACTTGCCCTCCAGCGTCACCTGCCGCTCCTCCATGGCCTCGAGCAGCGCGGCCTGCGTCTTGGGCGGCGTGCGGTTGATCTCGTCCGCCACCAGCACCTCGGTGAAGATCGGCCCCTCCACCAGGTGGAAGCTGCCGTCCTGGGGCCGGAAGACGCTCGTGCCCACCACGTCGGTCGGCATCAGGTCGGGCGTGAACTGAATGCGGGTGAAGGTGAGCCCCAGCGCCCGGGCGATGGTGCGCGCGGTGAGCGTCTTGGCAACGCCCGGCACGCCCTCCAGGAGCACGTGCCCGCGCGCGAGGAAGGTCGTCATCAGGTCGGCGATGACGCGCTCCTGCCCGAGCACCACCGACGACAGCGCCGCCTCGAGACGCGACAGCGGCGTCGTCATCAGAGCTTCAGCTCCTTCAGGCCGAGCACCGTCCCCAGGCCGCCCACGCCGCCCGCCAGGAACGCGAGGATCACTCCGAAGGCCGGCCGCGACGCGCGCATCATCTCGTTGCCCACTTGCGAGTGCGCCATGGTCGAGTCCCAGCTCGACACGGAGAAGTACACGCACCAGATGAGGGAGAGGCCGAGCGCGCCGAGCTGCACCGCGAAGAGGACCACCGGGCTTAAGGTCTCCATCGTCTTGCGCACGCGAATGACCAGCGACGCGATGCCCATCAGGGTGAGGCCGGCCACCAAGACGCCCTCGGACAGCAGGCCGAGCACGTCGCCCTCGATCACCGTCACCTTCCACGGCAACACCGTGGTCAGCACCATGGTCAGCATGCCGAAGAAGGCGATCTTGTCGGCGGTGGACAGCTCCATCACGAACCGCTTCATGTCGGCGAGGAACGCGTCGGCGTCGATGGCCTTGGGCTCGGGCCCCGCCGCCTCCACCTTGGCCACCTTCGGCTGGCCCTGCTCCCAGTCCTCCTGGGAGAGGTGATCGCGCCAGTTGCTCGACTGCTTCTTCGCCGGCACCTCGGCGTCGGGATCGGTGGCGGTGCGCGCGGAGGCCGGGCGGGCGGCGGGCTTCTTCGCGGGGGCCGCGCCGGTCCGCTTCACCACCTTCTTCACGCCGGGCCTGGTGCCGGGCCGCGGCGCGGGCTTGGGCTTGGGGGGAGCGTCATCGAAGGCCGACGCGTCGAGGACGGCGTCGCAGCTCGAGCAGATGGCCGCGTCGTCTTCGTTCTCGGCCTGACAGTTGGGGCACATCATCGCGGCGCGGACTCTAGTGGGCCGGGCATCGTCTGTCCCTCTCGACCTCGCCCAAAGGAAGTCCTATGCAGCCGCCATGCGACGCGCGCTCCTCCTTTCGGCCTGCCTGCCCGTCTTCGCCTGCGGACCGATGCACGGCCAGACCATGGCCCTCCACGCCGGCGGCCCCCGCGCGCTCGAGCACATCGACGCCCTCGAGAACCGCCGCTCGCTGGGCTTGGGCGACCTCCCGGTGATGGCCCGCATGTCCAAGGACCCCGAGGTGCGGGCCCGCGCCATGCTCGCCATGGGCCGCATCCAGGATCCCGAGGTGGCCTCGGTGCTCGTCGACGGCCTGGGCGACCCCTCGACCGAGGTGCGCGCGGAGGCCGCCTTCGCCATCGGCCTGCTCGGCTTCGCGTCGCCCAGGCTTCCCGAGGCCGTGCGCGATCAGCTCGTCACCGCCGTCCTCGAGGCCGAGGCCTCGGAGCCCGACTTCGACGTGCGCGGCTACCTCTTCCACGCGCTCGGTCGCCTCGGCGGCCCGCAGGCCGTCGCCAGGCTCGTGCGCGCCCTCGACGAGCGGCGCGATCTGCCGGCCGTCGCCGCGCTGGGCCTCGGCACCTCCGCCCGGGCCAAGGCGCCCATTCCCCGCGAGGCGCTGGAGAAGCTGGGCGGCTTCCGCTTCCACGAGATGACCGACGTCCGGCTCTACGCCGCCTGGGCCCTGGCTCAGCTCCAGAAGCCCGAGGCGCGCGAGCGGCTCTTGCCCTTCGCCGCCGACGTCGACGAGCAGGTGCGCGCGGTGGCGGTGAAGGGCCTCGTCGAGGTGGCGACGCCCGACGACGCGCCGCTCCTCGAGAGGCTCCTCGAGGAGGACGAGGCGCCGGTGGCCGCCGAGGCCACCCGGGCCCTGGCCCGGCTGGCGCGCATGTGCACCGGCGAGCCGTGCCCGGCGCTCGAGGCCTTG
>JBBIOE010000182.1:0-17128 GCA_037443525.1 Archangiaceae bacterium | reverse complement strand
GTACAAAGGAGACACAGAGCCCTTCGGGCTGCTCAGATCGGTTTCCGATCGGCAGTCAGTCGACTCTGTGGATCTCGGTTGTGAAGGGAAGGTTGTGTTTCTCGAGGGCGCGAGTCGAACTAAATACATCTATGATGGTGAGCGGCAGCGACTCCAGAAGCAGGATCCCGTCGGCAATCGGACGAACTACTTTTGGGGCACTGAGCACAGAATGCTGGCGGACATGGGATTCTCACAATCAGATGGTGCCCAAACCGTCCGACCGCTCGACGAATACATTTGGCTCGACGGGAGGCCGGTGATGGCCGTCCGCGCCAAGTACGCCACCTCAGGGTGGGCGAGACAGCCCGACGACCAAGGGAGTTGCCCGAGACTCGATGAGGCCAGCTCTTGTGCTTCGAACTTCATCGTGACTGATTTGGTTGGACGACCTGTGGTGACGCTCGATCGAAACATGAAGGTGGCCTCCGTCGGCGAATATGACCCGTTTGGCCACGTCAACCGTGTGCAGCGTCGTGCCGAGAGCGCTCACCCGTATGGCAGCTCGGCCGGAGGCGCCTTGAGCCAGTCGTGGAACATTTCCGTACAGCCTTCCCGTAGCGACATGAGTCTCGCAGCGAAGCTGCACTTCCCTCTTGTTGACACCGAGAGCTGCTCGGGAACAGGGGAGTCACTCTTTATCAGAAGCTACCCTTCAAATGTTCTGCTCGCCGGCAATTTCGGTGGGTACGCTCGCGGCGACGTCTGGAGCCCCTGGGTAACGGTTCCGGCAGGCGAAGCTCTGCGTCTCCGCTTCATTGGAGACAAGCTGAATTCCTCCCCAGGTAGCTGCTCGGGCACGCAGTGGGACTATCTTGGCGTCGCCATGTCGGAGTACGAGTATCGCAAGCAGGAGATTGGGGCCTCGCCCTACCAACCGCTCTTCCGCGGCGCGGGGCAGTACTATGATGAGGAGACCGATCTCTTTGAGAATTGGAACAGATACTACGATGCTTCGTCTGGCCGGTACCTCTCTCCCGAGCCGCTTCTTCAGGTGCCGAACTACTTGGCTTCGATGGCCGCGGGCGGCAGGAGCGTTCCGACGTACGCCTATGCCAGCAACAATCCGGTCCGCAATGTCGATTCAAATGGCCGCGAGGTGAAGTTCGAGATTGAGAACAATACATATCGTGACAGGGCAGACGACGCGCGAACGAGGTTGCAGAGTTGTCCTGCTGTGAACGAGTGGTTCATGAAGTGCTTCGGGACGAACCCGTTTGCAAACACCACGACGTATACGTTCTCATTCGACAGAGACGACCCACTCACGAGAGCGACGGCTTCGACGAATTGGTGGACGAACACTACCCAGATGTCTCATGCGGCATTTGGCTTGGAGCGGTGGAGTGGCGACGGTCTTGCGGAGGTCGCCGCAACCATGATGCATGAACTCTCGCATCAACTGGCTCCGATTCGGACGAACGACGTCCCAACATATTTCGGGGCTCAGCCTCCTGGCGGGGAGTGTTCGGCGAGAGAGGCTGAGCGATTGGCGCGATGTGTGTGGAGCAAGGGCTGTGGCGCCTGCTCGCCGGGTTGCTCGAAATGACCACCCGAGTGCAGTTCTCGCCGCTCTCTGTCGCGCTCTCGATATTCGCGGCGTATCTATGGCTGGCAATGCTGAGACTGCACGAGTTGAGTCGACATCTTCCTGACAGCCAGGAGGTGAGCGCTTCGCTCGCTGGCCTCGGCCGTTTGTTGGCGGCGTGGCCGGTGCTTGTTGTCGCGGCTGTGATCGTCGGTGTTGTTGGGTGGCATCGCGGAGAGGGGCGTATGGGGCTCCTGAGTGCCTTGGCCGCAGTTGGGCTCCTCTGTGCAAGCCTGGCGTTTCTCTAGAACACGTATCGCCAGATCAGGTGCCCGACACCGTGTGGCGCTCACCCGGCCCGGTGATCAGCTCAGGTGCCACACACTTCGTACCGACCCGGCTGCGCCGCTACGCGGCGCGGCCGTGAGCGCCGCGAGCAGCGAGGAAGGCGTCGATGGTGCGGAGGAGGGCGTCCTGGTCGCGCTTGGGGAGCGCGGAGAGCTGCTCGAGGCGGCGGAGGAAGCGGCGGCTGTGACGGGCCTGGAGTGAGAGGGCCTGATTGATGGGCATCATCGAGCGCGGTGGTCGACGACCACGCCGATGTTGGGCGCGATGGTCAGATGTCGTTCGAGATCGGCGTTCGGGCCGGGCTGAGCGCGAGGTCGCGGTAGCGACACGAGCGGCGAGGACGGGCTTTGGGCGGTTCAGCCTGGAGTCGAGCCACCAGGAGCCCGTCCTCGCCACCCAGCGTTCACCTCTGCTAGCTCACGCCCATGCGACGACTCCTCCTCGCGCTCGGCCTCGGGCTCCTCGGCTGCACCAACGCCCCACAGGGCGCCTCCACCACCGTCACCTTCACCCGCCCGCGTCCGGTGGGCGTCACCGGCGGCACTTGGGTGGCGAAGTTCGACGGCGACGCCATCACCGACGCCGAGCTCTCGGCCCGCTTCGCCGAGATGAACCCCTACGCCCGCGCCCGCTACCAGACCGTCGAGCAGCGGAAGGAGTACCTGGAGGGACTGGTGCGCTACGAGCTCTTCGCCCGCGAGGCGGTGAAGAAGGGCCTGGCCCAGGACCCGGAGGTGCTGGAGGCCACCCGCCGGATGATGGTGCAGGCGCTGCTCAAGAAGGAGGTCGACCAGGGCGGCGAGGTCTCCCAGGCCGACGTGGCCCGCTACTACCAGGCCCACACCAGCGACTACGTGAAGCCGGCGATGACCCGGCTGATGCACGTCTTCTACGCCCGGGCCCACAAGGACCAGGCCGAGGCGGCGCTGGCCAAGGTGCTCGCCCTCTCACCGATGGACTACGCCTCGTTCCAGAAGCTCGCCCGCGAGGAGGACGAAGACGAGAAGACGAAGGCGCTGGAGGGCGACATGCGCTTCCAGACCGACGAGGAGCTGACGGCGCGCTACGGCAAGGCCGTCGCCGAGGCCGCGGCCACCCTGAAGGAGGTCGGCGCGGTGGTCGACCACCTGGTGGAGACGGACGCCGGCTTCCACATCCTCAAGCTCCAGGGGCGGCAGGCGGCGCTGAACCTCTCGCTCGAGCAGGCCCGGCCCTCCATCGTGCAGGTGATTCAGAACGAGCGCCGGCAGGACCGCTTCAAGGCGCTGCTCGAGCGGCTGAAGAAGGAGGCCGGGCTCGAGCTCAACGAGCAGGCGCTGGCGAAGATCGTCGTCGACCCCAAGGCCCCGGCGGTGGAGGCCAAGGGCCCTCCCCCCACCACGCTGGGCGACCCGTCGGGGGGCGCGCGCTGATCCGAAATCCGTTCCGCCGGTGGCACCAAAGACCCCTTCCCTGCTAGGCACCTTTTCGATGATCCGCCGCCTCCTCTGGGCCCCCGCGCTCCTCTCCGCCCTCGCGTGCTCGCCGCAGGTGCGGCCCCAAACCGACTCCAACATCGTGGCCACCGTCAACGGCGAGGCCATCACCCGGCAGAAGTTCGAGCAGGAGCTGGCGCGCGAGGCGCAGCCGATGGAGGGCGACGCGGCCCACGCGCCGGAGCAGATCGAGCCCTTCAAGCAGACGCTCCTGGACACGATGATCCAGCGGCTCTTGCTCCTGCAGGCGGCGCGCACCACGGGCATCGTCGTCACCTCCGAGGAGGTGGACCGGCGGGTGCTGGCCCTCGCCTCCGAGTACCCGGCGGGCAGCTTCGAGGACGTCCTGGCGAAGAACCAGACCTCGCGCACCGAGTTCTCCCGGCGCACCCGCGAGCAGCTGACCATCGAGAAGCTCTTCAACGAGCAGGTCTTCGCGCGCGTGGCGGCGACGGAGGATCAGATCCGCAAGACCTACGACGAGCACGCCGACGACTTCACCGAGCCCGAGCAGGTGCACGCGCTGCAGCTGGTGGTGAAGGGCCTCGACGACGCCAAGAAGGTGCAGGGGCTGCTCTACCAGGGGAAGAAGTTCCAGGACCTGGCGCGCCGCTACTCGCTCTCCCCCGACGCCAAGGTGGGCGGAGACCTGGGCTTCTTCAAGCGCGGCGAGATGCCGCCCGCCTTCGACGAGGTGGTGTTCCGCCTCGCCCCCGGCCAGGTGAGCGACGTGGTGTCGAGCGACTACGGCTACCACCTGTTCAAGGTGCTGGAGAAGAGGGCGCCCAAGAAGCGCGACCTCAACGAGGTGCGCGCCAAGGTGGAGGCCCAGGTGCTGGAGCGGCTGCGCGGCGAGAAGGAGAAGGAGTTCGTGGCCCAGCTCCGCGCGAAGGCGGACCTCAAGATCAACGAGGCCATCCTCCCCACCATCACCGGCCGCGTGGTGCCCGGGCAGACCGCCTCCGAGCCCTGACTCGCCGCTTCAGCGCGCCGCCTGGGGCGGCAAGGCCATCAGGTGCTTCAGGTACCGCGCGCCCTCCTTGCGCCGGCTCGGCTCCACCATCCAGGGAATCAGCGCGCCGCCCGGCTCGAGGTGCACGCGCTGCTCCACCCGCACCCGGCCGTCGCCCGCGGGCACGAGCTCGGTGCTCCCGGCCAGGCGGCCGAGCCGCAGCACGTCCTCGCGCGGCGGCGCCCTGGCGTCATTCACCGTATGGAAGTCGATGCGGCACCCCCCCCCGGCAGGCGGTGGCGCTCCCGCAGCAGCACGAAGTCGCGGCGGCTGATCAGCGGCGGGGCGATCTGCTCCAGGGTCAGCCGGGTGTCCGCCGTCTGCTCCAGCACCTTCCGAAAGACCACGTGCGGCTCGGCCTTCTCCAGCGCCCCCGTGCCCCAGACCCGCGTGCAGGCCGCCTCGGCGTCGCCCGGGGCCTCCATTCGGAAGCGCAGCTCCACGTACGCAGACCCGGCCACCGCGCGCTGGGAGACCTCCACCCCGTCGATGGTCTCCACCGGCGTGAACTCCGCGCCCAACAGCATCAGCAGCAGCGACGTCGTCATGAACGCACCCCCACGGGCCCGGCTCCCGGTGTGAGCATTTGCTCATATTTAGAGCTCGCGGTCGGCTCGCGTTCCGGCACACTCCGCTCGTGCCCGCCCGAGCCCGCGTAAGCCCCCGGAAGCTGCCGAAGCAGGAGCGAAGCCGCGACACCGTCGAGGTCATCGTCAAGGCCACGACTCGCGTTCTGCTCAAGGACGGCTACGAGGCCTGCACCACCAACCGGGTGGCGGCGGAGGCCGGCGTCTCCATCGGGAGCGTCTACCAGTACTTCCCCAACAAGGAGTCGCTGGTGATGGCGGTGATGGAGCGCCACCAGGAAGAGCTCCGCGAGACGATGGTGGAGCGCCTGGCCCAGCTCGCCGGGGCGGACCTGCCCACCGCGGTGCGGGAGATGGTGCGGGCCCTCTTGGCCGCGCAGAGGCTGCAGCCCAAGCTCCACCGGGTCCTCCTCGAGCAGGTGCCACGTATCGGTGCGCTGCGTCGCCTCCACGAGCTGCATGGCCTGTACGAGCCGTACGTCGCCGCCTGGCTGGAGGCCAACGCGCCCAGGCTGGGCCTCGCCCACCCCTCCGTCGCCGCCTACGTGCTCATCGGCGCCTGCGAGGGCGTCGTCACCCGGGTGATGCTCGAGCGGCCCACCTGGCTGGAAGAGGGGGTGTTGGAGGAGCAGCTGGTGCGCCTCATCCTCTCGTACCTCGGCGGCGCCGGGGCGAAGCGCTGATCGCGCGCGCGGGAGTTCAGTCGGACCCGGTTTGTTGCTAGGTGGTCCGCCGTGCGCACGCTGCTCCGCCTCTTCGCTGCCCTCGCCCTGGTCGCCCTCCCCGCTTGGGCTGAGCTGGTCGACCGGGTGGCCGCCACGGTGAACAACGACATCGTGACGCTCTCGGAGGTCGAGGCCCGCGCCGCCCCCGAGCTGCAGCGCCTGCGCGCCGAGCCCGACAACGCCAAGCGCGGGACGATGCGCGCGGAGATCCTCCGCCGGGCCCTGGACGTCATCATCGGCGAGAAGCTGCTCGAGGAGCAGGTGAAGGACCTGAACCTCGAGGTGAGCGAGTCGGAGATCGACCTCGCCATCGACGACGTGAAGCGCCAGAACAACCTGGAGGGCGCCCAGTTCGAGGCCCTGCTCGCGCAGGAGGGCTACTCGCTGGCGTCCTATCGCTCGTTCATGAAGAAGCACCTGGCGCGCATGAAGCTGGTGAACCTCAAGGTGCGGCAGAAGGTGAAGATCGCCGACGAGGACCTGAAGGCCGAGTACGCCAAGCAGGCCCACGACGAGGGGCTCGACGCCGAGGTGCACGCGCGCCACATCCTGGTGCAGGTGGCGCCCACCGCGACGGCGGAGCAGATCGAGGCGGCGCGGGTGAAGGCCCTGGGCCTCGCGGCCGAGGCGCGCAAGCCCGGCGTGGACTTCGCCGCCCTGGCCAAGGCCAAGTCCGAGGGGCCGTCGGCCGCCGACGGCGGAGACCTGGGCTTCTTCCGCCGCGGGGTGATGGTGGCGGAGTTCGAGAAGGCGGCCTTCGCGCTCCCGGTGGGCGGCGTGTCCGAGCCGGTGCGCACCAAGTTCGGCTGGCACGTGCTCAAGGTCGAGGGCCGCCGCGCGGTAGCCCCCAAGCCGTTCGACGAAGTGAAGGACCAGCTCCGCGAGAAGATGCTGCGCGGCCAGCTCGAGAAGTACACCGAGCAGTACGTGCAGGAGCTCCGCGCGGCCGCCGCCGTCGACGTGAAGATCTGACCCCGTCCAGCGGAGGCGTCTCCCACCGTTCACCCTGAGCCCGTCGAAGGGTGCCCACCGTTCACCCTGAGCCCGTCGAAGGGTGCCGAATTCCTCTCTCGAGCCTCGTGATGACCCGTCCCCGCCCCATCATCGGCATCTCCCTCGGCGACCCGTCGGGCATCGGCCTCGAGGTCACCGCCAAGGCGCTGGCTCGACCCGCGGTCCGCCGCGCGCTGGAGCCGGTGGTCTTCGGCGACGCCTCCGCGGCGCGGGTGCTGCCCAAGGGCACCGCCCTTCGCGTGGTGAGCGCGCTCGCGCCCAAGGACCGCCGCCCCGGCCGCCCCAGCCACGACGGCGGCCTCGCCCAGCACGCCTACGTGCGCGCCCTGGTGGAGGCGGCCAAGGCCGGCGAGGTGCAGGGCCTGTGCACCGCCCCGGTGTCCAAGGAGCGCATCACCCGGTCGGGACTGCCCTTCGTCGGCCACACCGAGCTGCTCGCCGAGGCCTTCGGCCGCGAGGTGCTGATGCTGATGGCGGGCCCCCGGCTCTCGGTGGCGCTGGCCACCAACCACCTGCCGCTCTCCGCCGTGCCCAAAGCGCTGGAGGAGGAGGCGCTGGTCAAGAAGCTCACCCTCCTCTCCACGGGCCTCGAGCCCTGGCTCGGGCGCCGGCCGCGCATCGCGGTGTGCGGGCTCAACCCCCACGCCGGCGAGGGCGGCACCATGGGCAGCGAGGAGCTGCGCGTCATCGGCCCGGCCATCGCCCGCGCCCGGCGGGCCGGCGTCGACTGCGAGGGGCCCTTCGCCGCCGACGGCCTCTTCGCCCAGGCCCGCGCCTTCCCCTACGACGTGGCGCTGGCCATGTTCCACGACCAGGGGCTGGTGGCGACCAAGACGCTCGACTTCGCCCGCACCGTGAACGTGACCCTGGGCCTGCCGGTGCCGCGCACCTCGCCGGACCACGGCGTCGCGTACGACATCGCCGGGAAGCACAAGGCCGACGCTGATCCGATGGAGGCCTCCTTGCTCCTCGCCGCTCAGCTCGCCTCGCGGGGCGCTTCGCCCCGAAAGTCCTCCCGCCGCGCGCGGTGAAACTCCCCGGCCGTCCGGCGCATCCTCTTGCGAAGTGGGCCGCGCCGCTGCACACAATGGCCCTTCCGTTCCCCGCAGTCCTTCTTGGAGCACACCGATGAAGAAGCTCTTCTTGGCCACCGCCGTCGCCGTCCTTGCGCTCGTCCCCTCCCTCGCCTTCGCCTGTGAAACGCACCAGCAGGCGTCGATGGAGCCGAAGAAGGTCACCGTCACCGAGCTCGCCTCGCTGACCAAGGAGAAGAAGGCCGTCCCCGTCGACGCGAACAACAAGGAGCTGCGTCAGAACGAGGGCGTGGTGCCGGGCGCCATTCTCCTCACCTCGTCGTCGCAGTACGACCTGAAGGAGCTGCCCAAGGAGAAGGACGCCAAGCTCGTCTTCTACTGCGCGAGCGAGAAGTGCGGCGCCTCGCACGCGGCGGCGAACAAGGCGATGGAGGCGGGCTACACCAACGTCTCCGTGATGCCCGAGGGCATCAAGGGCTGGAAGAAGGCCGGCCAGCCGACCTCGAAGCCGAATAGCTGATTCACGGCGTCGAACGCTTTCCGCACCGGCGGGCGCCTCTCTCCTGGGGGCGCCCGTCGTCGTTTCCGGAGGTCAGTAACCGCAGCAGCCGGGCTCGACCGCGCCGATGGTGGGCGGCGAGGCGCGGGTCTTGCCGGAGAAGTCGACGAGCACGGTCGCGCTGTCATTGATGCCGGCGGTGAAGAGCTGGCAGGGCGCGCCGAAGGCCGGCGGCCAGGCGCTGTGGCTCCGCAGCGCAGCGAGGCCGCTGTCGGTGGTGTCGAAGGCCACCACGTCCTTGATGCAGGTGGTGGCGTTGACGCAGGCGGCCCGCGGCACGCAGCCCGTGGTGACGGCGCAGGTGCTCGCGGTGATGAAGTTGCCCGAGGCCTGGGCGTAGTGCGTGGCGAGGTCCGCCGGCGACGCCGCGACCCCGCAGGCGCCCGTGGACAGCTCGGCGTAGGCGCCGATGAACGCGTTGCTCCTCAAGCTCGAGAACGAGGCTCCGCAGCTGTTGTCCACGATGGCGACGCCGCCGGTGGAGAGGAAGAGGTTGTCGTCGACCGTGAGCCCGAGGTTCGTCCGGTAGCTGTCGAGCTGGAGGCCCGCCCAGCCCGGTCCGATGAAGACCGTGTTGTGGCTGAACAGCGCCGAGGTGAGGGGCGTCGCTTTGGCCTGAATGTCGCGGAACTTCGCGGCAGTCCCCCTCACGCTCCGGATGACGTTGTTGGTGTAGGTGTGCATCCCCTCGAAGGGGTCGACGAAGACGCCTACCGCCGTGCCCGAGACCGGGTCGCCGACGTCGAGGGTGTTCCGGGTGAGCAGGACGTCGGCGTGGGCCTGGTCGAGCACGGCGACGCTGCCGAGGTTGCTGGCGTTGGAACCGGTGCCGCCCTCGATGACGTTGTCGAGGAGGTCGGTGGTGAGCGTGCCGCTGTAATAGAGGAAGACGCCCACCGAGCCGTAGCCGCTCGCGTTGGTGTCGGAGCCCGAGCCGCCGGAGATGAAGTTCCGCTCGATGGCGGCGCCGTTCGCCGCGGTCAACGGGACCGCGCTGTAGTTGCCGATGCCCAAAGACCCGATGGCGGGCCCCCCGGTCGAGGCGCCGGTGCCAGAGCCGCCGAGGATGACGTTGTCGTGGACGTGCACCGGGCCCGGGTTTCCGTCGAGGAAGACGGCGACGCTGCCCTCGCGGCTGACGCTCACCCCCGAGCCGCCGGTGATGCGGTTGAAGGCGACGTCGGGCGCGGCGCTGCTGGTGACCAAGAGCCCGAAGGTGCCGATGGCGCCCATGCCGCCGGTACCGCTGCCGCCGAGAATCTGGTTGTTCGTCACCGTGGGCCTGGCGGAAGTGCCCACCTGCAGCGCGGCCGGCGTGTTCGAGTAGTTGGTACCGCACGAGTTGCCGAGGATGGTGAAGCCGTCGATGACGGAGGCGCGGGAGATGGAGGTTCCGCTGACGGTGAAGGTCGCGCCGCACAAGAACGCCGAGGCGGACGCCTGGAGCGTGGTGGTGTTGACCCCGTCGAAGCCGCCGTCGAGGCCCCCGTAGCCGTAGGTCGTCGTGCGAGTCCACGAGCCGCAGCTGTAGGAGCCGCGCACCATGAGCGGGGTGTTCATGACGAAGGGACCCGTGTAGGCGCCGGCGCAGACGTGAATCTCGCTGCCGGAGGTCGCGGTCTGTAGCGCGTGGGTCAGGGTCTTCCACGGGGACGCCAGGCTGCCGACGTTGGTGTCCAGCCCGGTGGCGCCGTTGACGTAGGAGATGGTGCTGGAGCTCCCGCCGCTGGAGCCGGTCCCGGCGTCGAAGCCGCCGAGAGGCAGGCGGCAGAAGCCCGCATCGACGCTGGGGCCCGAGCCCGCGTCCGTCACGACGACTGAGCCGGCGTCGGTGGTCCCCGCATCGGAGGTCGCCGGCCCGGCGTCGGTGGTGCCGGCGTCGGAGGTCCCCGGCCCGGCGTCGGTGGTGCCGGCGTCAAACGGGAGACCACCCGCGTCGGTGCCCGCGTCCGAGGACGAGCTCCCCGCGTCGGCGGGGAGGCCGGAGTCGGTGGTCTCGACGACCCCCCCGTCGCACAGCCCGGGGTTGTGCTCGCAGTACAGCGTCCGCTTGGCGTCGAAGTCGATGCAGGCGGAGAGCGCGGCGAGGCTGGCTGCCGCCACCGCGACCCGGAGCTCCGCGCGCCGGCTCATGGCCAGCTCCCGACGAGGGCCAGCCCGGAGGGACCGACGACGAGCGAGGCGCTGGCGCTTCGGCCCTCGCCGCCCAGCGCGAAGAAGCCGGCGCCCACGGCCGCCGCGGCGACGCCGACGCCGAGGAGCGCGAAGCCGATGGTCTGGTTCGTCGCGCCTTCCTTCACCGCCTGGTCGAGCTGGGCGGGCGAGGCGTAGACGTCGCGGCCGGTCTCCAGGGTGCCGGCGCGCTGCGCGGCGAGGCCGTAGAAGATGCCGCCCGCGACGAGCGCGGCGCCGCCGAGGGTGAGAGGAACCCACGCCTTCGAGCGGAGCGAGGGCGCCCCCGCGTCGACGTAGACGCCCGCCGAGGCCGAGCCGCCCGCGCGCCCGAAGGCCGCGTTCACCTTCGGCGCCATGGCGGCGGCGGTCTTCCCCATCCAGTCGAGGAGCGCGCTCTCGTCGCGCACCCGCGTCGACGCGTCGGCGAGGGTGTGGCCGTCCTTGGCGGAGATGATCTTCAGCGTGACGACGTACTCGCTGCCCAGCTTGCCGAGGCTGCCCACCACGATGCCCTCGACGCCGAGCGCACCGGCGAGCTCGGCGAGGCAGGCGCTGGCCTCCGAGGAGCAACCCAGCATCTCCTTCTGGCGCTCGAGGCCGAGGACCCCGGCCACCTCGGACCGCGTCGTCACCCGAAGGTTGCCCGCCTCCGAGAGGTGCTGCGCGAAGTAGTCGGCGTAGAGGTCGGCCGTCCGCGTCTCGACGTTCACCGTGTTCAGCCCGGGCATGGCGAGCTTGAGGGGCGCTTGCGGTTCCGCGCCGAGCACCATCGCGACCACCAGGAGGAAGTTCACCGCCTGGACGCTACCCGACTGCAAATCGCGCAGGTGAACTGCGTGAGTCAGTCGCGAACGAGCGTCCGCCGCGGAATCTTCGGGGCCAGCTCGCGGGAGAAGTAGCGACCACAGCCGGTGGGGTCGTCCAGCTCGCCGCCGTCGCCCACGGTGACCTCGAAGCCCGCGTCCCGCAGCGCTTGGGCGATGGGCGGCGCGCCGCTGCCTTGCACCACGCCGGTGAAGCCCTGGGCCGCGGCCACCGCGCTCGGGTTCAAGGCCGTCAGCTTCACCGCGAACACCTCGGGCGGAAAGCGGACGCGGAGCGCGGCCGGCTCGAGCGGCAGCTCCTGGGTGGCGGGGAAGCTCAAGAGGACCTTGGCGTCGCCTGTCGCGACGAAGCGCCGCCCGAAATCGGCGAGGGTGGCGAAGGAGAGCCGCTTCACCGGGACGATCTTCCCGCGCGCCACTTCGTCGGTGGTGTGCAGGGAGTACTGGAGCAAGAGGTCGCCGGGCGAAAAGCGCCGGGCCTTCACCTCGAGAAGGCGCTCGAGCCACCTCTCCACGCCGGCGGGCCCGACGGTGCTCACCAGCGGTCGCACCCGCGCCGCGCCCCAGCGACCGGGCAAGGCCTCCAGCAGGTCGAGCACCGCGTCGTTGAAGGTCGGCTCGCCCATGCGGGTGAGCTCGATGGCGAGCTCCGCCACCGTCACCCGGCCGTCGGGGAAGGCGTCCTTCACCAGGAAGTCGAGCTGCTCCAACAGCTCTGGGGCGGTGAGGCGGCCCAGGTAGGCGCCCCCGGCGTCGCAGATGGTGCACTTCACCGGGCAGCCGAGGAGCGTGGAGACGCCGAAGACGCGGCGCCGGTCGCGCTCGGCGGGACGGGTGGCGTCGACCAACTCCACGGTGTGGCCGTCTTGGGTGCGGGCGCGAAACACGCGGCCGCCCGCGGGAGACTCCGAGAGCAGCGAGACGTCGAGCATCAGCCCACGAGCTTCAAGGTGAACTCGTTGAGCAAGGTCCAGCTCGGGCCCTGCGTCCCCTCGAGGACGAGCGTCACGGCCATGAAAGAGGCCGCGGCGAGGACCAGGGCCGGCGGCACCGAGACCAGGCCCCAGGCGAGATCCTTCATCGCCCACCTCGAGTCGTCGGCGAGGCCGCGCACGTCCTGGAGGCGGAAGAGCACCCAGGAGAACGGCGCCAGGGCGCACACCCAGGCGACGAAGTTCACCAGCGGCACGCCGTGGAACCACCCGGGCAAGGAGCCGTGCCACACCCAGCAGCCGGAGGCGGTGGCGATGGGGTCGATCTGCAGGTCGAGCATGGTGGCGAACGCGGCCACCGCGAGCGCGGAGAGCAGCGCCGAGGCGCGCAGCCACGGGAGCACCGCGCGCAGCTGCCGCACCACGAAGGTGGCCATCAGGAGCACCACGCTCCAGCCGATCATGGTCGCGACCGGAGCGACGAAGGGCTTCACCAGGGTGCGGGTGAGGTTCGACTCGTCGAAGAAGCCGAGGAGGATGCCGCCGTTCTCGAGCACCGCGCCGTAAGAGAGGCCGACGCCGAAGAAGAGCGCGACCTGGCTCTTGTCGTGCTTCCAGGCGTGCCAGAGGAGGAGGCCGGCCCAGGCGAAGTTCGACCACTCGTACCAGCCGAGCAGCGCGTCGCCGGTGACGGGCGAGGGCCGGTGCCAGAGGACGTTGATCAGCGGCAGGCCGATGGCGAGGAGGACGGTGGAGGCGATCATCGCCCGGCGGTGGACGACGTCGGGGGCCCAAAGCGCGCGGGTGACGGAGAAGATGACGAAGACCGCGAGCGGGAAGACGACGGTGTGCGCGAGGTCGGCGCGGGCGGGCGAGAAGTTGGTGAGCTCGGCGTTGAGGAGCAGGCAGGCGTAGACGAAGAACATCCACGCCGGGAGGAAGCGCCACACCTCCGCGCGCGCCCGGCGCAGCCACCAGAGCGAGGTCGTCGGGTTGAGGATCGGGAGGCTGGGCTCGCCAGTGCGCATGGTGTGCCCGCGAGGGCACCCGACACTCGCCGAGGCGCCGTGATCCCGTCAATCCCCAGCCGGCCAAGGTCCCCGAGGGTGCTGGGAGTTTCTCGGCTTTCGAGAGGAGCGCGGTGCGCTCAGCCCTTCGCCGCCCGCAAGGTGATGAGCGTGATCTCCCCCCGCGTCGCCACGCGGAACGGCGGCCCCCAGTACCCGGTGCCCTGGCTGGTGTACGTCCTGACGCCCCACAGCTCGCGCAGGCCGGCGATCACCGGCTGCTGCAGCCGCACCAGGAACATGAAGGGGAAGATCTGCCCGCCGTGGGTGTGGCCGGAGAGCATCAAGGACACCCCGTGGCCCTGCGCCTTCTTCGCGAAGCGGGGCTGGTGCGCCAGGAGCACGCGCGGCACGCCGGCGGGAGCGCCGTGAAACGCCTTCCCCGCGTCGGGCACGTGCAGCCGCGAGAAGCGCGCGCCCTCCACGTCGGGTACGCCGCCCAAGACCAGCTGCGCGCCCGGCTCGCCCAGCACCCGGTGCTCGTTGTGCAGCACCGTCATCCCCAGCCGCCGCGCCTCCGCCTCCCAGGCGTCGCCGCCGTGGTAGTACTCGTGGTTCCCGGTCACGAAGAACACGCCGTGCGCGGCGGTGAGCTTCGACAGCGGCGCCACCTCGTCCTTCAGCCGCGCCGCCGAGCCGTCCACCAGGTCGCCGGTCACCGCCACCACGTCGGGCGACAGCGCGTTCACCGTCTGAGAGAGCCACGCCGCGAAGCCGCGCCCGAGCGTCTCGCCGATGTGCACGTCGGAGAGCTGCGCGATGGTGAAGCCGTCGAGCGCCGGCGAAAGCCCCTCTACCGGAAGCTCCAGCCGCTTCACCTTGGGCTTCCTCGCGATGACCGCGCCGAGCACCAACAGCGGCACCACCACCGCCAGCATCGCCAGCGACGCCACGCCTCGGGCCCGAACCTCCTCCACGCCGGCCAGCCGCACCGCCAGCGCCACGCTCACATCGCCGAGCACCGTGCCGGTGAGCAGGAGCCCGAACGAGCCCATCCACCCGAAGCCCACCCACTGCATCGCCGTCGCCAGCGGCTTGGGGAACACCCGCCCGCCGATGAAGCCGAAGAAGATGGAGCCGAACGCCGTCCACACCAGGCCCCACCCGAGCGCCGCCTGCGCCGCGGAGAGCCCGAGCCCGGCGAACAGCCGCGTGCCGATGTACAGGTGCAGCGCCACCAACAGCCCGAGCACCAGCACCACCGCGCCCAGCCCGCGGATGAACAGCATCACTGGCACGTCGGTGAGCCGCGGCGGCTCGGCGGGGGCTTGGGCCTCTTCCAGCGGGGAAGGCTCACTCATCGAACGCACACCCTCATCGCCAGCCCGCCCGCGCGCAACTCGTTCGCTTTCGTCACGGCTTCTGGAACACGAGAAAATACTGCTCCGGCAGGAAAGCGAAGGTCGCCGCCTTGACGTAGCCGGCCTGGGTGAGCTCCTGCTCCACCACCTCCGGCCCCAGCTTCGCCTCCACCGGCGGACCCATCTTCGACCTCTTGGTGAAGTCGATGATCGCCACCCTCCCCTTCGGCGCGAGCGACGCCAGCAGCCGCTGGAAGTACGCCGGCCGCTGGTCGAGGTGATGGTAGGTGTTCACGATCAGCACCAGGTCCACCGGCCTGGGGAGCTTCGCGTCTTCGAACGACGCCAGCACCGGCACCACGTTCGAGAGCCGCTCCCGCTCGGCGCGCTTGGTCAGGTACTCCACCATCGAGGACTCGACGTCCACGCCGTACACCACGCCCCGCGGCAGCACCCGGGCGAAGCGCACCGTGAAGTAGCCGGTGGCCGCCCCCAGATCCGCCATCGCCGCGTCGGGCGGCAGGGCCAGCGCTCGAATCACCTCGTCCGGTAGCTGCCACGAGTCGCGCGACGGATCTTCGAAGGCCTTCGCCCAGGCGTCGGGGTCGTCGAAGCGGTGGTTCGCCTCCCCGTGCGGCGTCGTGAGATCGGGCGGGCGGACACAGCCAGCGGACAGGACGACGGCGAGGAGCACCCAGCGCATGCGGCCGCACATAGCCCGATCGGAGCCCGTCACGGTACTTGTGGAAAATTACAGCCCAAGCGGCACGGCTTCTATCCGGTAGGGGAAAGAAGGAGAATCGGCGCCCTTGACCTCGGACACCCCACTTCGCCGTCAGGCGGCAGGGTTGTTCATGGCCGGCTTTCCCGGAACGGCCCCCACGCCGGAGATCTGCTCGCTCATCGACGATGGCCTGGCCGGCTGCATCCTCTTCAAGCGAAACATCGAGAGCCCCGGCCAGACCGCGGCGCTCATCCGGGCGCTCAAGACCCGCGCCGGGCGGCCCTTCCTCCTCGGCGTCGACCAGGAGGGCGGCCGGGTGGCGCGCCTGAGGGGACCTCCGTTCACCACCCTGCCGCCGATGCGCGACTTCGGGCTCGCCCGCGACGAAGCGCTGGTGGAGCGGGTGGGCCGGCTGTTGGCCTTCGAGTGCCGCGCCGTGGGCTTCGACTGGGACTTCGCCCCGGTGGTCGACGTCGACACCAACCCCAAGAACCCGGTCATCGGCGATCGCGCCTTCTCCCGGGAGCCGCTGGAGGTCGCCCGCCTCGGGGTGGCCCTGGCCCGCGGCATGGAGGCCGAGGGCGTCGCCTCCTGCGCCAAGCACTTCCCCGGCCACGGCGACACCGCGCAGGACTCGCACGTCGACCTCCCCCACCTGCCCCACGCGCTGGAGCGGCTGCGCTCGGTCGAGCTCTTGCCCTTCGCCGCCTACGCCCGCGCCGGCCTGGCCTCGGTGATGACCGCCCACGTCATCTTCGACGCCTTCGACCCCGGCGTGCCGGCCACCATGAGCCACCGGGCGCTCACCGAGCTGCTCCGGGGCGAGCTGGGCTTCGACGGCGTCATCGTGTCCGACGACCTGGAGATGAAGGCCATCGCCGAGCACTTCCCCGTAGAGGCCGCGGTGGAGCAGGGGCTCGAAGCGGGAGTGGACCTGTTCCTGGTCTGTCATGACCCAGGGGTCCAGCGGCGCGCCATCGCCGCGGCGGTGGCGGCGGTGGAGAGCGGCCGCGTCCCGCTGGCCCGCGTCGAGCAAGCGAGCGAGCGCATCGCCCAGCTCACCAGGCGCTTCGCCAGAGGCCCCGAGGACCGCCTCGAAACCTTCGGGAGCCCAGAGCACCGTCGCCTGGCCGAGGGCCTGGAGTCGGGAGTGCTGGCCGGCAGGGATCCAACCGAGGTAGAGGCCGGGGCGCGCGACGAGCTATGAACCCATCACTGACCGCGCCGGTCTTCCCGACGCTGCTGACCAGAAGGAGGCACCGGTCCGTCACGGGTTGAGCCCGAGCGGCTGGGGGGAATATGCGCTGCCTCATCTGCGGTGAGCCACACGGCTCGGACATCAGCTGCTCGGTCTACGCCCGGACCGCGCTGCACCAGACGCACGTCCGCCCGGTGGAGCCCGTCCCCTCCGCGCCGCCGGTGCCGTGGTCGCAGAGCTCGGCCGCCCGCGCCGCTCCCATGGCCATGCCGCACGAGGCGCCGCTGCCGGTGCAGCTGCCCGTCGAGGGCGAGGGGCCGGACCCGCTGATCGGCGCCACCGTCGGCTCCTTCCGCATCGTGCGCGAGCTGGGCCGCGGCGGCATGGGCACCGTCTACCTGGGCGAGCAGACCCTCATCGGCTCGAAGGTGGCGATCAAGTTCCTCCACGAGAACCTGTCCACCAACCCGGGCCTGGTGCAGCGCTTCTACGCGGAGGCGAAGGCCGTCAACGTCATCGGCCACGCCAACATCATCAGCATCTTCGACATGAACGTGCTGCCGCCGAACCGCTACTACCTGGTGAT
>JBBIOE010000181.1:0-17252 GCA_037443525.1 Archangiaceae bacterium | reverse complement strand
CCGCGGACCGCCGCGCCCGCCGCCCACCCCTCAGCAGATCGCCGAGCTCGCCAAGAAGGAGCGCGTGCCCACCCGCATCGCCAAGGGCGATCTCGAGGGCAAGATGAAGTGCCGCATCTGGAAGAAGCTGCACGCCGAGGAGGCGCGGCGCTTCGACTCGGCCTGGACGCTGGTCGAGACCAACAAGGGCCTCGATCTCGCCGACGCCTTCGGCGTGGTGCAGAGCGGCCTGTCAGTGCAGGACTTCCTCGCCCGCAAGGTGCGAGTGAAGCGCAAGGAAGAGGTGAAGCAGGCGAGAGCCTCCGTCGAGGGCAAGGTCATCGACGACTTCATCGACGCGCAGGTGAAGGCCCACGCCGAGCTGGCCTTCGTGCTCGCCGAGCGCACCTTCTTCGACGCCGTCACCGGTGTGCAGCCGGTGGCCTTCGACCTCGAGAAGGAGGGCCCCACCGCGAAGCTCAACATCGTGGTGGTGACCCGAAAGACGACCTGGGACCGCTTGCTCACCGCTCTGGAGCGGGACCCCAAGCTCGCGCAGAAGCCGGCGGTGGTCTCCCGGCAGCCGTCGAAGCGCCCGGTGAGCGATCCGCGGCAGTTCTTGCCGCACGTCGGCCAGACCGTGAGCTTCCTGCTGCGCAACGGCATCAAGCTCACGCAACCGCTGATCGGCGTCGGGCCCTACGACGTCCTGCTCGGCACCACTGGCGAGGAGCTGTTCGTACCGCTCCACGCGATGGTGTCGTGGTCGGCGGGCGAGAGCCCCGCGCCGTAGACCAAGGAGCGCCGGTCAGGCCGGCCGCCTGGGCTTGAAGACCTGCAGCGGGATCACCTGGCTCACGCTGGTGCCCGCGCGCGCCGACTGGGCCCGGCGGATGAGCAGCGGAATGTCGCCCTCCCCGCGCTCCACCGCGAGGCGCAGGTCGGCCAGCCGCTCGAGGTGCCGCCGCATGACGATGCCTTCCGGAGAGAGCGCCACCAGCTTGCGCTGGTGATCCTCCGCCTCCTCGAGGAGCTGCTCGGCGCGCTCGAGATCCTTTCGGGCGAGCGAGAGCCACGACGCCGTCTCGGCCGCGACCAGCTCGAGCTCGTGGTTGATGCCGAGCACCAGCTTCCCCCGGGGCGAGTCGGCCGAGACCTGCTCGAGGTCGATCTTCTGGCTGCGCACGTCGCCGCGCTCGCGGGTCGAGCCGTGCAAGAGCGCGCTCCAGCTTCCGCCGCCGAGCTGCCCGGTGAAGAGCACCCGGCGCGCGAGCCCTCGCGAGACGTCACCCAGGCCCACCTCGATGGCGTCGACGTCGAGCTTCGCCGGGTAGCCGTGGCGGCAGGCGATGGCGTTGAAGCCCTGCGGCTGCAGGCGCACCAGGGCGTCGGTGGCCACCTGACCGAACAGGTGCGACATCACGGCGCCCATGGCCTCGGAAAGGCCCTCCGGGCCGTCGACGTGCTCGAAGGCGTTGCCCGAAGGCTGGGTCAGCGCCGCGAGGATCTCCGCGACGTAGTGCCGCGCGAGCCCCAGAGCGTGCACCGAGAGGTTGTCGCGCGAGAGCCGCAAGCCCAGCTCGTCGAAGGCGTCCTGCGAGTCGGGGCCCACCGAGGGCTCGCCGTCGGTCAACAGCAGAAGGCGCGGGCGCCGCCCCGGCACCAGGATGCGCTGCAGCCCCTTCGCCGCCAGATCGACGGCCTGGTAGAGCGCCGTGCCGCGCCCGGTCTGAATGCCCTGCAAGGCGTCGCTCATCGCGCGCTTGCCCTTGGCGTCCATGGCCATGACCGAGACGCGCTGCTCGGCCACGCCGTCGAAGAGCACGAGCCCCAGGTAGTCGTCGGGGCGGGCCAGCTCGACGAACTGCGAGGCAGCCTCCACCGCCGCGGAGAGGGGAGCGCCCTTCATCGATCCCGACCGATCGAGCACCAGGTTCACCATCACCGGCGCCCGGGCTTCGTCCTCCGAGGCCTCGGCGATGACGAGCACGTGCGCCTCGCGCTCCGGGCCCTTGCTCGCCTCCACGCCATACGCTTTCCAGTCCATTCGCTCTCCGTCCGCCCTGAGCGTAACCGTGCGCGGAGGGTCTCGTCGCGCTAAGTGTTCGCGCCGGAGGTTTCACCATGCGCACCACGCTGATTCTGCTCGTCTCGCTGTTCACCCTTCCCGCTCTGGCCGGCGACACCAAGGCCAAGGCCCCCCAGGCCGCTCCGGCCGCGAAG
This sequence comes from Archangiaceae bacterium, assembly GCA_037443525.1. Taxonomy (GTDB): domain Bacteria; phylum Myxococcota; class Myxococcia; order Myxococcales; family Myxococcaceae; genus JBBIOE01. The sequence goes on along the minus strand of JBBIOE010000181.1, from coordinate 15,050 downwards.
CCCGCCGAGGCCAAGGGCCCGAAGCGCATCGAGATGCAGGTGACCGCCGACGGCTTCGCGCCCGCGTCGATCCCGCTCAAGAAGGGCGAGCCGGTGAAGCTGGTGGTGACGCGGGTGAGCGACGAGACCTGCGCCACCGACCTGCTCATCGAGGGCACCAACATCAAGGTGGCCCTGCCGATGAACAAGGCGGTGGAGGTCGACTACACCCCCAAGGCGTCCGGCAAGGTGAAGTTCGGCTGCGCCATGGGAATGATGGTCTCGGGCATCCTGCTGGTCGAGTGACGCGCGTGTCGGACCCCTCGGGTAGCGTGAGGGAGTGACGCACCCGCTCGCCCTCCACGCGTTCCTCGACATCGAGACCACCGGCCTCGACGCGGCGGTCGACGAGATCATCGAGGTCGGCGTCGTCGCCGTCGACGCGGGCGGCGCGATCAGTCGGGAGCGGTGGCTGGTCCGGCCGACCCGCGAGGTCCCTCCGCTGATCACCGCGCTCACGGGCCTCGACGGGCGGGCGCTCGTGGAGGCTCCGGCATGGGCAGAGGTGCGACCGGCGGTCGAGGCGCGGCTCTCCGGGTACGCGGTCGTGGCCCACAACGCATCGTTCGAGCGCTCGTTCCTCGGCGCGCTGCTCGACGAGCGGCCTCTGGTGGACTCCTGCGAGTTGACGCACCTGCTGTTCCCGGAGCTAGCGAGCCACGCGCTCGACGCGCTGGTGCGCTGGGCGGGGGTGCGCGAAGGGGCGCGGCACCGGGCGCTGGAAGATGCGGACGACACCCTGCGCGTGGTGGAGGTGGCCCTCGAGCGCGCCTCAGAGCGGGCGACCGTTGTCGGCGAGCTGCTCGGGGTGAGGGGCCGCCCGACCACGAAGGACGAAGAGGCGCTGCAGCGGCTGCTTGAGGGCGTCGTCGTGCGTGCGCGAGCGCGCGGGGTTTCGGTGCCTGCCGCGCCGCCCGAGGGGCGCCGAGGGCCGGCTGAGCGTGCTCGAGCCAGGCTGGAGGCTCCGGGCGCCGCGCGCGGCCCCGGCTTTGCCCGCGGCGCCGGCGAACCGCCCGAGGTGCCGGAGGACATCGTGCGGCGGGCGATGACCTGGCTCGAGGCGCCGGGGCCGGTGGCCGTCGAGGCCGAGGGCCCGGCGCTCGTCGGTGCGCTCGCGTTGGCCGCTCGCCGACTGGAGCGAGACGACGTCGTCATCGCGGTGCCGTCGCTGCGTGGCGTGCCGGTGCTCCCCGACGTCCCGGCGGTGTTGGGCCCAGGCGAGCGAGCCTGCCGCTCGGTCGCGCGCGAGCTCCTCCCAGAGCTGGCGCGCGCCGGGCCGGCCCAGGCCGCCGCGGCCTCCTTCCTCTGGAGCTGGGTGCAGGCCTCGCCCCGCCTCGAACTCCGGGCGCTCGGCTTGTGGGCGCTTCATCGCTGGCCCGACGCCCGGTGGATGGCCCCGCTGATCGCCTCGCTGCCCGAGGGCTGCGCGAGCGCCGACTGCCCCTGCCAGGTCGACCAGCGCGGCGCGGCCACTGTGGTCGTCACCCACCAGACGGCCCTGCGCTGGCTCGCTCGCGGCGTTCGAGACACCCGCTTCGTCTTCCTCGAAGCGCATCGCCTGCCGGAGGCCATCGCCTCACCGGGCGAGGCCTTCGTTGACGCCGGCGCCCTCGAGCGTCTCGAAGCGCAGCTCGCGGCGGCCCCCACGGCGACGATCACCTCGATCCGTGGGAGTGCCGCACAGCTCGGTGCCTGGCTCGACGCCACGCGGGAGGGCGAAGTCGCCGAGGGCCTCGACCGGCGGAGGCTTCGCTCACTCCTGCGAGAGATCGAGAAGGACGTCGCCTCGGCCCTGGCCGGCCTCGACACCACCCCTGTGGGCCGAGCCGTCGCGCGTGCCGCCCGCCGGCTCCTCACCGCGCTCGACCGCCTCACCGTGCTCGACTCCGAGATCGCGAGGGCGGCGGTGCGCTCGAGTGGGAGCGGGAAGCGGCTCGCGCTCGAGGCCTCCTCGGCCGCCCGCGGGTCGACGGCCAGCGCGCTGGTCGCCGCCTGGGCCCTCTTCGTCGGGGAGGCTCCCGCCGAGGGCGACTCGGGGTGGCTCCCCGCGCTCGGCCTCTCGGGCTTGCCCGTGCATCGAGATCGGCTCGACCGTCCGAGCGCCCGCGTCCACCGGCTGCCGGAAGGGACCGCCGTCGAGCTGGCCCCACGCCTCGGCGAGCTGGTGTCGCCCCAGGGCACCGCCACCTCCATCGTGCTCGCGCCCAAGCTGGCGCCGGCGCCGATCGCGCAGGCGCTGTTGGGCGCGCTCCCAAACGACCTGCACCTCCGCCTGCACCTGCCGCGGGGCCAAGATGGGGCGCACCGCTTCGAGCTGCGTCCGTGCACGCGCCCCGATGAGCCGTCGCGGACCTACGTCTTCCTCGGCGCCTTCACTCCGGCCGCGCTGCGGAAGCGCCTCGCGGAGCTCCCGCCCGGCGTCGCCGAGATCTGGGTGCCCGCCGACGCGCCGGCGCCCGGGCCGTGACTCACTGCTTTGCGAGCCGCGCCTCGAGCTCGGCCTTCAGCTTCTCCAGCGCCGCGGCGTCACCCTTGACCGCCGCCTGCACGCTCGCCAGATCGGACTCGGCCCGCGCGCGGAGCGACTTGATCATCGTCGACATGAGCTCGAAGACGTCTTGGAGCTCGTCGGACGGGCGCAGGCCGTAGGCCGGCGGCTGAATGGAGCCCTGCGCCACCTCCCGCGCCATGCGCTTGATGCGGAAGAGCGGCCCCACGATGCGGTGGGTGAGCACGATCGCCGCCAGCCCGACGCCGAGGATCAGCGCGACCAGAAAGGTGATCAGCGTCCAGAGCGTGCGGCCCTGCTGCTCCTCCAGCCCCTTCTTCTCCGCGATCACCGCCGCCTTGTCGGCCTCGAACTTCTCGTCGATGGCCTTGGACCGCGCCTCCAGCGTCTTGGCGAACTCCGGGTCGTCGATGCTCTTCGCCAGCTCGTTGTTGAGCGAGCAGACCCCCAGCTCCTTGCTCGTGGCCGCGGCCTGAGAGCGCGCCTCCACCGCGGACGCCACCTCCTTGAAGAGCCGGTCCGTCGTCTGCACCAGGAAGAGCCCGAGCCAGGTGGCGACGAGCATCGTCAGGAGCACGAAGTAGCCGGCGAACTTGAGCTGGAAGCGTGAGTCGAGGAGGAAGTTCTTCACCTTCCTCGTGTAGACCGCTTGCTGCTGGGGCGTGGGTGCCTGCGACATGTCGGTGTCCCTCTAGTGCTTCCACTCCAGATCGCCCGCGGCGTCTTCCAGCACGCGCGGGACCATGGCCTTGATCAGGCTCTCGGGCTTCGCGCCCGAGCCCTTCACGTTCCAGCTCCCCTTCAGGGACTGCTCGGGGTACGTCATGATCAGCATCTCGACCTTCATTCCATTCGCGCTCGCGCCGGGGAGGAGCTGCAGCTTGAGCTGGTACCCTTTCAGGTTCCTCGCACGAATCAGGGCCTGAGCCGATTTCTTCTCCTCGTTCGGCGGCGCGAACGACGCCCCGAAGCCCGTCAACTTCTCACGCATCAGCTTCTCCGCGAGCTTGAGCGTGGTGTCGGGCAGGCCGCCGACCTTGTCCTCGATCGGCACCAGGTTCACGTAGAGCGCGCCGGCCTGGACTGCGCCCTGGCTGATGGCCCGCTCCACCGCCGAGCGCACCGCCTGATCCGCCTCACCGCTCGAGGCCTTGAGGCACGCCACCGCTGAGGCGAGCCTCAAGTCGCCGAGCGCGTTCGCCGCCGCCGCGCGCACCACCACCTCCGAGTCCTTCAGCGCCTCGCACAAGGGCACGACCGCGCTCTCCGCGCCGGTCTGGCCGAGCACGAGCACGGTCTGAGCCTTGACGCGCGGGTCCTTCGCGCCCGCCAGCTGCTTGGTGAGGAACGCCACGCGAGGGTCGTCACCCCAGGCCGGGAAGGCCAGCGCAGCGCCAAGGACGAAGAGGAAGGCCGGCCGCAAACCGCGGGCAGTCTAGCGGCCCTGCCCCTCCCGAGACATGGAGGAGTTTGTCGCACAGCGTGCGGGAGCCTGTGGCATAACCGAAGCCATGTCTTCTGCTCTCAGCGCGGCCGAGGTCCGCGAGGCGTTCCTCACCTTCTTCGAGGGTCGCGGCCACCGCCGTATCGCGTCGTCGAGCCTGGTCCCCCAGAACGATCCCACGCTCCTGTTCACCAACGCCGGAATGGTGCAGTTCAAAGACACCTTCACCGGCCGTGAGACCCGCGAGTACACGCGCGCCACCACCACCCAGAAGTGCGTCCGCGCCGGCGGCAAGCACAACGACCTGGACAACGTCGGCTTCACCGCCCGCCACCACACGTTCTTCGAGATGCTCGGGAACTTCAGCTTCGGTGACTACTTCAAGGCCGACGCCATCGCCTGGGGCTGGGAGTTCGTGACCAAGGTCTTGAAGCTCCCCGTGGAGCGCCTGTCGGTGACCGTCTTCAAGGGCGAAGAGGGCATCCCCGCCGACGAGGAGGCCTTCGAGCTGTGGGCCAAGGCCGGCGTGCCGAAAGAGCGCATCCGCCGCCTGGGCCTCAAGGACAACTTCTGGGCGATGGGCGACACCGGGCCATGCGGGCCCTGCTCGGAGATCTACTACTACCTGCCCGACGGGCCGGTGAAGCCGGGCGTCCACGCCGGCGAGGACGACGCCTGGCTCGAAATCTGGAACCTCGTGTTCATGCAGTTCGAGCGCAAGGTCGCGGGCGGGCCGCTGGTCGCGCTGCCGCGCCCCAGCATCGACACCGGCGCGGGCCTCGAGCGCGTCACCAGCGTCGTGCAGGGCAAGAGCTCGAACTACGACTCCGATCTCTTCCGGCCGATCATCGCCAAGGTCGAGGCGCTCTCGAAGAAGACCTACGGCGGCAGCTGGAAGAGCCACACCGACGCCGCCATGCGCGTCATCGCCGACCACGCGCGCGCCACCGCCTTCCTCGTCGCCGACGGCGTGCAGCCCTCCAACGAGGGCCGCGGCTACGTGCTCCGCCGCATCATGCGGCGCGCCATTCGCCACGGAGAGCAGACCCTCGACCTCGACGACGTGTTTTTCCCCGCCTGCGTCGAGGCGGTGATCGACTCCATGGGCACCGCCTACCCCGAGCTCAAGGAGAAGCGCTCCTTCGTGCTCGAGGTGGCGCGGCACGAGGAGGAGGCCTTCCGCCGCACGCTGCGCCGGGGCCTGCACCTCATTCAGCAGGAGTTCAACCGCCTCGAGGGCGCGAAGGACAAGGTCATCTCTGGCGAGGTGGTGTGGGACCTCCACCAGACCCACGGCTTCCCCTCGGACCTGACCGACATCATCGCCCGCGAGGAGGGCTTCAGCGCCGACCTCCAGGGCTTCGAGCGGCTGAAGAAGGAGGCCGCCGAGAGAGGCGAGGCTGGGGCGCTCACCAGCGAGAAGGGCATCGCCGACATCCACATGGCGCTCTCCGGTCGCCTGCCGGAGACGAAGTTCCAGGGCTACGAGGCCGACGAGGGCACCGGCAAGGTGCTCGCCATCGTCAAGGGCGGCACCGAGGTGCAGGTGGCCAAGGCCGGCGACGAGGTCGAGGTGGTCATCGATCAGACTCCGTTCTACGGAGAGTCCGGTGGCCAGGTCGGCGACACCGGCATCATCACCTCCACCGCGAACGGCGCCACCCTGAAAGTCACCGACACCCAGCGGCCGGTGCCGGGGCTCATCGTGCACCAGGCGAAGCTCACCCAGGGCTCACTGGCGGTGCACGAGACCGTGTCGCTCAAGGTCGACGCCGCGCGGCGCGCGCAGATCCGCGCCAACCACTCCGCCACGCACCTGCTCCACAAGGCGCTCAAGGTGGTGCTCGGAGACACGGTGAACCAGAAGGGCTCGGTGGTGAGCCCCGAGCTGTTGCGCTTCGACTTCTCGCACTTCAGCCCGATGACGCCGGAGGAGATCGACCGGGTCGAGGACCTCGTCAACGGCTGGGTGCGCGACAACCAGGAGGCGGGGACCAAGGTCATGGGCCTTCAGGAGGCGCGCGCCGCTGGCGCAGTGGCCCTCTTCGGCGAAAAGTACGGCGAGAAGGTGCGCGTGGTCTCGGTGCACTCCCAGTCGACCGAGCTCTGCGGCGGCACCCACGTGCGCCGCTCCGGCGACATCGGCGCCTTCCGCATCGTGCAGGAGCAATCGGTGGCCTCGGGCGTGCGCCGCATCGTTGGCCTCACCGGCGCGGCGGCGCTCCAGCACGCCCGAGAGCTGGAGAAGCTGCTCAAGCGCTCGGCCGACCTCTACAAGTCGCCGCCGCCGGAGCTTCCCAAGCGCATCGAGGCCTCGCAGAAGCGCGTGAAGGAGCTCGAGAAGCGCCTCGAGGAGGTGCAGCTCAAGGCCCAGTCCGGCGCCGCGAAGGACGGCCAGAACGTGCAGGAGGTGAACGGCATCAAGGTGCTCACCCAGCGCGTCGACCCGGCTGACGCAAACGTGCTCCGCTCCCTCGCGGATCGCTACCGCGACCAGCTCAAGTCCGGCGTGGTCGGTCTGGGCGGAGCGACCGCCGACGGCAAGGCGCTGATTCTCGTCGCCGCGACCAAGGACCTCGTGGAGAAGGGTTTCAAGGCCGGCGACGCCATCCGCGCCATGGCCGTCGAGGTTGGCGGCAAGGGCGGCGGCAAGGCCGACATGGCCCAGGCCGGCGGCACCGACCCGGCGAAGATCCCTCAGGCCTTCGAGAAGCTGCTTTCGGTGGTGAAGGGCGCCTGATGTCCTCTCCCGGTCGACAGCTGGGCCTCGCGCTGCTCGTCGTCGCCACGGCGGGCTGCCCGTCGACTTCGCCGCCCAGCGACCCGGGCATGGATCACACCATCGCCAAGCTGAAGCAGGAGCAGGCCCGGCAGGCGCGCGAATCCAAGGTCGACCCGCTCGCCGAGGCCGTGGTCGCGCCGGAGAAGCCCGAAGATCTCGCGCTCCCCCCGACGGGCCCGGCGAAGCTCGGCGGCGCGACGGTGAAGCTCACCGGCCTGCGCCGCTCGCAGTCCGTCACCGGCTCGAAGCTGACGCTCACCACCGCCGACGCCTTCCTGCGCGTGGAGCTCGTGATCACCGCCGGGAAGGCCCAGACGCTCAGCCTCTCCGACGTCGCGCTGCACCAGGGCTCCCAGACCTACGAGCTCGCGACCGACGCGATGCGGGTCGGCGGCGGCTCGCCCACGCGCCTGGAGCTCGCCCCCGGCGAGGCGAAGGCCATCGTCCTCTACTTCGAGCTCCCGAGGGACGCGGTGGGCAAGGGCCTCGCGCTCACCCTCCCCGGCGGCGGCGCCCCGTCGGAGGTGCCGCTGCAATGACGGGCCCCGGGGAGGTCAAGCGCGTCCCGCTGCGCATCAAGCTTCCGTTCGCGACGGCCGACGAGTTCATCACCCGCTACGGGGCCAACGTGGCCGCGGGCGGTCTCTTCGTGGCGACCAGGTCCACACGGCCCGAAGGCACGCCGGTCTCCTTCGAGCTCGTGCTCGCGGACGGCACCCGGCTCATGCGCGGCGAAGGCGCGGTGCAGAAGGTCGTCCCCGAAGCCGAGCCCGGGCGAGCCGGCATGCTGGTGCGCTTCACGCGCATCGACGCGCAGACCAAGGCGCTCCTCGATCGCGTGCTCGCGGCGCGCGCCGGCGTCCCCGCCCCGCAGGATCCACCCCTCGAGCCCTCACCGCCCCTGCCGCCTCCCGCACCGCTCCCGGCACCCGAGCGAGCGGGTGCCGCCTTCACCCCCGTCGAGCTGCCGGCCACGAGCCCCTCCGGCCTCCGCTCCGTCGCGGCCCTGCCGCCGACCTCGTCGCACTCGGGCGTGTCCGGGCTCGGGAAGACGCCCCCGCTCGGCGCCCGCCCGGTGACCGGGTCGACGGCCGCGTTCACGTCCGAGCCGACCAAGACGCCGGCCCTCGGCACCCGCGGCCCAGGCGGCGGCTACGCACCGAGTCCTTCGCCCGTGCCCTCCAGCACGCCGCCCCTGCCGCCGCGGGGTACCGCGTCGATCGCCACGGCCGTGCCCTCGAGCACGCCCCCCCTCCCGCCGCGCGGGAGCACCCCCGGCCCTGCGCCCGCGCCTGAGCGAACACCGCCCCTTCCCGCGCCGCCCACACCCGCCGTCGAGCCGCTGGTGACGCCGGCGTTGCCGGTGCGCGCCGTCGCTCCGCCGCCGAGTCGACCGACGGTGCCGACCGAGCCCGGCCTGCCAATGGCGACCGTCTCCGTCCCCGCGGGCGAGGAGATCGTGCTCGGCATCGACCTGGGCACCACCACCTGCCGCGTGGCCGTCTTCGTCGACGGCGCGCCCCGGCTGGTGCCCATTACGAGCGAGCGCGGCATCGCCCTGCCGTCGGTGGTGGCCTTCGACAAGGTCCGCCAGAAGCTCCTCGTGGGCAGCCCCGCCCGGCGCTACGCCGTCGACTTCCCCGATCAGTCCGCCGTGGGCTTCAAGCGCCTCATCGGCCGCCGCGCCCGCTCGAAGAAGGTGCAGGAGCTGGCCAAGCGCTTCGCCTACCCCATCGTCGCCGACCCGGAAGGCGACGCCGGTGTCGAGCTGGGCGGCCACGTCTTCGGCATCCCCGAGCTGTCAGCGCAGCTGTTGCTCGAGCTCAAGAACGCCGCGCAGGAGTACGTCGGCAAGACCGTCAACCGCGCGGTCCTGTGCGTGCCCGCCTGGTGCAACGACTACCAGCGCGGCGCGGTGCTCGAGGCGGGCCGGCGCGCGGGGCTCTCGGTGATGCGCGTGCTCAACGAGCCCTCGGCGGTGGCGCTCGCCTTCGGCCACGGCAAGGGCCTCGCCCGCAAGCGCGTGCTCGTCTACGACCTGGGCGGCGGCACCTTCGACGCCTCGGTGGTGGAGATCACCGGCGACGACATCGAGGTCGTGTCCACCGGCGGCGACGCCTTCCTGGGCGGCCTCGACTTCGACTACCGGCTCGCCGAGGCGCTGGTGGGCGCGATGCCCGAACGCCCCCGGGAGCGCCTCATTCAGTCCCGCATGGGGGTGGAGCGCGTGCGCGACGCCTGCGAGAACGCCAAGATCGCCCTGTCCGAGCGCGAGCTCGCCCAGGTCAACGTGCCCTTCGCCACCACCGACGACGCCGGCAACCCGATGGACTTGAAGAGCGACGTCCGCCGCGACTTCCTCGAGCAGAACACGTCCGATCTCGTCGAGCGCACCGTGCTCGTCACCCGGGTGGTACTGGAGGCCGCGCGCCTGTCGCCGCAGGCCCTCGACGAGGTGCTGGTGGTCGGCGGCCAGAGCCGCGCGCCGGCGGTGCGCCGCGCGCTCGAGGCCTTCCTGGGCAAGCCCGTGCGCACCGACGTCGACGCGCAGGGCGCGGTGGCGCTCGGCGCCGCGGTGCTTGGCCGCTCGCTCGTTCAGCAGGAGAGGGGCCGCAAGGGCGCCCTGCTCTCCGAGGTGCTCTCCGCGCCCATCGGCATCGCCGTGCGCGGCGGCGGCATACGCCGCGTGCTCGAGCGCAACACCCGCCTCCCCGCCGACAAGACCCTGGCGGTCCCGGTGAAGCAGGGCCAGCCCACCCGCATCGCCGTCTTCCAGGGCACCGCCGAGCAGGCCGAGGACAACGAGTATCTGGGCGCCCTGCAGCTCGTCGGCGATCGCACCGGCGACGTCGAGGTGCGCTTCGCCGTGAGCCCCGACGGCCGCCTCGCCTTGAGCGCCACCGCCCCCGGCGGCAAGCCCTGCGACGCCGCGTTCACCACGGCCGACGCCTCCGACGCCGTTCGCACCGCCCTCCTCGCCGAAGCCCCCCTGCCCTTTCAGGAGCCCGAAGCCGGCGGAACCAAGGGACTTTTGGGCGGCTTCAAGCGCCTCTTCAACCGCTGATTGCGGCCGGCGGTGCCCGAGACGCAACTTTGTCCGACATCCTCCGACAATGTGTCCAAACCTGACGCTGATTTTCTGAACCCACAGGAACAGCTAGGGTGCGCTGGTTTTCCGATCACCGAGAGGGACTTCGCCATGCCGATTTCGATCAACGACCGCAAGCTGGCCACTCTGTACGCGCGCTTCGAGAAGCAGAAGCAGACCAACCCGAACCTCAAGCTCGGACAGGAGCAGGTGCTGCAGCTCCTCGCGGAGGTCGGTGATCGCTGGGGCTCCTCGGCAGCCAAGGTGCTCGAGCAGCTCAAGAAGCCGGGCCTCACCCAGGCACAGCAGATCGACATCGTGAAGAAGGGCATGGCCGAAGGCGAGAAGAAGGACCTCGCCAAGATCGTCGATCAGGGCTCCATCCCCCTCGAGTCGGCCGCCAAGGACTTCATCAACGCCGTGCTCGGCCGCGGTGCGCCGACCCCCACCCCGGGCCCGACGCCCGGCCCCACCCCGAACCCGGGCACCGCGGGCCTCGCCATCACCGGCGACCAGAAGAACGGCCTCAGCGGCGTCGCCAAGGCCGGCGCCACCATCGAGGCCATCAACATCTCCGCCGCGCCCGGCGGCCGCCTCCACATGGACGACACCATGGAGATCGGCAAGGCCGATGCCTCGGGCAAATTCACCAACGTCAAGCTCACCGGGGACATGGCGGTGCACGAGGGTGACCTCATCCGCATGCGCGCCCGCAACGCCGACGGCACCACCAGCGACTGGGTCACCGTCAAGGCCCACGGCGTCGAGGCCAAGGACACCCGCAACGCCGTCGTCGCCCTCTTCCGCATCGGCATGACCGACGCGGGCAACGGTAAGGTCGCGGTCGAGAACATCAACTCCAGCCGCCAGGTCTCCGAGCCCGGCGCCAAGCTGCAGTTCACCAACAAGCGCACCGGCGAGAAGGCCGTCGTCACCATCGACGAGACCGGCAACTTCCCCAAGAACTTCACGCTCGGTGGCAAGCCCGGCGACTCGTTCTCCGTGGCCGCCAGCGACGGCGCCAACAACACCAACTTCGCCACCGCGGTCGGCAACGTCACCGTCCCCGGCGGCACCCCCGGCACCGGCGACCTGGTCCCCGACCCGGCGCTCCACAAGGACGAGCTCAACTCCGACGGCTCGCCGAAGTTCAGCAAGGTGCGCTTCACCGGGCCCCTCTTCGTCGACGGCGTGAACTACGAAGACGTGCAGCAGGGCCAGCTCGGCGACTGCTACTTCCCCTCGGCCATCGCGTCGATCGCCAAGCAGAGCCCCGAGGCCATTCAAAACCTCATCAAGGACAACGGCGACGGCACCTACACCGTGACCTTCAAGCAGAAGGACTGGGCCACCGGGAAGTTCAAGGACGTGCCGGTGAAGGTCGACGGCGACCTCTACGCCCGCTCCTACGGCGGCGCGCTCTACGGCCGCTCGGCCAACAGCTCCGACCCCAAGCGGATGGAGCTGTGGTTCCCCCTGGTGGAGAAGGCCTACGCCCAGTGGAAGGGCAGCTACAACGCCATCGGCAACGGCGGCGCGTCCAACGACGTCTTCGAGGCGGTGCTCGGCCGCGAGGGCGACGACCTGTACGTCAGCGGGTCCAACAAGGACGCGGTGTGGAACCAGCTCGTCAAGTCGCTGGACGCGAAGTCGCCGGTCTCCGCCGGCACCTACGGCGAGGATCAGGAGGCCAAGTACACCAACACCGGCGTGTACGCGGACCACTCCTACTCGGTGGTGGGCTACGAGAAGTCGGGCACCGAGCGTTACGTGGTGCTGCGCAACCCCTGGGGAGAGTCGGAGCCCGCCGGCAACGGCGCCAATGACGGCATCTTCAAGCTGAAGCTGGACGAGTTCACCAAGCTCTACCAGAACCTGATGTTCGTCCACTGAAGCGAGGAACCATGGCCATGGCGAAGCCCCCTGAACCCATCGAAGAGATCCTCCCGCAGGCCGTCTACGTCCTCGATGCCGAGGTGAAGGAGGTCGTCAAGATCGGGCCGCCGCCGCCGAAGGTGAAGGCCGCTCCCGGCGCCACCAGCACCGGGCAGAAGACCGCCGCGCAGACGGTCAAGCTGACGGTCAAGCGGGTGCTCAAGGGCGACTCGGTGAAGGAGCTCACCGTCGAGAAGCCCGAGGCGGGCTACGCGCTCACCACGGGCAACCATGGCCCCTTCCTCATCGACTCGAGCAACACCATCCTCGGCCGCTACGGCCCGGACTCGTGGAGCTTCGAGCGCATCGAGAAGGCCCTCAAGGCGAAGGCCTAGTCTCGAGACTCCATCCTACGGAGCGAAACGCCTCGGCCAGTCGCCGGGGCGTTCTTCGTTTCGGAAGGCGCGCAGCACGTCGGCCGCCGGGCTCTCCCCGCCCTGCGCCACCACCTGCAGGGGCTCGAGCAGGGGCAGGTCGAGCGGATCGAGCCGCGACAGGCCGCGCTTGGCGATGGTGAGGAGCGATCGCGCGGTGTGCGCCAGCGTCTGTCCCCGGTGCGGCGCGGCGAGGCCCTGCGCCTGCGCCGCGGCGTGAAGCGCGAGGTGCGCCTCGAAGCCCGGCGCCGGCATCAGCTCGAGCACCTCGTCGAGCGCCACCTCGTCGTAGAGCAGCCCCCGCATCAAGGCCGCCAGCGCAGCGGTCAGGGGCGCGCTCACGCAGTCGGCGCTGCGAATCTCGACGACCTTCTTGATGCGCACCTCGGGGAAGAGCGTCGAGAGGTGATCGACCCAGTCGGAATACACCGCCGGCTTTCCCTCGTAGCCCTCGGCGAGGAAGCGGCGGAAGGTGCGCTCAGGATCGAGGTAGTTCCCGTCGCGGCGCAGGAAGAGCATCGGCGCGTCGAGCGCCCACTCGACGTAGGCGCGGTAGTCGAAGGTTCCGTCCAGCATCGCCGGGAAGTAGCCGCAGCGCGCACGATCGACGTCGTTCCACACCCGGCTGCGGTACGACGCGAGGCCGGTCTCGCGCCCCTCCACCACCGGGCTGTTGGCGAACAGCGCCACCACTGCAGGCGCGACGCGCGCCGCGGCCGTCACCTTCCGCGCGCAGTCCTTCTCGCTCTTCCAATCGAGCGACACCTGCCCCGTCGCCGTCATCAACATCATGTGGTGGGCGAGCTGGCCGCGCGCGAGCAAGGTCTTGCGCATCAGCCGGTAGCGCGTCTTCGGCATCCACGGCATCTCCACCAGCCGCCCCTCGGGCCGGTACCCGAGCGCCACGACGTAGAGCCCGAGCTCGTTCGCGATGGCCGCGAGCTCGCCGAGGTGCTCCAGGTTCTCGGCGTGCGCCGCGCGCGCGGTTCGGTGGGGCGCGCCCGACAGCTCCAGCTGCCCACCGGGCTCCAGGGAGACGGTGGCCTGGCCCCGGGTGGCGGCGATGACCGGCAGGCCTGGCGCCTCGCGAAACGGCGCCCACCCGCGCCGAACGAAGCCGCCGAGCACCTCGCCGATGCCGCTCGGGCCTTCGTACGCCACCGGCCGCGCCGTCCCCGCGTGGAAGAGCAGCTTCTCGTGCTCCAGCCCGATCAACAGCTCGGCCGCCGGCCTCTCCGCGTCGCGGAAATAGCGCAGCAGCTCGTCCGTCGTCGTCAGGGGAGGACTGGCGGTCTGTGCGGCGTCGAGCGACATGCGGGGGGCCGCCGCTTATAACGGTTCCATCCGGAACGCGCCTTGAAACCCACGTGAGCACCGACGAGCTCATTCCCCGCCTCGAGCCGGGCCGCTGGACCGGCTTCTTCACCGGCCTGGCGATGCCCTTCCGGGCGCTCGGCCTCATCGCCCGCACGCCCAGGCTCGTCGTGCTCTCGGCCCTGGCGGCGGTGCTCACCGCGGCGACCCTGGCCGGCGCCGGCCTCTGGCTCTGGGACCTCACCCGAGGCTGGGCCGAGGCGCTGGTGTCGAAACCCGAGTCCGCGTTCGGCGCGGCGGCCGTCGGGCTCGTGCACGCCCTCTTCTTCGGCGGCACCTTCGTCGTCACCGCCCTCACCGCGCCGAACCTCGTGCTGGCGCCGATTCAGGACCCCCTCTCCGAGGCGACGGAGGTGCGCGTCGGGGGCTACTCGCCGCCGAAGTTTGCGCTTCGGGCGTCGCTGCGCGCGACCGCCGAGTCGCTCAAGCACACCCTCTTCCGGCTCGGCCTGATGCTCGCCGGCTTCGCCCTCTTGTCGCCCCTCAACCTCGTACCCGCGCTGGGCAGCGCCGCCTGGGTGCTGAGCTCGACCGCCTGGACGATGTTCTGGCTGGCCGTGGAGCACGTCTCCACGCCCGCCTCCAGGCGCCTCATCGGCTTCTCGCGCGTGGTGAAGGCCTTGCGCGATCGTCCTCTCCTTGCGCTCGGGTTCGGCGCCACGCTCTGGGTGCTGTTGTGGGTGCCGGTGCTGAACTTTCTGCTGATGCCCGTTGCCGTCGTCGCGGGAACGCTCCTCTTTCGGGCGATGTCCGCGGCCGGTGACCTGCCCATTTCTTGAATCCCCAAAGGAACGTGGCTCATCCCCCACGTGTTGGGGCTTCCTTGAAGGGGTCGAACCCCCTGATTAGTCTCGAATGGTTGCGACCCCAGTTCGCCGTAGGAAAGAAGGACACATGCCGATGATTCGCCGCGTTGCCGTGATCGCCGCCCTGGTGTTGGCCTGGGCTCTCGCGGGTAGCGATCGCGCTCCGCTGACGCTGACCCTCAACCGCGCCGCGGAAGCCGCGTCGGGACCGTCGCGGGGTGACGACCTCGTCCCCGGCAAGGGTCAACACGACCTCTCCGCCATCAAGATCCTCACCAAGGTCATCATCCACGTGAAGGAGAACTACGTGGACCCCCGGCGCGTGAAGCCGAAGGAGATGATGATCGCCGCCCTCGAGGCCGTCGAGAAGACCGTTCCCGACGTGCTCGTCGATGGCAACGCCGAGACCGGCAAGGTGAACGTGGTCGCCAACGGCAAGGCCCGCGAGTTCGACATCAGCCACGTCGACTCCCTGTGGCGCATGTCCTTCACCATGAAGGACGTCTTCGACTTCATCGCGAAGAACATGCGGCCCCTCGAGGACACCCGCGACGTCGAGTACGCGGCGGTCAACGGCATGCTGCAGACCCTCGACCCCCACTCGGTGCTGCTCAAGCCCGACCTGTACCGGGACATGCGCACCCAGACCAAGGGCGAGTTCGGCGGCCTGGGCTTCGTGATCCAGATGCGCGAGGGCGC
>JBBIOE010000180.1:0-17467 GCA_037443525.1 Archangiaceae bacterium | reverse complement strand
CGCGGCGGGGCTCCAGCGCGCCGCGCGAGCCAGCGCCGGCTCGAGCGCCACGTCGCGGATGAAGCACCGCCCCGGTCCGAGGTGTCGCAGCGTCAAAGTCTCCGCCGCCTGCTCCAGGCGCAGCGACGCGGGCTGCGCGGTCAGCCGGCAGGGAGACGCCGGCTCGACGACGGCGGAGACGGCCACCGAGACCTCGGGCCGCAGCGGATCGTCGGAGGGGAAGGTCACCGTCCAGGTGCGCGGACCCAGCGTCGTCGCCGCGAGCGTGAGCGACACCTCGGCGTTCTGTCCGGCCTCGAGCACGAAGGGCGTCAACGGCGCGCAGGAGCCTCCCGCGAAGGTTCCGACGCACAGGTCCGTCCCGTCGACCCGAGGAGCAACGAGCCGCAGCATCGAGCCCGCCGTGCCGGCGTTGCGAACGATGAGCCGTCCCGTGGTCAGCACCGGCGGCTCCCCGGCGAGGAGGGGGACGGTGTGAAACGAAAACGCCGGCGCCGTGGAGAGGCTCGCGCCGGTCCCGTGGCCGGTCACCGTCACGCGCGCGTCCACGCCGGGGCCGCGCAGTCGCACCACTCCCTCGATGGGGCCGAGCCGCGAGGGCGTGAAGCGGACGCCGAGCCTCGCGATCGCGCCGGGCTCGACGCTCACTGATGCCGAGTCGAGGACGAAGTCCGCCGGCTCGACCTCCGCCGACAGGGACAGCGACGCCGCGCCCGAGTTTCGGAGCTCGAGCCCGAGCGCGCTGGTCTGGGTCGCGGGCACGGCGCCGAAGTCGAGCGGCGCCACCGGCTCGAGCGCGCCGCGGCCGCAGGCCAGGAACAGCACGACGCACGGAATCCACGCCCCGAGACGCATGAGCGAGTCTTACCTGAGAAGGTCGACGCCGAACGACCCCTCTCCGCGCCGGCAGGGCAGGGGTTCGCCCGAATCCAAGGTCTCGACTCCGCTCGACCTGAACGGAGCCGCCGTCGAGACGGAGCGACGTCCGCTCAGGGAGTGGCCGACGTGCGCTTCGCGCCGGTGGGGCGCTTCGACGAGCTCAGCGCGAACGGGGGGCGGTGGGCGCTTCGCGCAACGGAGCTCGGCACCCTTCGACTCCGCTCACAGACCCGACCGAAATGCGGAACCAGGCACCGTTCAGTCCGAGCGACGTCGAGGACCTCGTCTGAACCGATTGGATTCCGGAGACTCGCCGGCCCTCGACTCCGCTCGGGCTGAACGGAATCGCCATTTCGTCTCAGGGTGAGCGGGAGGGTTCTCAGCGCGAGCTGGAGGTCCCCGCATCGGCCGCCGCCCCGAGGAACCGCTCCCGGCAGTACTCCGAGCAGAAGTACACCCGCCCGCCGTCGGCCTCGGCGAAGAGCGAGTCCGGCGTCAAGCGCACCTTCATGTGGCACACCGGGTCCACCGCCACCTCCGCGGCCGGCTCGCCGCCGTCGAAGCCGGGCTCCTCGGGCCGCGCCATCAGCCACGCCACCAGCGTGTCCAGCGCCTCCCCAGAGAGCTGCCCGTCGTAGGCCGGCATGCGCAACGGGTAGCCGCGCACGCGCTTGGCCTCCGGCGCCAGAATCGACTCGCGCACGTAGGCCGCGTCGGCGGCGACCAGGAGCCCGGTCTCCAGCTCCCGCTTCTTCCCGGCGAGGCCGCGCAACGGCGGCGCCAGCTCCGGCCGCTCGTGGCAGTTCGCGCACGACAGCTCGTGGTACAGCCCCTCGCCGGTGGTGGGCAGCGCCCGCGGCGCCACGGCTTGCGTCTTGGTGAGCGCGCGGACTCCCGCCTCGAGCGCCGCCAGGTCCTCGCGGTCGTCGCTGTGGAAGACGCCCCGCACCTGGCCCTCGGCGTCGATGAGCAGGAAGACCGTGCTGTGCAAGATGGGGTCGAGCTCGGTGCTGCCCTTCTCCGCCGCGACGTGGAAGCCCGCCGCCAGCGCCTTCAAGCCCTTCTCGTCGTTCGCCACCAGCGTCCACCGCGCCTCGTCGGGCGCCCACTTCTTCGCGTAGGCGAAGAGCGCCTCCGGCGTGTCGTGCGACGGGTCCACCGAGAAGGAGACGAAGCGCGCGTTCACTCCCACCAGCCGCCGCTGCAGCTGCACCAGGCGCGAGGTGATGAGCGGGCACACCGTCTTGCACTGGGTGAAGAAGAAGTCCGCCACCCACACCTGGCCGCGGAAGCTGTCCCTGGTGACGGGGCGGCCGTCCTGATCCACCCCAGTGAATGCCGGCGCCGGGTAGAGCGGCTCCAGCCGCTTTCCGAGCTTCTCGTCGGACAGCGCCTCCACCGAGCCACTCGGGTGCTTCGAGAGCCGGCTGGCCGCGATCAGAACGCCCACCGAGATCGCGAGCGCGAGGAGCAGCACCGGCACGACGCGCATCGAGTTCATCGCCTTCGAGACTTCTCACACTCGAGGGCCCGCGCCCACCCCCGAAAAGACGACGGCGGCCGGCTCCAGAGGGAGACGGCCGCCGAGGTCAACACCACGACGAGCTCCTTAGTAGACGCCGCGCATCGTCGGGTCGGCGAGGCCGTAGTCGTGCATCGCCTGGCGCATGAAGAAGGGCACTTCCTCGTAGCGCACCAGCTCCGCGCAGGCCGCGTTGGCGGTGCAGGGGCAGGTGGAGTTGTCGGTCGAGTTGCAGCCGGGCTGCGTCGCCTGCAGCGCGCCCTGCGCGTCGATGAACTTCATCGACGAGTCCCACTTCACCCGCGGCTGACCGTTGGTGAGCTTGGGCTCGTACCAGTCGGGCTGGCCGTCGTTGTCGTTGTCCGGGCCGGGGGTGGTCTCGTAGGCCTTCACCAACAGCTGGTTGCCCCACTCCAGCATGCGGGCCGAGATGCCCTTCTCCACCTTCTTGCCGAAGATGGTCTCGGTGCCGAAGCGCTTGGCGATGTACTGCTTGCCGTCGGGCAGGTGCAGCTCGATGCGGTTCTCGAAGCCGGGGTCCGAGTCCGAGCCCTTCTCCCAGATGTTCATCTGGTTGAGCCACCACTGCTGCTTGTTCTCCGGGAGGTAGAGCAGCGTGTAGGCGATGAGGAAGCGCTGCTGCTCGAAGCTGATCTCCGGGTCCACCGGCAGCGAGGCCGCCGGCTGCGACGAGCACAGCAGGGTCTGGGCCTGCTGGAAGCAGCTCTCCGGGCTCTCCTTCCACCAGTTCGTCCACCCGAAGGACTGGGTGGGGAACTGATCGGCGTCCACCAGCGGCTTGCCCGCGGCGGCGGCCACGCGCGGCGACTTGATGTCGAAGTCCCCGGTGAGGTTGTTCGCCAGCCAGCGGCGGTAGCCCTCGGGGAAGACGTCGGCGATGGAGACGGCGCGGTAGCGGGGGTCCAAGAAGTCGCGGCGGGAGGCGGAGATGAAGTTGTCCACCGACTCCGTGAACATGATCGCCGTGTAGGCCTTGTCGTAATAGGTGCCGCAGTTGATGACGTACTCGGAGTTGTACTCACCCTTGTTGGTCGCCAGCGCGTTCTCCATCGGGCGGCCGCCGTAGCTGACGTTCTTGTAGTAGCCCGTCGCGCCGTTCGGCACCGTCATCACCGACTTGCCGGCGTTGCCCGCGGTGTCGAGCGTCGAGGTCAGCACGGGGCTGCCGTGAATCGACTTGAGCTCGTGCGGCCCGGCCTCCGGGCGCGCCATCTGCTTGGCGAAGTGGTCGAAGCCCAGGCCCGACGCGAGCAGGTTGTCCGCGAAGAACTCGGTGCCGATGACCGGCCAGAGCGAGGTGTAGTCGTAGCCACTCTCCAGCGCGAAGTCGCGGTACACGTTCGCCATCAGGCCCAGGCCCTTGGCCGCGTCGCGCAGCTTCTCGTTGTAGCGGCTGAGCGTGCGGTTGGAGGCGTTGCGCACCGAGAAGGTCTGCCGGTTGCGGCGGTAGTTGTCGAAGATGTGGTTGACCTCCTGCTGGGTGATGAGGAAGTCGAAGATCTCGTAGGCGTCGGCGCCGTTGTCGTGGCGGTACACCGAGAGGTTGCCCAGGTCCGCCCAGCGGTCGGTGGCGAAGCCATAGGGCACGCGGGTGCGGCCCTGCGGGTCGATGGCGTGCACCGGCGGGCTCGACGACTCGGCGTCGGTGGCGTCGCGCAGCTCCGTCCACTGCACGTAGTCGACCGGCTGCTGGTGGCAGCGCGAGTACTCGCCGTTCATCGAGACGATGAGGCCGTCGAGCAGCGGGTGCCAGGTGCCCAGGCGCGACTCGTCCCACCCGGCCGGGCGGAACTTCGCCGGGTCGACCTTCTGGCAGCCGTAGATGAGGTCGTAGTTCTCCTGGAGCTGCGAGTAGTGGAGGTTGGTGGTGGCCGACGGATCCTGCGGGTCGCCGGAGCCGATGGAGGGGCGGAAGCCGATGATGCCGCCGAAGTTGTCCATCTTCGACAGCACGCCGACGCCGCGGGGCTCGGACGCGTTGTACGAGGCGTCTTTGTACACCGCCGCCACGTCGCCGTAGAACATGCGGGCCGCGGCGAAGTCGTAGGCGCCCAGGGCCAGCATGTCCTGGGTGGGCTCACCGGCGTAGTCCATGGTGGTCGACTGCATGAACATGGGGATGAGGTTCATGCGCTCCACGTCGTTGACCGGGTCGAAGTAGCGCGGGCCGACGCACGAGCCGTCCGCCACCAGCGTGCTGCAGGCGTTGTGGTTGGCGCCGTTGTCGGTGCGCAGCTGCCAGTACTGCGGGCGGTAGTTGAAGGCGTCGGACGACGACACGAAGTTGTGCCGCAGGCCGATGGAGTGCCCCATCTCGTGGCTGATGACCGCGTACTGCGCGCGCTGGGCCAGGTACTTCTGGATCTTCGAGGCGCGCGCCAGCTGATCGGCCTTGGACTGCGTCTTGTCGAACTTGCCGAACTTCGCCTCGAGCACGTCGGCCAAGACCGCCACGCCGAACGGCGCCGGGGCCTCGTTCATGACGCAGGCGCCCTGCTGCGACAGCGCCATCTCCTTCATCTGCCGCATCTCGCGCATCACCGACGGGTTCGCCTGGCGCAGGGGCGAGGCGAACTGCATGGTGACGTCGCTGCCGAACTTGGCCGAGCCGCCGGCGAAGGACTGGAACATCTTCGTCACCAGCGCCGCCTCGGTCGGAGAGTTGAGCGCGCGCTTGCGGCGGGAGTCGTAGATGGCCCTGGTGTTGGTGGGCGCGAGCGCGTCGGCCTTCACCTGCTTGCCCATCTCGACGAGGCGCTTGGCCTGGGCCTGAAGCGTCTTGTCGTTCTTCAGCTGCATGCGGGCCTTGGCCAGGGTGACGGCGTCGCCGCCGATGAGGTCGGCGAGGAGCTTGTCGCGGTTGTCGACGGTGAGCCTGGGCAGCGCGCCACCCTGGGTGGTGGCGGCGGCGGCGGTGGCCCAGTCCTTGACGTAGGTGCCCTCGGTGACGTCGGCGGTCAGAAGCTCGCCCTTCACGTAGCGGGCGAGGTCGACGATGCCCTGGCTCCACAGGTCGTTCACGTGGGTCCACACGTTCACCGAGGCGGAGACCACCTCGCCGGTGAGCGGGTCGTTGGCGTCGGTCATGATGCCCCAGGGCGACGGGGTCTGCGGCGCGATGAGGGAGTTGATCTGGTGGAAGCGCAGGTCACCCATGCGCGCGGTGATGGCCGCGTCGCACACGGTGTGGGCCTCGGTGCGGACGGTGGTGTCGCCGCTGGCCAGGCCGTCGGCGCAGCGCTGGGCGGACCAGTCCGCGGGCAGGCGCTGCTCCTTGGGGCCGCAGGCCGCCGGGTCCTTCTGCTGCACCGGGCTGTGGCAGAGGACGATCATCTCCGGCATCTTGGCCAGCGAGATGACGCCGTCGGAGTAGCCGCGCGCGGAGCCCACCTCGTCGGCGACGTCCTCGCACTTGGGGTGGCCCTGGTAGGCGCGGCCCTCGCGGCAGTCGTCGACCTCGCGGGCGAGCGCGACCGCGTCGTCGTTCTCGTCCTGCTGGCCGTGGTACACGGGGAAGGCGACGTCGCAGTCGGCGCGGCCGATGCGCTTGCACTCGGCCCACTGGGCGGTGCGCACCGCGCTGCGCAGGGCGACGTCCCACTCGTGGGTGGCGTCGCGGGTGGCGTCGAAGAACTCCTGGTTGGAGCCCGAGGTGTAGTACCAGGCGAGCGTCTTGGTGGCGCGCTGGGCGTAGGGCAGGGTGCAGCGCTGCTTGAAGGTGTCGCAGCGCGAGCCGTTGCCGACCTGGGCGCACTCGTCCTCGGTGCCGTCATTGTCCAGGTCGCGGTGCGGGTCGGCGCCGGCGGGGGTGGTGGTGGGGGTGTAGCAGGCCACCTCGCCCTTCATCTTCGCGGGGTCGGAGTAGAAGTGGTGGCGGTCCCAGATGTTGTAGCGCGCGATGAAGCGGTGCCAGTTCAGGTCCGTCATGCCGTAGTTGCGCGCGTAGCCCATGCGGTCGGTGGTGAAGGCGCCGAAGGCCTGGAAGCGGTTGCCGTCCCAGTCCTGGGGCTCGAAGTCGGTCTCGGTGACCTTCTTGAACGACTGGCGAATGGTGAGCTCCACCGGCGAGCACTGGGTGGTGGGCGCGCCGCCGCCGGAGACGTCGGGGTCGAACATGCAGGCGGGGAAGGCGCTGATGCCCCACATCGACAGGTCGACGAGCTGGGGCTTGGCGAAGGCCTTGTTGGTGACGTCCAGGTAGCCGTTCTCGGGGTCGAAGTGCGGCGCGTCCTCCGAGGCGGGGTCGTTGACGTAGTAGTCGAGCGGCTCGTAGTTGATGCCGCCGTAGATGCCCATCATCGACAGGGTGTCGAAGTCGTAGTTGTCGGTGGAGAGGTTCTTCGACCAGTCCACGCGCATGAACTGGCGCTGGAACCAGGGGCGGTCGATGGCGTTCTCCTCGAGCACGTTGAGCTGCTCACCGGTGCTCGGGTTGTAGGTGCGCTCGATGTCGAAGTGCTTCTGGATCGGGTAGGCCGCCACCACGATGCCGTCGTTGGTCGCCTTGCCGGCGCCCTTGCCGTCGGAGTTCGAGATGCGCTCGTAGGAGAGCCTGGCGATGAGCAGGTTCTCGGTCACCTGCCACTTCACCCGCGTGACCGGCTGGGCGTAGGTGCTGGTGAAGAGGCCGTCCTGCCCGGCGCCGTAGCCGACGTCGACCAGCGTGGCGCGGGAGTAGAACTCCGGGTCGTCGCCGGCCGAGGTGTAGTCCTTGCCGATGAAGAAGGACTTGTCGAAGTAGTTGGGCTGCACCCGGTTGATGGGCGGGCGCTCCTGCGCGCAGCCGACGGCCAGGACGAGCAGGCCGGCGAGGGGGAACAGCGACTTCTTCATCATCGTGGTCATTTCAGGTTTCCTTCGTGCGGCTTTGGGGACGGCTTTTCGAAGCAGGGGGAAGCGAGGAAGGTGGGGCGGCGGCGTCCGTTCAGAGGACGTGGGACAGCGCCTCGTCGATGTCGACGGTCAGGTCGAGCGAGAGCTGCGAGTACTGGTTGAAGAGCGGGAACTGGTACTGGCCGTTGAGGCCGAGCTGCGGCGAGGCGGTGTCGTAGCCCAACGAGACGCCGAGGCCCTTGATGAAGTCCCAGCCCACGAAGCCGCCGATGCGGTTCTGGGACCGGTACCCCGAGTCCTGGCCCTGCTGCTGGAGCCCGGTGGACGCGGCCAGCTCGCCGGTGACCGGGGTGGCCCGGTACAGGAACTGGTTCGAGACGTAGTAGAAGGCCACCACGTAGATCTTCTCGTTGGGCGTCCACACCACGCGGGGGCCCTGGAAGAGGTCGCCCCAGGCGTTGCGCGCGCCGGTCTGCATCAGGTTGTCGCAGACCTCCGAGGTCTGGGCGCGGCAGCCCATGTTGGGGTTCTGCTGCGGCTCGCCGGTGGTGGCGCGGTGGAAGCGCCAGCTGAAGCGGGCCGCGTAGCCGACGATGAGCCCGCCGCCGATCTCGAACTTCTTGGTGAGGCCGGCGCCCACCCCGAGGGTGAAGAGGCGGGTCGCGGCCAGCGACGTCTTGGAGAAGGGCAGCACCACGCGCCCGGTGAGCGAGCCCTTCAGGCCCACCCACGGCAGGGCGTAGCCCTCGACGCCGGAGTCGACGGAGAAGTCCGACAGCACCGTCTCGTAGAGGCGGCTGGTGTCGTCGGACTGGGTGAACTCCTGCGACACGCCGCCGAGCACGCGGGCCATCAAGAGCTTGTTGAAGTGCCACTCACCCCAGAGATCGAGGTGGTGGAAGACGGTCGGGTTCCAGTGCGGCTGGGAGCCCTTGTAGAAGGTGTACGGCGTGGAGCCGAAGCCGTAGTACAGCCGCGTGCCCGCCCAGGGGTGCGGCGCCTTCACCTCCTTGGTCGCGGTGGCGGTGGCCGTGGCCACGGTCCCGGAGGACGGGGCGCCGACGGTGGCGGGCGCGGGCGCGGGCGCGGCGGGAACGACGGCCGGAGCGGCGCTGTTCTCGACCGGCGCGTCGGTGGCGGCGGCGGGCGCGGGAGCGACAGCCTCGTCAGCCCGTGCTTCGAAACTAACGCCCGCCGCTAGCAGGAAACTGGCGGCGGCGGCGTGGATCAGCGGATTCCGAGGGCGTCGTGACGACATGGCCGGCCGGTGTGCACCAAGGGTGCCATTGAAAGCAAGGGCGGTGAGGCCGGTCACCTGACTTTTTCCCCGCGAAAGGGTGGTA
Source organism: Archangiaceae bacterium (assembly GCA_037443525.1). Lineage (GTDB taxonomy): Bacteria > Myxococcota > Myxococcia > Myxococcales > Myxococcaceae > JBBIOE01. The sequence goes on along the minus strand of JBBIOE010000180.1, from coordinate 8,869 downwards.
GGCCTTGACCATGCGCTCCGTCTTCGTCTGTGCGGTGCTGATCAGCCTGGCGGCCTCGGCCCACTCTCGAAAGTCGAGAAACCCCGACGCGCACTCGGCGCCGGGGGCCATCGTGCTCAACGGGGTGAAGACCGAGGTGGTGTGGAGCGACGGCGACAGCTTCCGCATCAAGGAGGGCGCCTACGAAGGCAAGGGCACGCGCCTGGTCGGCTACAACACCCTGGAGGCCTTCGGCCCGGTGCACCGCTGGGGCGAGTGGACGGGGAAGGAGCTCTTCGAGCTGGCCAAGGACGCGAGCTCGGTGGCGGCGTCGAAGGCGTGGGACTGCACCACCGACGGCAAGGAGGAGGGCTACCACCGGCTCCTGGTCAACTGCCCCGAGCTGGCGGCGGAGATGGCGCGGCAGGGCGTGGGCATGGCCTACTTCGTCGAGGGCGCGAAGGTGGACGAGAAGGTGCTGGCCGCCCAGGCCGAGGCGATGAAGGCCGGGCGCGGCATGTGGAAGAAGGGGGTGGTGAAGGGTGTGGTGACCAGCCTGCACTCCCTCGACGAGAAGGACGGCAACGGCAAGGAGGCCTACAACCGGGTGGTGGACACCCGCACCGGCCGGGCCCTGAAGCGGGCGCACCACGACAGGTACGAGACCTGCCAGGAGGTCTGCGAGAAGACCGACGGCGACGTCTCCTGCATGGTGTACGTGCCCTTCGAGATTCGGTACCGCAAGAAGCCCGACTGCCTGCGCTGAAGCTCGCGTCCGGTGGCCCGAAGGAGCATGGTGCGCGGCGTGAAGCGCGCCGGCTTGATGGTCATCGCCTCGCTGGGCCTCCTCGGGTGCCCAAGGTACGGGGTGGGCTTCGCGCCCGCCCAGCCGTGGGTGCCGGGGCAGGTGTCGCCGCCGCTGCCGCCCGAGGCGCAGTCGTGCCTGGTGGCGTGCCCCGCCGGCACCGTCTGCAACCGGAGGACGTCGGCGTGCGAGCCGGCGCCGCCGGGGCCCGCGCCGGAGCTCTTCGGCGCCGACGCCGGCGCGCGGTGACGTCGATTTCGCGCGCACCTCCCCGAAGGTAGAGTGCGCGTCCTCACCCCCTTCCCGTCGGGAGCGCCCGTGCTTCGAACCGCCGTTCTGTCCGCAGCGCTCCTCGCCATCGCCGCCTGTGTCGGCTCGACCGGCCCCGCCGGTCCCGCCGGCCCGGCTGGTCCTCAGGGGCCCCCCGGCGTCAAGGGCGCGGACGGCCTCGCCGGCGCCACCGGCCTCGAGGGTCCCGCCGGGGTCACCGGCACCGCCGGCGCCCAGGGCCCGGTTGGTCCTCAGGGTCCCCCCGGCGCCGACGGCGCGACCGGCCCCATCGGCCCCACCGGTCCCACTGGCCCGGCCGGCTCCTTCAGCGGCACCGTCACCGGCCCGGCGGCGGTCGCGGGCGCGGGACTCGTGACGAGCTCGCCGATGAACACCACCGTCACCGGCTCGGGCTCCGCGTTCCTCACCGACTTCCAGGTGGGCGACTCCATCATCGTCAGCTCGGCGGCGCAGACGGTCGTGGCCATCGCGAGCAACACCTCGCTCACCACCCAGTACCCGCTCACCTCGGTGGCCAACTCGAGCGCGTACAGCATTCAGAGGGTCGTCGCCCGCTTCAACACCTCGACCGGCGCTCTTGCCGCGGTGGTCGCGCCCCGCGGCGGCGTCATTCAGCCGTGCGCGGCGGGCTTCACCGCCATCAACAACGGCCGCCTCTGCGTCTCGGCGCTGCGGCCCGCGGCGAGCTTCTACGTCGCCGCGCCCGACTGCAGCACCGCGTTCACCAACGTCGGCGTCGCGGCGCACGTGTGCTCGTACAACGAGGCGACGACCGCCTGCGCCGCCGGCTTCGCGTTCTACGGGAACACGGCCCCGGGCTGGTACAGCGACATGACGGCCGACGACACCTTCATGACCTGGAACTACACGGCCTGCATGGCGAACGGGAACAACAACGGCCCGGCGACGACGTACACGGCCAGCTACCCCTACCGCTGCTGCTACTGAGCCCGGCCTGACATAGAACCCGCCGCGCGGCGGTCCGGCGAGCCCGGTCCCCCGCGCGACTTCGTTTCCTGGAGGGGAAGACATCATGCTCGCACTCACGCTCGCGGCCGCCTGCTCGCTCGGCGCCACGGGGAAGATCACCGTCGCCGTGCCAGGCCTGTCCTACGTCGACGTCAATCAGGACAAGGGCGACGCGGTGCTCGACTACTTCGGGCAGAAGCTCGAGGCCAGCGGGCGGCTGCGCGTCATCACCCGCTCCGAGGTCGGGCAGCTCCTCGGCTTCGAGCGCCAGAAGTCCCTGGCCGGCTGCTCCGACGCGGCCAATCAGTGCATGGTCGAGCTCAGCGAGGCCCTGGGTGCCGAGGTGATTCTGGTGGGCAGCCTCGCCCGCCTCGGCTCGAGCTTCACCATCTCCCTCAAGGCGGCCCGGCCGGGGCTGGGGGTGGTGCTGTTCAGCGCCGGCGAGCGCTTCGCCAACGAAGACCTGCTCCTGGAGTGGCTCGCGGCGCAGGCTCCGCGCCTGGTGGCCGCGCTGACCCAGGCGCTTCGCCCCGACGCGCCGCCCGCCCCCGCGCCGACGACGGTCGCCGCCTCGGGTGGCCTGCGCAGCGTCGCCTGGGTGCCCTTCGCGCTGGCCGGCGCGCTGGCCATCGGCGCCGGCGCGTCGCTGCTGCTGAGCGAGGGCGACGCCGCGCGCCTGCGGACCCGCACGCCCGCCTTCTCCGGCTGGGCGGAGATCGACTCGGTCGCCTCTCGAGGGCAGCTCCTCCAGAACGTGGGGTGGGCCCTGTCCATCACCGCGGTGGTCGCGGCGCTCGCGGGGACCGGCCTCGCCGTCTTCGGTGGGCCGCCGCCGGTCACACCCACGGTCCTTCTCTCTCCGGGTGGCGGGTCGCTCGGCGTCGCGGGGGTGTGGCCGTGGTGAGCGCCCGCCTCGTTGCCGCCGTGCTCGTCGCCGCCTGCTTCCTGGCGGCCTGCAACAGCTTCGAGAAGCTCGCCGCCGAGGCCTGTGACGCGACGCCGGGGTGCCGGGAGGGTGACGCCGGCCAGCCCGACGCGGGCGAGCACGACGCGGGCCTGGACGAGGACGCCGGCTTCGGCCAGCTCCTCGGGGCCGTGAACCTCGCGACGTCGACGGCGAACGACTTCGTCGTCGTCTCGAGCCTCGCCGCGCTCGGCGACGGCCACGTCGCCGGGGCGGGCATGCTCTCCGGGCGTCTGGCGTCGGGCTTGGCGCAGGCGGCGGTGCTCACGCCCCTCGCGGTGCGCGTCGGCCCCGACGGCGGCGCGGAGCCGTGGCTCTACACCGCGGGGGCGCCCGGCTTCGCCTCGCACGTCGCCCCCGCGGGCGCCGGGGTCGCCGTCCTCGCGGTGACGCGCGCCGACCTGGACCCCAACACCGGCGGCCTGGTGCAGACGAACCCCTCGGGCGCGCTGGTGACGACTCGCTTCTCGGGCCCGCCGGCACGCGTCTCGGAGTTCCAGATGCCCGACGCCTCGGTGGTCCCGGCCGGCTTCGGCTTCCGCTTCACCGGGCTCTCCGCGCCCGCGGGCCCGACCGGCGGGCTGGTGGCCCACGGCACGTTCCGCGCCGTCCCGGGGCGGAGCGCGCGGTTCGGCTCGTTCTCGGCGGGAGACGACCAAGCCGCCGACGCGACCTTCCTCGCCTTCGTCGACGCCTCCGATGGCGGGCTCGACGCCACCGATCTGTACCTCGGCTCGTGCCTCGACGCCGGCGTGCAGCGCTTTGGCGACCCCGCCGTCATCAAGAAAGGCGCCATGCTCACCCTCACCTACGACGTGGCCTCCACCTGCGTGGGCTCGAAGAACACGTTCCTCAGGCATGGGGAGGCCACGCTGAGCTCGGTCGCCTCGCAGGCCGACCAGCCCGGGCTCCACGTCGGCGTTCAGGGCGGCGAGCACCTGCTGCCGCGCGCCGACCTCCCCCTGGTGGCGAACGACCTGACTCGCGATCGCTTCTGGGTGCCGCTCGGGCCGCCGGGGAACGCGGGCGTCGCGCGCATCGACCCCAACCAGGCCCCGCCCAACGGACGCCTCGACGTCTCGCTCGGCTCGCTCAACGGCGGGGGGCAGGTGGTCGCGCTGGCCGTGCACCCGACGAGCGGGGCGGTCTACGAGCTCGGCAGCTTCGTCAGCACCATCACCCAGGGCGGATTCAGGGGGACGACGAGCGCCCCCAACGGGGCCGCCTTCCTCACCAAGATCGACGCGTCGGGCGTGGTCCAGGGGCTCGTGGTCATCGACGCGCCGAGCGGCGGCAACCTGGTGGTCGGCGGGCTGGCGGTGGAGGACGACGGCGTCTGGGTCTCGGTGACCTACTACGGGGCCTTCAGCTATCAGGGGCGCGCCTTCTCCAGCACCGGCAGCGGCGCCGCCATCCTGCGGCTGCGCCCCTGACGCGGGTGGCTTCGCGCCTGCGCGCCGCCCGGGCGGGCGCTACCGGGGCGGCCGTCCGCCGCCTCGCCGTGGGCCGCCGCCCGAGCGCTGCTCGTCGCTCGCGGGCAGCACCTCGAGGCGCTCCTTGGCGCTCTCGCCCGGGCACAGGCGCGACTGCAGCATCGAGCGCACCGCCTGGTAGTCGTCGAAGCTGCGGTCGCGGAACATCTCCAGGCTGGTCTGCATGCCGGCGGTGAGCCCGGGCAGGTGCTCCTCGAAGGCGCCCAGCGTCTTGAGCTTGGGCACCGTCCACCGCGTGGTGGTCACCACCGAGAGCACGTCGGCCAGGCTCATGCTCGTCGGCAGGCCGGCCCACAGCCCGCGGGCGACGGCGATCTTGTCGGCCAGCGCCTGCCGGTCGTCGAGCAGCGCGCCGAGCACGAGCGGCGGCACGCACCGGTCGGGGTTGGCGACGTACTCCTTGTACTTCTCGCGGTAGGGGTAGATGCGCGGGTCCTGGTCCGGCGCGCGCAGCCGGACCTCGAAGGCGTTCTGCGGCGCGCGCAAGGGGTAGCCCACCGGGAAGAAGAGCAGCTCGCCCTGGTTCGCGATCAGCTCGAACTTGAAGGCCTGAAGGCTCACGTCGGGGAAGAAGCGGTCCAGCAGGGCGCGTACCTCGGGGTCGTCGCTGTCCTGGAGCGCCTTCGGCACCTCCACCGTCACCTTGTGGGTCTTGTAGGCCTGGGGCGTGTCCTCCGGGTCCTGGTTCTCGAAGAGGCTCCAGGAGTCGACCAGGTGCAGGGTGAAGGTGAGGCTCTTGCCGCTCGGGGTCACCAGCACCAGCCGCGCCGGGCCGCAGTGGAAGTTCAGGTCGGGCACCACCGCGTAGGCCACGCTCTTCACCGGGCGGCCGTGGGCCGTCATCGCGCCCAGGTAGAAGCGGTCTCGCGAGGGCGCGCTCACCGTCTTCGACGGGTCGTTCTCGATGAAGTCGGCGTCGGCGATGGGCTCGCCCGTCTCCTGGAAGCGCCACGCCAGGTCCTTCAGCTCCTTCACGAAGTAGCCGGTGGCGCCCGAGGGGCCCATCGCCAGCACCCGGAGCTCGCGGGTCGAGTTGCCGTGCCCGTTCTGCAACACCGCGATGCGCCGGGTGAGGCGCGTCTTCCCCAGGTTGGGAATGCGCGGCTGCTCCTCCCAGCCCGGCTCGGGCAGCGCGCGGACCTGGTTCTCGCTCTCGGGGTTGGTGCCGGGGAGCGGCTGCTTCTCGAAGTCCACGTAGCGGTAGACGAAGAAGGGCGTGCCGCCGTTGGCGTCGTAGTCGGAGAAGCGGGTGAAGAGCGTGCCCGCCTTGTCGACGACCATGGTGACGCTGGCGCTGGAGGCGATGCCCGCCGAGAGGAAGGTGCCGCGCCTCGGGCCGCACAGCTCGCGGCTGAAGTCGGGCGGGAACCAGGGGTCGCCCTGGGCGATGCGCGAGCCGTCGCCGCGCAGGGCGAAGACGGTGGTGCAGCCGGCGGCGCCGAAGTTGAACTGATTGCCCCGGCGGTCCTCGTAATAGAGCACCTGCCGGTGGCGCATGGAGAGCGTCCAGGCGAACACGTCGGAGGGGAGCTGCAGCGGCTTCAAGAAGCCCGGCATCGGCAAGGGCAGACCCCAGGGCCGGCTCCACACCCCCTCCTCGTAGCGGAGGAGGTCGCCGTTCTCGGCCACGGCGATCAGCCGCTCGTCGTCCACCGACACCTCGGTCACCGGCGTGGGAACGCCGTCCACCACGGGCAGGCCGGTGCCGTCGAGCGGCGTCCAGGCGTCGGTGGCCTGCGCGTCGAGGCTGAAGTAGCCGGCGTCGGCGCTCGAGGGGAGAGAGCGCGCGGGGTTCTTCTTCAGCCACAGCCGGCCGCCCTCCAGCGCCACGTAGTACTTCACCGTGACGCCGCGGGTCGGGCTGGGCGTGGAGACCACCGCGGGCAGGGTGGCGGGCGGCTGGGGCGGAGCCTCCGGCGCGGCGACCAGCGTGGCGGCGGCCTCGTCGGCCCAAGCGGACGAGCCCAGCGCGGCGGCGAGGAGGGCGAGGACGCGAGCGGCGCGAAGGAGCGGCGGGTGAGCGGTGAGCACGGGGGGCCTTCATGCCGCGTCGTGCTCGGCGAGGAAAGCGATTGTACGCGCCCTGAGCCACCTGATCATTCGGGGCGGCCAGAGCCCCAACGCCGCGCCACCACCCGGACCCACACGGGAAGCGATGCGCGGGGCCGCCCGCTCGTTCACCCGTCACCTTCGGCGAGGGCCGGCCCGCGCTCCGCACTTCCTGCGCCGCGCCGATGGAGCCGCGGAATCGTTCGAGAACGACCGCCGGTCGCCCCCGCGCTGGAGCCTGGGCCGGCGGCGCACGGCACATGCATTCCGCCCTCTTTGGACCATGCGCCCGACACCGCTCACCACCCCTCGAGGCCAGGAGCCCTTCGGCGCCCCGGTCTCCCTCGGCCGCCCGAGCCCGACGCTGCGGCGCGACCCGGTGTGCGGCGTGGCCGTCACCGCCCGCACCGCGGCCGGAGGCACCGTCACCTACCACGGCGTGCGCTACGGGTTCTGCTCGCACCACTGTCACGACCGCTTCATCGAAGACCCGGCCCGCTACCTCGACTTCGAGGCCTCGCCAGAGGTGGAGGCCGAGGACGTGGCCTCGGCGTGGACCTGCCTGCTCCACCCGGAGGTGGTCTCCCCCGAGCCCGGAGAGTGCCCCACCTGCGGCGAGGTGCTGGAGCCCGTGGCGCCCCTGGGCGACGTCACCGGGGGGGCGCGGGCCCTGGAGCCGCGGCTGGTGGCGGCGGTCGGGCTCAGCTCGCCGGTCCTCTTGCTCGCCATGGGCGCGCGGGTGCCGGCCTTCTCCCGCGTGCTCGACGCGCCCAGCTTCCGCTGGCTGGTGGGGGCCCTGGCCACCAGTGTGGTCTTCGGCGCGGGCTGGCCGCTGTTGGCGAAGGGCGCGCGCTCGCTGAAGGCCGGCGCTCCCGACGGCTCCACCCTGGTGGCGCTGGGGGTCTTGGTGGCGTGGGTCCTCTCCGCGGTGGCCCTCCTGGTGCCGGGCTGGTTTCCGCAGGACTTCCTCACCGCGCGCGGCCGGCCTCCGCTGTTCTTCGACTCCGCCGCGGTCGTCACGACTCTGGTCTTGTTCGTCGAGGTGCTGGAGGGGCGCGCCTGGGGGAAGGCGAAGGAGGCGCTCAGCGAGCTCTCCGCCCTGGCGCCCAACACGGCGGTGCGGGTGACGCCCACCGGCGACGAGGAGCTCTTGGCGAGCGAGGTGCGGCCGGGAGACCTCTTGCGCCTGCGGCCGGGAGACCGGGTGCCCGTCGACGGCCTGGTGCTGCAGGGCCAGAGCGCCACCGACGAGGCGATGGTGACGGGCGAGGCGTCGCCGGTGGAGAAGCTCCCCGGCTCGCTGGTCCTCGCGGGCACGGTGAACCTCTCGGGGCGCCTGGCGGTGCGGGCGGAGCGGGTGGGGCACGCGACGCTGCTCTCGAGCATGGCGCGGCAGGTGGCGGCGGCGCAGCGCTCCAAGGCGCCGACCCAGCGCGCGGTGGAGCGCTTCTGCGTGCTCTTCGTGCCCACGGTGGCGCTCATCGCGGTCCTCACCTTCGTGGGGTGGGCCGTGGGCGGCGGGGCGGAGCGGCTCTCGCTGGGCTTCGCGGCGGCGCTCTCGGTGCTGGTGGTGGCCTGCCCGGGGGCGCTGCTCTTGGCGACGCCGATGGCGGTGGTGGCGGGCCTGGGCCGCGCGGCGCGGACCGGCGTGCTCTTCCGCACCGCCGAGGCGCTGGAGCGGCTCGGGCGGGTGGACACCCTGGTGGTGGACAAGACCGGCACGCTCACCGAGGGGCGCCCGCGGCTGGTGGAGCTGCACGTGGTGAACGGCTTCGACCCCGACACCGCGCTGCGCATGGCGGCGTCGCTGGAGCGGGAGAGCGCGCACCCCCTGGCGCGGGCGATTCTGGAGGGCGCGGCGTCGAAGGGGTTGGTGCTGGGGCACCCCACCGAGGTGGTGCAGGTGGCGGGGCGCGGGCTGACCGGGAAGGTGCGCGGCCGGGTGGTGGCGCTGGGGAGCCCGGGGTGGCTGTCGGCGCTGGGGGTGCGCACCTCGGCGCTGGAGAGCCTGGCCACCCGCTGGCGCGCCCAGGGGCGGGGCTGCCTGATGGTGGCCATCGACGGGCACGTGGCCGGCCTGCTCGGCGTGGAGGACCCGGTGCGGCCGTCGGCGATGCTGGCGGTGGAGGAGCTGCAGCGGCAGGGCGTGGAGGTGGTGCTGGCGACCGGAGATCACCCGGTGACGGCGCGGCTGGTGGCGCAGCGGGTGGGCGTGGAGAGGGTGCTCCCCGAGCTGCTGCCCTCCTCGAGGCTGGACGTGGTCCAGGCGCTGGAGCGGGAGGGCCGGGTGGTGGCGCTGCTGGCCGACCTGCCGGCGCG
>JBBIOE010000179.1:0-17530 GCA_037443525.1 Archangiaceae bacterium | reverse complement strand
GCGCCCACTGGGAGAAGAACGGAGCCGAGCTGGCCGACGTCGAGAAGCGTGCTCGCCGGCTGGTCGAGGCGCGAGGGCTGGTCAAGGAGCTGCTCTCACCGTCGGGGAAGGTCCGAGCCAAGGCAGCAGCCAAGCTCGTTCCCTACGGTGAGGCGGCGTTCCTTGCCATCGACGAGTTCCTCAAGGGGAAACCAGACGACTTGCTCGAGGAGGACGAACACCAGTCCCCGCTGACGAACACGGCGCTCTACAACTTCGTCGCCGTCCTGGCGTCGCTCGCGAAGAAGGGCGACCAGCGCGCTGCCGAGACGATCAACCTGGTCATCGAGGGCTACAACCCCTGGATGGGGATAACGGAGCCGCAGGACTGGGAGAAGCTGAGCGACGAGCAGCTCAAGGCGTTCGTCGTGGAGAAGCGCGAGGAGGCCTTGGCGCTCCCCTTGCGCATCAGCGAGGCCCAGGCCGCGTCCTACGCGGCCACCGCCCGGCTCTACTTCAATCAGGCCGGACAGGAACACGAGCTGGCGGCGAAGAATCACCGCCTCCACTGGTACATGGGACAGCGCTGCGTGGGGGGCACGACCTACGTCACCTGTCGCTTCACCGGGTGGGTGTTCGACCTCGAGGGGCACCTCGTCTCAACCCAGGAGATCCCGACCAAAGCCCCCGGGAACCTGCGGTTCAGCGACAGACTCCTGGTGTGGGACGACGAGTCCGCGCTCGGGGCGACCTTCGAGCCGGAGGAGTGCTGCGGCAATCCGCGTCAGGCGCTCGTGTGGTACGAGCTGCTGCCCGCCGCGAGGCCGCTGTGCGCGCTGGTGGACGCGTCGGGCGAGCACGAGATCTCGGTGAACTACAAGAAGCTCATGCGCATCGAGTCGGGCGCGTGTGCCTTGAACGAGCCCGCCCCGGCCGACGTCAGCTTGATCGTGTTTGCCAAGTAGCCTTCCTCGGCTTCGCGCGGTGCGCCGGCTCGTCGCTCACCGGCCTGACCTCTTGCCGCGCGGCGGCCGCTTCGCCGGAGCATCGCCGCTGCTCCGCGGCGGCTGCTCCAGCTCGCGGTTGGCGTGGCCAGCGAAGCACTTGCCCAGCACCACGTCCCACCCCGAGTCGTAGGTCTTCCGCGTCTCCTCGGCGCGCAGGCCCAGGGTCTCCCAGAGGTCGTGCACCAGCTCGACGCGGGTGCCGCCCTCGGTGGTGGTGAAGTGCACCGTCACTTCCTGGGCCGTGATGGGCGAGCGGCCGGGATGCCAGGAGAACACCACCCGGCGCGCCGGCTCGGCGAGGAGCACCGTGCCCCACAGCGCCTCGCCGCCCGTCTTGGAGATCTCGTAGATGCGCCCGCCGGCCCTGGCCTCGAAGGCGCAGGTGAGCGTGTCGTCGTCGAAGACGCTCTGCATCTCGAGCGGCCACCACGCGGCCAGCTCGGCGGTGAAGTGGTGGTAGGCGGCGGCGGGGCTGCCCCGGACGATGACCAGCTTCCTCAGGGCGGACGGTGACGGCATGACGGCCTCCTGGGTGACCATCGTACGCCTCGGTGGCACAGTGCGCGCGTGCCGACGCTCCCCACCGCTCCGCCGCCGCTCGCCCTGCGCCACACCCGGCGCACGCTGCTCAAGGTCGCCGGCGTGGGGGGCCTGCTCCTCGGCGGGCTCGCGGCGCTGAACCATGCCGTGCGCGGCTTCGGGAAGGCGGCGCCGGGCTACCGGGTCTTCGACGTGGTGGAGGCCGACGTGGTGGAGAAGGTCTGCGACGCGCTCTACCCCGGCCCGCCGGAGGTGCCGTTCTCGGCCAAGGAGATCGACGTCGCGCACTTCGTCGACCTCTACGTGGCCCACCTCTACCCCGACACGCAGGAGCTGTTCCGCATGCTGCTGCGCACGCTCAACATGTCGAGCGTCCCCACGCATGGCGGCACCTTCCGCTTCCTCCCCCGCGCCCACGCCCTCGACGTCTTGAACGGCTGGCGCGACAGCGGCTTGCGCGTGCGGAGGGCGGGCTACCAGACGCTCACCCTGACCGCGGCCATGGGCTACTTCGAGGACGAGCGGGTGCGTCAGGCGGCGGGCTTCAGCTTGGGCTGCGCCATCGACACCGCGGCTCGCCCCACGCTGTGGACCGCGGCGCTGCCGGCGAAGGAGGCCTGACGTGGACTTTCCCGGGGGCCAGCTCCTGAGGGCGGACGAGCTGTCGAGCGACGAGCGCATCACCTGCGACGCGGTGGTCATCGGCGCGGGTGCGGGCGGCGCGATGGCGGCCTGGCAGCTCGCCGAGGCGGGGCAGAAGGTGCTGCTCGTCGAGGAGGGCAAGAAGTGGGAGCCGCACGAGCTCTCCACCCGCCAGTCGTGGGCCCTGCGGCACCTCTACGCCGAGCGCGGCACCAGCCTCTCCTCGGGGAACGTCTACCTGCCGATCCCGCGCGGGAAGGCGGTGGGCGGGTCGACCTTCTTGAACTCCGCCATCTGCTTCCGCACGCCGAAGACGGTGCTCGACCGCTGGCGGACGGGCTCGGGCATCGACTGGGCGGACGAAGCTCGGCTCGCGCCGCTCTTCGCGGAGGTGGAGCGCGCGCTGTCGGTGGTAAAGGTGTCGGAGTTCATCGCGCAGAAGAACGGGCTCCTCTTCAAGAAGGGCGCCGAGGCCACCGGGCTCGAGGGAGACTTCATCTCGCGCAACGCGCCGGGCTGCATCGGCTGCGGGGTGTGCCAGATGGGGTGCCCGACCGGCGGCAAATTCTCCACCGACCGCTCGCTGGTGCCCAAGGTGCTGGAGAAGGGCGGGGCGCTGCTCTCCTGCGCGCGGGTGACGTCGCTCCTGGTGGAGGGCGGCGCGGCCAAGGGGCTCACCGCGGTGGGCATGGATCCGTACACCGAGGAGAAGAAGCGCTCCATCGAGGTGCGGGCGAAGAAGGTCTTCCTCTGCGCGGGGGCCATCGGGACGCCGCTGCTCCTCATGCGGCAGAACCTCTGCAACGGCTCGGGCCTCCTGGGCGAGGGGCTGCACGTGCACCCGGCGGTGGGAGTGGCGGCGCTCTTCGACGAGGTGGTGGACGCCTGGCACGGCGCGACCCAGGGCTACTACGCGCACATGGAGGGCGAGTCGGCGGTGCTGGAGACCTTCAGCGCCACGCCCGACGTGTACTCGGTGCAGTACGCGGCCTACGCGCGGCCCATCGAGCAGCTGAGGCACCTCGCCACCTGCGGCTGCATGGTGGGCGACACCTCGACGGGGCGGGTGCGGCTGGGCGCTGGACCGGGGCGCAGCGCGATGAGCTACGACGTCAACGCCGAGGACCTGCGGGTGATGAAGAAGGGCCTCCTCGCCATCGCCAAGGCGTACTTCGCGGCGGGGGCCAAGGAGGTCCTGAGCGCGGTTCCCGGCGCCCGGCCGTCGAAGAGCCTTTTGGAGCTCGAGCAGGTGCTGAAGGACGTGGGCGCGGACGTGCTCGGAGTCTACGCGTCACACCCGATGGCCACCTGCCGCATGGGCGCGGACGCGAAGGCGGCGGTGGTGAAGCCCGACGGCGAGACGCACGAGGTGAAGGACCTCGTCGTCGCCGACGCCAGCGTGTTCCCCAGCTCGCTGGGGGTGAACCCGCAAGTCACCGTGGCCACCACGGCGATGGTGGTGGCGCGGGCGCAGCTGGCCCGGGGCTGACTCATGGCGCCGAGCCGAGTCGAGAACCAGTGGTTCTGCGCCGAGTTCCCCGGGCCGGCGCAGCGCATCGACCAGCCGCCCGAGGAGCTCAGCACGAGCCACGAGCTCGTCTGGGAGGCGACTCCCTTCGGCATCTTCAGCGTTCGTCTCACGCGCATGGCCACCGCGGCCTTCGTGCCCGTCGGGGCGCAGGGCTGGGTGAAGACGTTCGGCGACCTTTGGGCCTCGACGCTCGCGAAGTGGAGCCCGGAGCGGCTCGACGACACCTCGGCCATCATCGTCGGCGGCGCGACGCGGCAGTTGGCGTTCAAGCTCGACGACGAGGGGCCGTGCGGCGCCTTCGCGCGCGTCATCGCGGCACCCGACGGCGCGGAAGGCCGCGTGCTCGTCGCCTCGGCCATCGTCGACTGGACGCCCGAGTGGGAGACGGCGGCGTTCCGCTTCCTCGACAGCGTTCGCGTGGTGTGGTCGCCGCCGAGTTGAGCGCGACGCGCCTACCGGCAGCCCTTCTCCGGATCGAAGCACTCGTCCGTCGGGCACCGGCAGGTCTGGACCGTGTGACTGGCGGACGCGGCGCAGCCGCACGCGCCGGTCACGCAGGTGTTGGGGAAGTCGCCGGTGGCCGCGCAGCAGCTCGCGGAGCCGAGCAGCCCGCCCGTCTGGGTGCACGCGGACGCCGCGTCGGTGTACCTCACGCCCCCGCAGGCGCTGATCAGCGCCCATCCCGATACGAGCAACGCCGCGGCCGCCGCTCTCGTCGTCATGGCTGCTCCTCGCGCGCCGACCGACTTCTTCGCGCACCCACTGACATAAGGCGCGGCCCGGTCCGTGACGGCCTCGCCGCCACTTACTGAGGCGGCAGCGGCGGGTAGGCCGGTGCGGGCCCGGTCGGCCCCGGCGGTCCCGAGGGCGCGCCCGGCCCGGGGGGCGGCGGCAGCGGCGGGTAGTCGCCGGTGGGCGCCACCACCGGCGCGGACGAGGGCGGGGCCTCGCACACGTACGACAGCGACCGCGAGCCGAGGGCCAGCGGCATCAGCCCCGCGCCCACGCCCGCGCAGGCGGTGAGCGCTCCATTTCCGTCGGAGGGGCACGCCACCAGGCCCACCAGCGCGCCGCCCAACGACAGCCCCACCGCGATGGCGACGTCGACGAGGGTGAAGGAGTCCTCCACCCGGGAAAGGCCGTGCTGGCACTCGATGCCGCCGGTGCTGGAGAGGGGCACCAGCCCGGCCAGCGCGTACCACTGGTGCTTCCTCACCTCGGCTCCGCCCGGCGGCGCCTTGGTGGTGACCCGCGAGGTGTAGCAGCCGCTGGCGAGCAGCGCGGCCAACGCGACGGCGACACGGCGACTCCACTGGCTCATGCGACTCCTCACCGGTTGACCGTCGACGAAGACCCTACGACGGGCGATGGAGGCTGTCTTCGGTCAGGCCCCGGCCCGATGCACCTCGGCGAGGGTGCGGTAGAGCGCGTCGACGTCGATGGGCTTGGGCAGATGACCGTTCATGCCCACCGCGAAGCAGCGCGCCTTCTCCTCGGCCAGCGCGTGGGCCGACATGGCGTAGATCGGCAGGTCGCGCACGCCGAGCCGGCCCCTGATGGCCTCGGTCGCCTGGTAGCCGTCGAGCTCGGGCATCTGGAGATCCATGAGGACGGCGTCGAACCCGGTGGGGCTCTTGGCCAGCGCCTCGACCGCCTGCCGGCCATTGCCCGCGACGCTCACGGTCGCCCGGGCCCGCTCGAGCAGCTTCACCGCCAGCAGCTGGTTGACGGCGTTGTCCTCGACCACCAGCACTCGCAGTCCGCGCAGGTCGGGCAGCTGCCGCGCGGAGCCCGCTTGCGGAGAGGGCGTCTCCGAGCCCGGGGAGTCCGCGAGGTCGAGCTCGAGCGCGACGGTGAAGGTGCTTCCGCGGCCGAGCGCGCTCTCGACCTCGAGGTTGCCGCCCATGAGGCCGACCAGCTGGCGGCTGATCGCGAGCCCCAGCCCCGTGCCGCCATACCGCCGGGTGGTCGAGGCGTCGGCCTGGGTGAAGGGCTGGAACAGCCTCGCCACCTGCTCGGGGGAGAGGCCGATGCCCGAGTCCTCGACGTCGAAGGCCACCGAGACCCGGTCCGGTGAGCGCGAGAGCAGCAGCGCCCGCACGGCGATCCGGCCTCGCTCGGTGAACTTCACCGCGTTCGAGCACAGGTTGGTGAGCACCTGCTTGAGCCGCAGCGGATCGCCCTTCACCCAGTGGGGGATCTCGGCGTCGATCTCGAAGGAGATCGCGAGGCCCTTCTTCTGCGCGGCGCCCTCGAAGAGAGAGCGCACCTCCAGGAGCGGCTTGCGGAGCTCGAAGGGGACGGCCTCGATCTGGAGCCTCCCCGCCTCGATACGGGAGAAGTCGAGCACGTCGTTGACGATGCTCGCCAAGGTCTCGGACGACTGGTGGACGTGATCGAAGTACTCGCGCAGTCGCGCGGGGTCGCGCTCACGTTGCCCCAGCCAGGCGAGGCTGGTGATGGCGTGGAGCGGCGTGCGGAGCTCGTGCGTCATGTTGGCGAGGAAGAGGCTCTTCAGGCGGCTGGCCGCCTCGGCCTCGGCCCGGGCCCGCTCCAGCGCCGCCTCCGCCTCCAGGTGCACGCTCACGTCGCGGAAGGTGCAGTACACGGCGTCCTCTCCACGCCACCGCAGCCTCGCCAGCGTCATGTGCACCGGCATCGAGCCGGCGCCGAGGCGGGCGAGCCGCCAGGGGAAGCGGGCGAATCCGTCGAAGAGCGCGCGGTCGACCTGGCCCTGCCACGCCTCGGCGCTCGTGGCGGCGGGCCCGGGCCTGGACTCCGCCGGGCGCCCACTCTCGTCCGGCCGGGCCTCCGGCGCCGTGAGCTCGACGACCGTTCGCCCCTCGAGGGCCTCGCGCCCGGGGTAGCCGAGGGCGCTGGCGGCCGAGGCGCTGCACTCGGCGATGCGCTCGCCCACCAGGAGCCAGGTCGGCTCGGGCGCCGACTCGAACAGGGCGCGGAAGCGCTGCTCGCTCTCCGCTCGCGAGGCGATCTCCCGGGCGAGGGAGCGGTTGGCTCGGAAGACCAGGCCGGCCGCGCTGCCGCCGAGCACGGTGAGCGCCGCCAGCGCCGCCAGGGCCCAGCCCACCCAGGAGGGCACGGCGGGCCCGGTGGCGTAGAGGAAGCCGGCCATCGGCACCTCGCGCTGGAGCATGCCCAGCTCCAGGTAGACCGACGCCATGTGCTCCCACCGGCCCGCGTGCATGTAGCCGGGCTCCACCAGCTCCGGCTGGATGAGGCTCTTCATCTGCTCGGCCTCGAAGAGGAGCTGATCGCGGGACTTCGCCGTCGGGTACTTCGCGAGGATGAGGTCGACGGTCTCGGCGGGGTGCTCCATCGCCTCCTTCCACCCGCGGAAGCTGGCGTCGCGGAAGGCCTTGACGCGGTCGGGGTGGGCCGAGACCTCGGCCTGGGTGGTGAAGAGGTTGTCCCCGTAGAAGTCCACGCCGGCCTCGCGGGGGCTGAAGGCGACGTAGGCCGTTCGGGCCACCGCGAGCGCCCAGGGCTCGTCGGTGGAGTAGACGCTCATCGCGTCCACGGTGCCGCCGAGGAGATCGTCCACGTCGAACGAGTGCACCTGCTGGCGCAGCCGCGCCGGGGGGACGCCCTCGCGGGTGAGGAAGGCGAGCAGCTCGGCCGAGTGCGGCTCGATCATCACCTTGCGATCGACGAGGTCGTGCACCGAGGAGATGCCCGAGTCCTTGAGCGCCACCAGCGTCAGGGGGGAGTGCTGGAAGAGCACGCCCAGCACGACCACCGGCACGCCGCGGGCCCGGTAGAGGAGCAGGTCGGAGGTCCCCACGCCGTACTCGGCCTCGCCCGCCAGCACCGCGTCGATGGGCTCACGCCCGGGGCGGGCCTCGAGGAAGCGCACCTCCAGGCCGGCCTGCCGGTAATACCCCTTCTCCTGGGCGACGTAGTACCCGGCGAACTGGAACTGGTGCTTCCACTTGAGCTGGAGCGTGACCGGCTGGAGCTCCGAGGCGCGCGCGGCGCCGCACAGCGCGAGCACTGCGAAGGTGAGGCGCCAGTCGCGCATTCGGTCCCCTCTGCTGGCCGTCGCTTCGCCCGCAGGTGGCCGGCAGGGTACCCCAGGGCACCGGCAAACCGTAGGACTCCTCGGCGGAGGGCAGGGAGGCGCGGTCCAGCGTGAGACCCAAGGTCAGTCTGACCGGCCCAGCTTGGCCCGGCCCAAGCCGCGCCGCGCGCTACTCGAACCGCAGCGCCGCCAGGGGGTTCAGCCGCGCCGCCTTCCGCGCCGGCACCACGCCGAACAGCACCCCCACCAGCACCGACACCCCGAAGGCCACCGGCATGGCGGCGACGGGCACGATGAAGGGCACGTGCATCACCCGCGACAGCAAGAGCGCGCCGCCGGTGCCGAGGGCGATGCCCACCACGCCGCCCAGGGCCGAGAGCACCGCCGCCTCCACCAGGAACTGGCTCGAGATGTCCCAGGCCCGCGCGCCGACGGCGAGGCGAATGCCGATCTCCCGCGTCCGCTCGGTCACCGACACCAGCATGATGTTCATGATGCCGATGCCGCCCACCAGGAGCGAGATGCCCGCCACGCCGAGCAGGAAGGTGGTGAGCACGTCCGTCACCTGCTCGAGCACCGCCTGGATCTCCCGGGGGTCTCGCACCGCGAAGTCGTCGTCCTCTCCGGGCAGCACGTGCCGCCTCGGCCTGAGCACCCGCTCCAGCTGCGCCTTCGCGTCGGAGATGCGATCCGTGGACACCGCGGAGGCCACCAGGAAGCCGATGCGGTCGGTGCCGGTGATGCGCCGCGAGAAGGTGGAGAACGGCATCAGCACCAGGTCGTCCTGATCGAGCCCGAAGGCCGAGGTGCCCTTCTCCTCCACCACGCCCACCACCCGGCAGGCCACGTCGTGCACGCGCACGTCCTTGCCCAGCGGATCCATGAAGGGGAAGAGCGCGGTCTGGACCGTGTGGCCGATGAGGCAGACCTGCGCCGCCTGCCGCTCGTCGTCGCGGGTCAGCGCGCGCCCGGAGTCGACGCTCAGGCTCCGAATCTCCAGGTAGTCGGGGCCGACGCCGCTCACCGGCACGTTGCGGTTGTTGGCGCCGTACACGGTGCGCAGGGAGCGGGTCATCACCGGCGCGAGCAGCGCCACGTCGGGCGCGCCCCGGCGCAGCGCCTCCACGTCTGCTTGAGTGAAGAGCGGGTCGCCGGTGCTCGCCGGCGGCCCCATGTGCCTGCCGGGAGAGCCCGGGATGACGATGAGCATGTTGCTGCCCATGCCGCCGATGGTCTCGCCGATGAAGGCGGAGGCGCCCTGGCCGAGCGACTGCATCATCAACACCGCCGCCACGCCGATGACCACCCCCAGCATGGTGAGCAGCGAGCGCATGCGGTTGCGCAAGAGCGCCGTCAGCGCCAGCGAGGTGGTGGCGCCGAGCGTCATGGGCCCGTCGCGCGCGTGTCGGAGACGACCCGCCCGTCCTGGAAGACCACCTGCCGCTTCGCCCGCGCCGCGCTGGCCCGGTCGTGCGTCACCATCACCACCGTGATGCCGCGGGTGGCGTTCAGCTCGACGAGGAGCTGCATGATGCCGGCGCCGGTCTTGGAGTCGAGGTTGCCGGTGGGCTCGTCGGCCAGAATCACCTCCGGGCGGTTCACCAGGGCGCGCGCGACGGCCACCCGCTGCTGCTGGCCGCCGGAGAGCTGGTTCGGGTGCGCGTCCTCGCGGCCCGAGAGCCCCACCAGCGCCAGGGACTCTCTGGCCCGCACCTCGCGCTCCGCCCGGCCCACGCCGGCGTAGACGAGCGGCAGGGCGACGTTGTCCACCGCGGAGGCGCGGGCGAGCAGGTTGTAGCTCTGGAAGACGAAGCCGAACTTCGCGTTGCGCAAGGCCGCGAGCACGTCGGGCATCAGGCCCTGCACCGGCGTGCCCTCGATGCGGTACTCCCCTTCGCTGGGCAGCTCGAGGCAGCCCAGGATGCTGATGGCCGTCGACTTGCCCGAGCCGGAGGCGCCGGTGATGGCGACGAAGTCTTGCGCGAAGACCTCGAGGTCGACGCCGTCCAGGGCCTTCACCGCCGCGTCGCCCTCGCCGTAGACGCGGGTCACGCCACTGAGGGCGAGCAGGGCGAAGGCCTCAGGGCGGTACGGTGAGTCCATAGGCCTTCTTCCCCGCGGGGGTGAGGTCCACCAGCACCTGGGTGCCCGGCTTCAGGGCGCCGCTTAAGAGCGCGGTCGACTCGCCGTCGGAGAGCCCCGGCTGCACCGCGACCGGCCTCGGAGTCCCGCCCTCGAGCACGAAGACCTGCGCCACCCGCTCGTCGCGCCGGGTGCCCGGCGGGGTGAAGCGCAGCGCGGTGTTGGGCACCGAGTCGGTGTCGAGCGCGCTGGCGGTGCGAATGCGCACCGAGGCCGTCATGCCGGGCCTCAGCGCCAGGTCTTCGTTCAACACCCGCACCACCGTGTCGTAGGTCACCACGTCCTGCACGATGCGCGCGGCGTTGCGCACCTCGACGACCTGGCCCTCGAAGACCCGGTCGGGGAAGGCGTTGACGGTGAAGCTCGCCGGCTGACCGACCTGCACCTCGCCGACGTCCGCCTCGTCGACGGCGGCCTGCACCTCCATCTCGCGCAGGTCCGCCGCCACGGTGAAGAGCACCGGCGACTGGAAGATGGCGGCCACGGTCTGCCCGGGGTCGATGTTCCGGGTGAGGACCACGCCGTCGATGGGCGCGCGGATGACCGCGTGGTCGAGGTTGGTGAGGGCCACCGCCGCGGCCGCTTCCTGGGCGGTGACGTTGGCCAGCGCGGCGTTGACGCGATCCGCCGCCAGGGCCCGGGCGGTGACGTCGTTCTCGTGCTCCTGCAGCGTCACCGCGCGCTTCTGGAAGAGCTGCTGGGTGCGGGCGACGTTGCGGCGGGCCTGGGCGAGGTCGCTTCTGGCCTGCGCGAGCTGGGCCCTGGCGGCGGCGAGCAGGGCCTGGCTGCGCGCCCGCTCCGCCTCCAGGGCGGTGGTGTCGAAGCGCGCCAGCACCTGGCCCTCCTTCACCAGGTCGTTGTAGTCGACCTCCACCGTGGCGATGCGGCCGGAGATCTCCGCGCCGACCGTCACCGCGGAGACCGCCTCCACGTGCCCGGTGGCGCGCACCTCGCGCACCAGGTTCCCGTGGGCCACCGGCATCACCCGGAAGCGCTGGGCCATCGGCGCGGGCCTGGGGCGCAACAGCCACCAGGTGGCGGCGCCGAGCACCGGGACGAGCACCGCCACCAGCGCGAACCCGAGGAGCCGCCGCCGCCTCCGCCGCAGCTCCCGCTCGATGAGCGCGGGCAAGGACGTTCCGGCCACGGCGGCCGGTGCGCGCAGGGCGGTGTCCATGCGACCAGGTGCAGCAAGGGTCGTGCACGGGTGGCGAGCTGGGGCGCGACGGCGCGGCCGGTGCCGGGCGGCAGGACTTGCGCGGACGCCAAGGAATCGATCGGCCCGCGCCAGACCTGCGGAGCTCGCCGGCGCGATGAGCAGCCCGCGGACGCCGATTTCGCGGCGCTCTCCGCTCGGCGAACCGCCTCCTGGGCTCGCTGGAGCCCCTCGGGCGCTTCGTTCCCCGCGCGCCCTTCCTCATCGCCGCCGAGGCAAGGCCGCACGGCGCCCTTGCGAGCCCCGAAGTATCTCGCTAGGCCCCCGACCCATTCACTCGGTGAACTGAGGAGCCTTCGTGATGCGTATCTTGAAGAGCCTGTCGTTCATGGTGGTCGCGGTCTCACTCGTCAGCGCGTGCGGCGCGCCCAAGCCGGGGGCTGACGCCGGCGTCGACGCGGGTCACACCGGCGGCGGCACTGGAGGTGGCACGGGCGGCAGCACCGGAGGCGGCACCGGCGGCACGGTCGACGCGGGCCCGACGCTGGGCACCAGCTGCGCGGCGCCCCTGCCGATGGTGCAGGGCACCACCGGCGTCAGCGGGAAGATCAACACCGCCGGCAAGAAGCTCTACTACGCGCTGCCGGTGACCAAGGACGACTTCCTCCTCATCGCCACCAACGCCAACCCCAACGACGACCCGGCCAAGCTCGACACCGCCGTCTCGGTCTATGACGCCACCGGCAATACGCTCTTGGCGAGCATCGACGACTCGTACCCGCGAATCAGCTCCGACAGCGAGATGTTCTTCAAGGCGCCCTTCACCGGCACCGTCTGCATCAAGGTGGAGGACTGGTCGACCTGGGCCGGTCAGACCGCGGTCGCGCACCCCACCGACACCTTCAAGCTCACCGCCGGCCGCCTGGACCCCAACGCGGCCACCGTCACCTTCGACACCGAGCCGAACGACATGGCGTCCAACGCGCAGGCGGGCAAGCTCAAGGCCTTCAGCACCATCCCCGGCGGCTTCGTCAATCTGGCGGGAGCGCTCGGTAGCGCGTCGGACGTCGACGTCTACAAGTTCACCGTGCCCGACGGCGGCGTCAACCTCACCGTGTACTTCCCGCCCAACGGCGTGCCCGCGGGCGCGGGAAAGAACGGCTACGGCTCGACCCTGCCGCGCTTCGCCGCTCGGGTGACGCAGATGGACGGCATCACCGTGCTGGCCAAGCTGGCGCCGCCGGCCGGCAACGTCGAGGCGATGTCCGACGCGCTCTCGGCGGTGGTGACGCCGGGCGACCTGCTGCTCTGGGTGGAGCGTCCCGCCGGCCTCGCCGCGGGCGCGAACGACTTCTACGCCACCAGCGTGGAGGCCACCAGCGACAGCCCGCGAGAGGCCGAGACCACCACGGGCGCGAACGACACCACCGCCACCGCCGAGGCCCTGACCCTGTCCGTCTCCGTGGACAACCCCAAGGTGAAGAGCGGCTACATCCTCGGGCACCAGCCGGGCTCCGACGTCGACGTGTTCAGCTTCAGCGCGGGCGCGGGCGACACCGTGTCCCTGGCCTGCGGCGCGCTCCGCAGCGGCTCGGGCCTGGTCGGCGCCACCTTCGAGATCCTGAGCTCGACCGCCTCGCTCCAGACCGAGACCGAGACCGAGACCGCCGACATCTACTGGGGCACGGGCACCACGAAGTCCAAGCCGGAGGTCGCCATCTCCGCCGCGGGCACCTACTACCTCAAGGTGTCCCACGTCTCGCAGGACGGCTCGAACACCGGCGACTACTACCGGTGCGGCCTCTACGTCACCTCGCCGTGAGGCGGTGACGGCCCGCCTCGAGCCGCTCGGGGCGGGTCTGGCGGCCGGAGCGTGTCGCCGGCGCCCGTCCCGGGCCCTCTGGCGCGCTCGGTCGTAGCGGTTCGGCTCCGCTCGCGGCGCACCGCGCGGGGTTCAATCGAGTCTTCACCGGACGGCCCGCCTCGAGCTCCTCGCGGCGGGCCTTCGCGTCAATGGCCCTCAGAGGAAAGTGGCGGTGAGCGTCGTCGGGTAGCTCAGCGTCACGAAGGTGTCGTTGTTGATGGTCGGGCAGGTGACGCAGTTCACGGCGCTGGTCGCGACCAGCACCACGTTCAGCGTGCCGTCGGCGAGGTACGTCTGGAGGCTGGTGAGGGGCACGTTCACCGTCGCCACCCCGTAGGCGGTGGCGCACTGGCCTGGGCCGCCAGTGAAGATGGAGCCGTAGGGCGTGCCGGCGGTGCTCTCCATGTAGACGTTGAGGTACTCGGTGGTGCCTCCGTTGAGGTCGCCTCGGGAGTTGACGGTGACCGTGGCGGGGCCGGTGGGCTGCGCCGAGGTGGCGAAGGTGAAGACGCGGTTGTTGTTGGTGTCGCAGGGCGTGGGCTGGGGTGGCGAGGTCTGGGTGAAGACGTTGTTGCCCGGGTACTTGAGCCCGTTGCCCTGAGAGTCGGTGGTGGTGAAGGTCACCGTCTGCGCCACCGCGTCGGTGAGGGTGAGCGTCACCTGGCCGTTCACCACCGTCACCACCACGGTGTTGGTGCCCGAGCCCGAGTTGATGGTGCCCTGGCTCGCCCCGGTGAAGATGGCCGAGCCGTTCAACGAGATGGTGAAGCTGGTGGTGTTGTCGCCACTCATGACGTTGCCGTAGCGGTCCACCACCTGGAAGGTCACCGTCATCGGGCCGGGGCTGGCGACGTTGGTGATGGGCAGGGCGCGCACCGCGTCGGGCGGCGCGGGGAGCAGCGAGGCGGTGAGGTTGTACTGGCCTCCGCTGGCGGTGGCGCCGTCCACCCACAGGTACCAGGTGCCGGCGGGCAGGCCCTGCACGGCGAGGTTCGCGGTGCCGCCCACGCTGGTCGCCGCCGCGCAGGTGCGCTCGGCGCCGGTGCAGGTGGCGGTGCGCAGCACCATCGCCGGCCAGTAGGTGCCGGCGGTGGTGCTGAGCGAGGCGGCGAAGTCGAGGGTCTTGGTCGAGGTGAACGAGTAGACGAGATCCGGCGCGGAGGTGCTGGTGCAGCTCCCGGAGCCGTCCTGGAAGTCGAGCGAGGTGTCGCCGGTGTCGCTGGCCACGCCGCCGTCGCTGCCCAGGGAGAAGACGAGCGGCTTGGGGTTGGCGCAGCCCTCACCCACCGCGGGCGGGGTGAGCGAGGCGGTGAGCGAGTAGGGGCCAGAGGTGCCGCCCGCGCCGTCGACGAAGAGCGAGTAGTTGCCGGCCGGCAGCGCGCCCACCGCGAGGGCGGCTCCGTTGCCCGAGGTGGTGGCGGCGGTGCAGGCCAGCTGGGCGCCGGTGCAGGTCGTCGAGCGCACGTAGACCACCGGGCGAAAGCTGCCTCCGGTGGGCGTCACCGTGGCGCGCAGGTCGAGCGCCGTGGTGGTGGAGAAGGCGTAGACCTCGTCGGGCTCGGCGGTGCTGGCCCAGCAGGTGCCGTAGGTGTCGGCGGACAGCCCGGTGGTGTCGCCGGTCGCGGTGGCGGTGCCGCCGGCGGCGCCGTTGGAGAAGGAGAGGTTCTTGGGGTTGGTGCAGACGTCGCCGGGCGGAGGCGGGGCGAGCGCGGCGTCGAGGGTGTAGCCGCCGCCCGTCGCGGACGCGCCGTCGACCCACAGGTAGTAGGTGCCGGCGGGCAGGTTGGCGGAGGCGAGGGAGGCGGTGCCGCCGGCGACGGTGGCCTGGTTGCAGGCGCGATCGCCGCTGGTGGTGCAGAAGCTCGAGCGCAGGTACAGCACCGGCTGGTAGCCGCTGCTCAAGGTCGTCGCGCTGGCGGTGAAGCTGAGCTGGGTGGTGGTGGTGAAGGTGTAGACGAGGTCCGCGCCGGCCGAGCCGCCGCAGCTGCCCTGGGCCTCGGGGAAGGCCTGGGAGGTGTCGCCGGTGTCGCTGGCGGTGCCGCCCAGGGTGCCGTTGCTGAAGACCAGCGAGCGCGGGTTGGCGCAGCTCTCGCCCTGCAGCGGCGCCTCCAGCGAGGCGGAGAGGGTGTAGGGCCCGCCGGTGGCGGTGTTGTCGTCCACCCAGAGGTAATAGGTGCCGGGGGTGAGACCGCCGTAGGCGAGCGAGGCCACGCCGCCGTCGGTCGAGAGCCCGCAGGCGCGCTCGGAGCCGGTGCAGCTGACGGCGCGCAGGTAGACGACCGGCTGGACGTTGGGGTTGGTGCTGGAGACGCCGGCGCGCAGGTTCAGGGTGGCGCCGGTGGTGAAGCGGTAGACGACGTCGCTGCCGCCGAGGCCGCCGCACAGGCCCTGGGTGTCGGACCAGGCGAGGGACGTGTCGCCGGTGTCGCTGGCCACTCCGCCCGAGGAGCCGTTGGTGAAGGTGAGCGTCTTGGCAGAGGCGCAGGTGTCGCCGGCCACGGCGGTGGAGAGGTGCGCCACCAGCTCGAACTCTCCGGCGTTCGACGAGGCGGAGTCGACGGCGAGGTAGTAGGTGCCGGCGGGCAGGCTGCCCAGGCGCAGCACCGCGGAGGCGCCGCCCGCGCTGGCCGCGTTGCAGCCGAGCGGGTTCGCGCCGCAGGAGGCGCCGCGCACCGAGACCACCGGCTGGAGGCTGGTGCTGTGCGGGGTGACGGTGACGTCGAAGTTGGACGGGCTGGTGACGTCGAAGCGGTAGACGAGGTCGGGGCCCGCGCCGCCGCAGACCGAGGTGACGTCGTTGGTGGCGCCGGCGGTGCTGCCCACCGCGTTGGCCTCGTTGTTCTTGAAGGCCAGGGGGATGGCGTCGGTGCAGGTCTCGCCCGCGCTGGGGGCGAAGGAGAGGGAGACGTCGACCGAGCCCGAGCCGGAGGCCGCGCCGTCGACCCACAGGAAGTAGGTGCCGGCGGCGAGGTTGCGTTGGGTCAGCAAGGTGGCCGCGCCGCCGGACCGGGCGGAGACGCAGGCGCCTGGAAGCTCGGTGGCGGCGGTCTCGCAGGTGGTGCGCAGGTAGGCGACCAGCCGCTGGGCGGCGTCGCCGGGCCGGGCGTCGATGGTCAGGGTGCCGGCGGAGGGCGTGGTGAGCTGGAACACCACGTCGCCGTGGCCCGCACCGCCGCAGGAGCCGGTGGCGTCGTCGGTCGAGCCGGCGAGGGTGGCGGTGGCCGCGCCGACGCCGTTGGCGAGGGGAATGGTGATGGCCGCGGCGCACGCGTCGCCCTGGACGGGGCCGCCGCCGCCGGTGCCACCGGTGCCGCCGCCGGTGCCTCCCAAGCAGGTGAGGGCGGGGCCGCAGGTGCCGGTGCCGCAGCTCTGGCACTCCGCGCCGTTGAAGCCGCAGGCGGCGGCGGTCTTCCCGTCCTTGCACTCGCCCGTCGAGGTGCAGCAGCCGGTGCAGTTGGAGGCGTTGCAGTTGCCCGTGTGGGGGCCGCCACAGCCCGCCGCGACGATGGCGACGCTCGCCAACAGAAGCGTCCAGAGAACTCGCGTCATGGTGCGTCCTCCCAGATTTCGGCCGGCCGAAGGTGTCCGAGCGTACCAGCGCTCGCGCCGCCGTCGGCAGGGGACGAGCCGGCGCCGCCGGGAATTCACTGGCGGAAGTGGACGGAGAGGCGCTCGTTCACCCGGCGGGAGTGGAAATTTCCGGGCCCGGCGAACGAGCCGTGCTCGGCGAAGTGCCTGGAGGCGGTCGACCGCGGTGGCGTCAGGGCGCGGGGCGCTGGGGCGCGTAGACGAGCTCGACCACGCCGTTCTCGAAGGCGCGGTGGCGGACGAGCGACAGCGCGCGCTGGGCCTCGTGGGGCTCGAAGAGGGGGAGGCCTTTCCCCAGGAGGATGGGGATGACGTACAGCTCGTAGGCATCGACGGCGTCGAGGGCGCGGAAGGGGTGGAGCGAGCGGGGGCCGCCGAGGAGCCAGACGTCGCCCGGAGCCGCGTGGGCCTTCAGGTGCGCGACGAGCTCGGCGGGGCTCCTCGTCCAGGCCTGGGTGCGGGGCGTGTCGCTCCCGAGCGGGCGGTTGGTGAGGACGTAGACGTCCTTGCCCGGCCAGCCCCACTCGCCGAAGGTGAGCGCCTGCTCGAAGGTGGCGCGGCCGATGACGATGGTGCCGATGCCGGCGAGGAAGTCGGTGTAGCCGAAGGCCTCGCTGTTGTAGCGCTCGAGCCAGTGCACGCCGCCGTCGGCCGTGGCGACGAAGCCGTCGAGGGAGAGCGCGAGGTAGGCGCGGAAGCGCGGCGGGCTCATCGGGTGACCATATCGCCGTCGGGAAAAGGCGAGGTTCCCGAAGCAGCTGCGCTACAGTCCGGCGTCCCGGCCGCTGCCAGCGGCGAACACTCTTCATCTGCAAGGGAGCACTCCATGAAGCACCTCCTCGCGTCACTCGGACTTCTTCTCGTCGTCAGCGCCTGCACCGGCTCGACCGGCCCTGCTGGACCGGCCGGCCCGGCGGGCCCCGCGGGTCCGAAGGGCACCGACGGTGTCGCGGGCGCGACGGGCCCCGAGGGGCCTTCTGGCCCGATGGGCCCCACCGGTTCGGCGGGAGCGGCCGGCGCGACGGGACCGACCGGTGCGACG